>CAZPYG010000038.1:3455-27698 GCA_964590465.1 uncultured bacterium | reverse complement strand
TGTAAAAACTGTGACTACAGGCAAGCCGATTTACAGGGCCAAGACCTGAGCCGCAAAAACCTCAGATCCGCCGATCTGACAGAGGCTAATTTAGCCCATACCGAGATGGTCGACACGGTACTGCACCAGGCCAGGCTCCGGGGCGCTTCCCTGGTGCAGGCACGACTCCAGGGGGCTGACCTATCAGAGGCCGATTTGCGTCAGGCGAATCTCAGCCAAACCCAGATGCTCTACGCCAGCCTGGTGGGGGCTAATTTGCAGGGGGCCGCGGTGAGTCAGGCGGAACTGCGGGATGCGGCCCTCTGCGCAGCCCAACTGAACCATGCCGATCTATCCGAGGCCAGTCTGTACGGTGCTATTTTACGCGGGGCAGACCTGCAGGGGGCAGACCTGCGGGGGGCAGACCTGCGATACGCTGACCTCTACAAAGCCAACCTAGAGGATGCCGATCTGTCGGGAGCCCGACTGGAATTTGCGACCATGCCCGATGGCAGCACCGACAATCCGGGATATGTGCTGTCAGAGAATGATTCCCGCGGATGTAATCCCGCGGCGGCAGCGGCTGAGTCATAAACCCATGGCAGGCGTTCAAGCTATTGGGGAGTGGCAGGTCCCAGAACCTTCATGCTAACTTGATGAAGAAAGTCATAACTTTTTCGAACTAAACCTAGCAAATTGTCTAGTTAATGTAAATTTTCTTACTTTTGTTAGTTCAGTAGATCGTTATGATCATTCGCATCTACCTCTTCTGTAGGGTTGGCACTCGTCCAAAGCTATGGTTCAGAACGCTATTGTGAAACCACTGGGTACGGTGCTCCTGAGGGGAGGGCTGATTTCTCCAGCCCAGGTAGAAGTAGCGCTGGTTGACCAGCGTAACTACCCCAACATGCGCATTGGTGACGTTTTAGAATTGCGCGGCTGGCTGGACCGCACCACCCTTGAGTTTTTTTCTGAGCAGTGGCCCAGGCTAGTAGCCCGAGGGGCCGATCACCCCATTGGGGTCTATCTACAGCGGGCGGGTTTATTAAACCAAAGCCAGCTCGATAGCCTGTTGAAAGAACAGATGCAGACGGGTCTCCGGATTGGTGCCCTGGCGGTGCTGCGGGGTTGGATTAAACAGGAAACCCTGGATCTGATTCTGCAGGGGCTGGCACCGGAACATAAGTCTGAATCAGCTTTTCAGTCCTTGCGCCAGGCCTTGGAGGGAGAAAATCAGGCCCAGGATGATGTCGACCTTCTGACGCCGGGAAGTATCCCTCCGCAGGTGTACCGTTCTGCCAATGACATTCCAGCGGAAGACATTCCCTGGGTCGATTAGCCCCTTCCAGCCCACAACAGCTCTGGAATTTTTCGGGGGTAAATCCCAGAGTTGACCCACCTTTCTAGGCCAAATTCAACGGGTCAACATCAATGGTCAGACTGACACCGCTGGGGCAAAACGCCTTCAGACTCTGCAATGGAGGAATCTTTGCCGGGGGCGGAAATTTCAGCAAAATCTGCCAGCGATAGCGCCGGGCCACCCGCACAATTGGGGCCGGAGCCGGACCCAGCAGGGTGTGGGGTACCTCTTGCAACAGCATCTCAGCCTGGCCGGCCAGGGCTGTTGCCCCCTGCTGTACCTGTTGCGGGTCGTGGCCTCCTAACCGCAACAACACCAGTCGCCCTGCCGGTGGATACTGCAACTGCTGGCGCTGGATCCATTCTGTTTCAATGAAGTTGGCATAGCTGTGCTGCTGTACCGCTCCAATCACGGGGTGGTCCGGGGTGTAGGTCTGGAGAATGACCTCGCCCGGTTGGGCCCCCCGCCCCGCCCGCCCCGCCACCTGGATTAGCATCTGCATGGCCCGTTCACTGGCCCAGTAGTCATTCATATAGAGCAGGCCATCGGCGGCAATAATGCCCACCAGCGTCACCTGGGGCAGATCAATGCCCTTGGTCAGCATTTGGGTACCCACCAGAAGATCGGCCTCCCCCTCAGCAAAGCGAGTCAGTAAAGCCCGATGAGCCCCCTTGGTCCGGGTGGTGTCGCTGTCAAAGCGAATGCACCGCAGGTCGGGAAAGGTTTCCCCCAGGGCATTCACCACCCGCTGGGTGCCGCTGCCAAAATGCTTTAAATAAGGAGAGCCACAGTCCGGGCAGTTGCGGGGATGGCCCTGGGTATAACCACAGTAGTGGCAGCGCAGGATCATGGCGCTGTGGGCATGGGGCTGATGGTACGACAGGGAGACATCACAGTGGGGGCACATGATCACGTAACCGCAGCTGCGACAGGAGACAAAACTGCTGTGCCCGCGCCGATGAATGAACAGCAAACCCTGGTTACCCGCCGCTTTCATGCGCCGCAGGGCCTGCTGAAGACGGTTGCTCATAATACTGCGGTTGCCCAACTGCAGCTCTTCCCGCATATCCACCACCTGCACCGGGGGGAAGGGCCGCGCCTGCACCCGTTCCGGCAGAGATACATACAGGGTGGGTAGGGTCGCATGGGTAGCCAGGGCACCACATTGCACCCAGGTTTCCAGGGAAGGGGTCGCAGACCCCAGCACCAGGGGGCAATGGTCTAACTCGGCTCGCCACCGGGCCACGGTGCGGGCGTGGTAGCAGGGGGGCGCATCCTGCTTGTAGCTGCTGTCGTGTTCTTCATCCAGAATAATCATGCCCAGGTTTGGCAGGGGTAGAAAAATCGCCGATCGGGTACCCACGATCACCATGGGATCGTCCCCTTGCAGGGTCCTGCGCCAGGTGTCGTAGCGTTCGCCATCGGATAGACCGCTGTGATAAATACACACCCGTTCACCAAAGCGGCGGGTAAAGCGATCGGTAAGCTGCGGGGTCAACCCAATCTCGGGCACCAGCACTAACACCGATTGCCCCACCGCCAGCCGGGGGGCAATGGCCTGCAAATACACTTCGGTTTTGCCAGACCCCGTAACCCCATGGAGCAAAATCTGTACCGCCCGCTGCTGCTGGGCAATCACCATCAGGGCTTCAGCCTGGGCCGGCGTCAGGGCTTTGGGTTGGTCAGGGGACTGGGCAGGGCCATGGGCGGTGCGCAGAACTTCCCGGGGTTCAATGACGAGGAATCCTGCTGCGGCCAACCGTCTCAGGGTGGCACTGGTGGTTTTGCACAGCTGCAGGGCCTGGCTCAACCACAGTTCTCCCCCATGGCGTTGTAGGGTCGACAAAATTTCCCGCTGGCGGGCGGTCAGGTCGTCCTGGGCCAGTCGGTTCTGCCCTGTCACTGCCACCGCCTGGCGAAGCTTTGGTTTCGGGGGTTGGGGCGGTGCCAGGTACGACTCGGCCCAGCCCAACTGCACCAGCTGCTGAATGGCCCGATAGCTGCCAATGCCTCGCCGCTGCAGGTACTGCCAGGTATAGTCCCCCGTCCTGGACTTTTGCAACGCCCCCAGTAATTGGGCTACACCGGGAGATAACCGACCATCCACGGCATCGGGGACTTGATCAGGACAGAGGCGCAGCCGCCGTTGCGATCGCGCCAGCAGCCCCGGCGGCAGCGCCGTCTTTAAAACCTGCATTAAAGGAGCCTGATAGTAATCGGCCAGGCGCTGGAGCAGGGACCAGTAAGCCCGGGAGAAAAACCGCCGCTTCAGGACAGTATCCACCGGGCGAATTTGACTCGGTGCAACAGCCTCAGGGGGGCGATCTAATAGGTCCAGAGCGATGGCACCAATCAGCTGCTGCCGCCAGGGAACCGTCAAAATATCCCCCGGCTGGATCTCCATCTCATCGGGTACAGCATAGGTATAGAGTCCAGGCTGGCCTCCATAGTCCACCAGGACATTGACCCAACGGGATGGGGCATGAGCGTCTGCAATTACCACCGGCACTTATCATTCAGGGATTCACCTATGCCAGTGTAAGCTTCCGATTCCTCCTTGAGGCTAAAACCAGGACCGGAAACCCAGAGACTTATCTATCATCAGCCGTCAACCCAGCCCGAAAAAGCCCTGGGGCCATCAACAACCCTGCGGTCCTGGACCTTTACCCCCCTTTAGGCCCTTTAAAAAACCGGAAATGGACCATCAGGATCCGTAATTCCCCCAAACAGATCAGAATTCTGGAAATTTGCCAGATTTTCAGGAAAAAGTTCTGGGATATAAGCGGGGGGTATTTCTCCGATCAATTCCTGAAAGTTTTCACGCCGGGCTAGCCCCTGGAGGGGGGAGATAACAGAGGGACAAAATACCCCAGCCTGACTTTTAGAGCCGCTAAGGTGGCCCTCTGATATACGGTTGAGCAAAACCCTAGAGGATAGCAAAAAACTTTTCAGATTTCCCTTATATTTTCGATTCGTTTTCCAAAAACGCTGTTACACTACGCAAGATGCCAAAGAAATGTTACATTGCCCGTGAATTCTTTGGAAAATGCGTATTGTGTACTCACAAATTTAAGTCCCCAGCCAGAAGTCGGGGACCGGGGGTTGCCATATTTTGGGCAATCCGATATATCTTCTGCAAACCCTAAGGCATACAGTTTTATTTATCTCCATGGCTACTACTTTTAACTCGGATACAGACAGCACTATCGCCTGGGCAGACGAAACCTCTGATGACTTCTCAATGGGTTTAAACGAGGTAGAGGAAAAATCGATTGAAGCCAGTGACGATGCCACTACGGATACCTCTAACTGGGACGAAGATCGGGAGGTCCTGGCTAAATTTTCCCGGTCTGATTCTCTAGCTGAGATTGGTCTGTCGGGTTACAGCAAAACTCTCACCGACGATGCCGTTGGGGCCTTCTTTAAAGAGATGGCTCGCTATCCATTATTGAGCCCCAGTGAAGAAATTGAACTGGCCCGTCAGGTGCGTTTTTTGTCTAAAGTAGACAGTGCCAGTGAAAAACTCCGAAAAGAGTTGGGGCGTCAGCCCACTCGCGAAGAACTGCTGGCTAAGCTTCAGGTGACTGAAACCGAATTTAAGCAAAAGCTGCACCAGGGGCGATGTGCAAAGCGGCGGATGATCCGGTCGAACCTGCGGTTAGTGGTGTCCATTGCCAAACGCTATTTAAATAGAGGGGTGCCTTTCCTCGATTTAATTCAGGAAGGGGCTTTAGGATTAAACCGCGCCACCGAGAAATTTGATCCAGACAAGGGCTATAAATTTTCCACCTATGCCTACTGGTGGATTCGCCAGGGCATTACCCGCACCATCGCCAACGATGCCCGCACCATTCGGTTGCCTATCCACATCGTAGAAAAGCTCAACAAGCTTAAAAAAGCCCATCGAGATCTGCGCCGTGATTTACAGCGGAATCCGACCGAACAAGAGTTGGCTGAGGCCTTAGATGTCACCGTTGAGCAGCTGCGGAGTTTACAGCAGGTCCGGCGACGGTCCCTATCTTTAAACCACCGGGTAGGTAAAGGCGAAGACACTGAATTGATGGAGCTGCTTGAAGATAGCAATACCAAAACTCCTGAGTCAAAAATCAGCGAAAACATGATGCGTCAGGAGATTACCAGTGTCCTATCGGAAGTGCTGACCGAACGGGAAAAAGATATTATCACCCTACGTTATGGGTTGACCACCGGCGAAACTCACACCCTCGAAGAGGTGGGCTGTATTTTCAATCTATCGCGGGAACGGGTACGGCAAATTCAAACCAAAGCCATGCGCAAACTACGTCGTCCCCAGGTAGCCTCTCGTTTAAAGGGATGGTTGAAATAAGCCCCTACGATATTTTTCCAGATCAGGTTCAGCCCCCCTGCCGAAGTAAAGGCCTGCGGCAGGACGCTGGTTCCCCTTAAAGACCCAACCACTGTGGTCGGATTCGTAGTTGTTCTGACATCCTAAAGTCACCAATTATCCCTATGATTGGGTCATCAGTTAGGGGTTCAGGTTTCATGGATTATAAGCAAGAGCTAATTACGACAATTCACGACCTAGGATGTGACACTGATCAACTCGAAAGTCGCATCACAGAACTCAGTCAAACCGACCCGACCGCGGTATTAATCCCATCTCTTTATGAAGAGTTGGAGCGTCCGGCCCTCACCAACATTCGGGACCATCTCAGCCGCTGCCCGTTTGTTAACAATGTCATCATCTGCCTTTATGCCGAAACCTTCGAGCAATATGTGAAGGCGGTGCAATTCTTTGAACCGCTGCCCCAACCTACTTTTGTGCTGTGGGAAAACGGTCCGCGGGTAACCGCCCTGCTCCAAACTCTAAAGGAGCGGGGTCTGGATTTACTTCGGTTTCGCGGTAAGGGACGAGCCGTCTGGCTCGGGCTGGGGGTTGCCACCCTGGATGCCGCCGCCATTGCCCTCCACGATGCCGACATCACCACCTACGATCGCACTTACCCCCTGCGGCTACTCTATCCCCTGCTGGAGCGGGAGTTTGGCATCGCCTTTAGCAAAGCCTACTACGCCCGCATTGGCGAAAATCCCCGCCACCTCCATGGTCGCGTCACTCGACTGTTTGTCACTCCGCTGATCACCTCTTTGATGGAGTTGTTTGGCTACCGCGACTATCTGCGCTACCTCGATGCCTACCGCTACCCCCTCTCCGGGGAATTTGCCCTGACCAGCGACCTGGCCCTGAATACGCGCATTCCCGCCAACTGGGGTCTGGAGGTAGGACTACTGGCGGAAGTGTATCGCAACGTGGCCCTGAAGCGGGTGGCGCAAATAGACCTGGGCATTTTTGAGCATAAGCACCAATCCCTGGGAACCACTCCAAATTCGGGTTTGCAGAAAATGTGCCGGGATATTCTGCACTCGATATTGCGCACCCTGACCGAAACCGAACAGGTTGCCATTGGGGAAGACCACATCCGCGCCCTGCGGATTAAATTCCGTCGGGAAGCCCAGAATTTGGCCCGGCAGTATTTTGTCGACGCCCGGTTCAACCAGCTCGACTACGACCGCCATAAAGAAGAGGTCACCGTAGAAACGTTTGAGCAGGTGATTCGCGAAGCGGGCAGCCAATACCTGGAAGACCCCACCGGTACCCAAATCCCTGACTGGACCAGGGCCTTAGCCGTTATACCCGATTTGCGCGAGCAGTTGCTCGACGCCATCATTAACGACATGGCCGAAGCTCGCACCAGCGGGTCGCCCGAACCCCTGCCTGACCTGGGGTTAGAAACCGCAGTGCACTAATGGCTCCGGGCGCATCCAGAGGGCTTTGGGCGGAATCTGATCCAGGCGGAGGGGACATGCTCGGTCTACAAAACATCTCCCCTCGTTCCCATGCTCTGCATTGGCATCCACCCCGGCGGCCCTGCCTCGGTAGTGAAACGGCAAAGCCGCAGTCCCGAGGTGCCCAGGCTCTACCTGGGTAATAGATGGGGGATACTGTACCGATGCTCTAAGCCTTTCGGGGGGTCCGCGGTTTAACCGGCCCCGCGACACTTGAGGTATCTGGGATAGTATTCTTGCTGCGCAGGGTGACATTCACCCCTTCATTGGATTGCTCAATCACCAGCAGCGGGGTAGGTTTTGCCTTCTGGTCCCAATGCATGTAGGCAATGCGCCCCTGAATAGTGGGTTGCCAGTGGTTATCCTCGGCGTCGGGGCTCATAAAGTTTTCAATACAGTCAATCAGCTGACTGATGGTGGCTGAGGTGGCCTGGGTTGGCAGCTTCGCCAGCTTAATCTGAATTCGGAACAAGACTCGTTTCTTAGCGTTGATCTCGTCTTTGGGGGAATATTCCACATCAAAGATTTCGTCCACACTGCGGGGCTTACTGGCGATGCCGATCATGCCAATTTCCGCCTGCCGGGGACGCAGGGCAATGGCGATCTTTTGTTTCACCTTGACTTTAATTTGGTTCACAATGGCGAAGTGGAACCGCTCTTCGTCCATCCGCATGCGCAGGTAGTCCAGGTTGAACTCCCGGGAGTGAATCAGGTCTGGGTTGCGCTCCATATTAGAAATGGTTTTGAGGGCCAGCTTGACCTTCTTCTGCATTTCCTTATTTTTAAATTCTTCAAACTTCAGGCTTTTTTGCAGCTTTTTAGTTTGCAGATGGGAGTAAACACCTAACGCAATCAGTAAAATGAGCAGCCCCCCGGTGGCAAACATCCAGGGGTTATCGAACCTCACTTTCTCGCTAACAGGCGTCTGGGCGACGGTAGTAGGGACCAAAGCTGTAGAGGTAATCATCACTGATGGTGGCGCAACAACACTAATACTGTTATATTGCCCTCAAAATGGCCGTTGCATTGCAGCCTGTTACAAACGCCATTAATTGCCATGATGCAAGCCCTCCCGGTCGACCAGCGCGTAATTCTGGTCGTCGATGCCGATACTAACCACAACAGTATTATTCGCCAATCTTTACAGGACCATCCTAACTATCGATTGGTCGTTCTACAGGATGGGGAAACAGCTCTTGATTTTCTCCATCAGCGGGCAGAGTACACCACCGCTGAACGCCCCCATCTGATCCTGCTAGATCTGAACTTACCCGGCAAAGGCGGTCGCGAAGTGCTTACCGATGTGAAAGCTGATCCTCATCTGAGGCGCATTCCGATCATTGTGTTAACCACTTCCGATGCTCCAGAAGATATTTTTCGCACCTACGTTGAGCAGGGCAACTGTTACATCATCAAAGCGCCCGACAGCGAAAGACTTTCCCAAATCATCAAACGCATTGAAGCCTTTTGGTTAGAGATTGTTACCCTGCCCCAGGAGTAAAGCTCTCAAGTTTCAATAACTTTGATGTACTAAAGCAAATCTCTGGCAATTTTTTCTACAAAACTCATATTTTTTAATCGTCCTAAAACGGCCAAAATGCCTTTGGGATAAAGCTTCGACTTGATTTAAGAATTGCCCCCAGGGAGCATAATTGTTCTGCGATATGCTGCAGAGGTAAAGCTCAACAGATTCAAAAGAACTGATCTTTCAAGCCTCGATCTGCCTTGCGACTTGTCTTCATCAGGCCTGATTGTGCTCCACTGCAGCAACGGCGCTACCGCTATGTTGCCTGGGGGAGGGAACCTGGCTTGAATGGTCTGATTGTTCTAAATAAAGCTAAGCTGCCAGCTCCTTATCTTTTTTTGAATTGACCTTCTTTTTTGAATTGAATTGTCAGCGGGAAAGTCTTTAATGCTGCCAATTTTTCACTAATTTTGTCCCCTTCCAAAATGCCGTCCTTCCAGGAGAACCCCCACTATGACCGGCCTCAATTTAGATCATGATGTCAATCTGATCAGCCTGAAGCAGCCCGATATCAACACCCTGACCAAGGTCCAGCCCCACGGAGTGCTGCTGATTCTGCAGGAGTCTGATCTCACGGTGCTGCAGGTCAGCACCAACACCCGCATCGCCTTTGGTCTTCCTCCAGAAGAAGTGCTGGGCAAAACCCTGGATGACCTGCTCGACTCCTACCAGGTGGACCAGTTCCGGGCCGGGCTGCACTACGACAACCTGGACCTCATGAACCCCACCAAGGTGTGGGTGCGCCGCCGGGGAGATGACTACGCCGTGTACGACGCCATTTTCCACCGCAACGCCCAGGGCTTTTTGATTATGGAGCTGGAGCCCGCCCTGACCCAGGAGAATATTCCCTTCCTCAGCTTCTACCACCTGGCCCGGGCCTCCATCGGCCAGCTGGAATCTCCCACCACCAGCCTGGCGGACTTTTGCCGCGTCATCGTCCACGAAGTGCGTAACGTCACCGGCTTTGACCGGGTGATGCTGTACAAGTTCGACGACGACGGCCACGGCGAAGTGCTGGCGGAAGAAAAGCTCGACGACATGGAATCCTACCTGGGGCTGCACTTCCCCGAGTCGGATGTGCCCCAGCCCGCCCGCAAAATGTTCCTCTCCAACTGGATTCGGGTCATCCCCAACGCCCACGCCGACCCGGTGGAGCTGATCCCCGCCCGCAACCCCGACACCCACCAGCCCACGGATCTGGTCATGTCTATTCTGCGGCAGCCCTACCACTGCCACATTGAGTACCTGCACCACATGAAGGTGGGCGCGTCCCTCACCATTTCCTTGATGAAGGACAACAAGCTGTGGGGCCTGATCGCCTGCCACCACAAAACCACCAAGTATGTGTCCTATGAACTGCGCAAGGCCTGTGAATTCCTGGGACGGGTAATTTTCGCAGAAATTTCCACCCTGGAGGAAGAGGCCGACCAGACCTACCGGCTGAAGCTGGCGTCTATCCAAACCGCCCTGGTGGATCAGATGTCGCGGGAAGATTACTTTATCGATGGCCTGGTGCGCCGCGATCCCAACCTGCTGGACCTGGTGGGGGCGAAGGGGGCGGCCATCCGCTTTGGGGGCCAGTGGACCACGATTGGCCGCACTCCCCCGGAAGAAGAGCTGAACTACCTGGTGCAGTGGCTCAACAAAACCGTGGATGATGACATCTACGTCACCAACGCCCTGCCCCTGGACTATTCCGAGGCCCAGCGGTTTAAGGATATGGCCAGCGGCCTGATCGCCATCCCCATCTCCCGGCAGAGCTATGTGCTGTGGTTCCGCCCGGAGGTGCTGCAGACGGTGAACTGGGGCGGCAACCCCAACCAGGCTTATTCTCTGGTGGGCGATGAGGGCAACCAGTGGCTCTGCCCCCGCCAGTCCTTCGAGCTGTGGAAAGAAACCGTCAGCCTGCAGTCCCTGCCCTGGCAGGGGGTGGAAGTGAAGGCGGCCCTGGAACTACGCAAGGCCATCGTCAACATCGTGCTGCGCCAGGCAGAAGAGCTGGCCCTGCTGGCCCACGACCTGGAGCGATCCAACGCGGAGCTGAAGAAGTTTGCCTACGTAGCCTCCCACGACCTGCAGGAACCCCTGAACCAGGTGGCCAACTTTGTGCAGCTGCTGGAAATGCGCTACGACACCCAGCTTGACACCGACGGCAAGGAGTTCATTGGCTTTGCGGTGGAAGGGGTGAGCCTGATGCAGACCCTGATCGACGATGTGCTGACCTATTCTAAGGTGGACCTGAAGGGCATTGAGTGGCAGCTGACCAACGTGCAGGACGCCCTCGACCAGGCCCTGGGCAACCTGCGGGGCCGCATCGCCGAAACCGGAGCCACCCTAACGGTGGATGACCTGCCCACCATCG
Organism: uncultured bacterium; assembly: GCA_964590465.1. Taxonomy (GTDB): domain Bacteria; phylum Cyanobacteriota; class Cyanobacteriia; order Phormidesmidales; family Phormidesmidaceae; genus CAZPYG01. Next base: position 16,649 of record CAZPYG010000038.1, on the reverse strand, counting down.
TGGCAGATGGCACCCAGCTGATGCAGCTGTTCCAGAACCTGATTGGCAACGCCATTAAGTTCCGCCAGCAGGACGTGCCGCCCCAGATTCACATCGGCGTTGAGCGCCAGGAAGATAACTGGCTGTTCTCCGTGGCAGACAATGGCATTGGCCTGGAACAACAGTTTGCCGATCGCATCTTCGTCATCTTCCAGCGCCTGCACACCCGGGATGAGTACCCCGGCTCCGGCATGGGGCTGGCCATTTGCAAGAAAATCGTCGAGTGTCACCGGGGCCGCATCTGGGTCGAGTCAACCCCCGATGCAGGGGCCACGTTCTATTTCACGATTCCCGTTGAAGGACGCGATCGCAACCATGGCAACGGCAGAAAGACCCAAAACTATCTTTTTAGTCGAGGATAATCGGGGCGACATTCGACTGATTCAGGAGGCCCTCAAAAGTACCGCCGTCCCCTGCGAAGTGGTGATCGCCCGGGACGGCATGGAGGCCATGGCCTACCTTAAGGGGTTGGGGGACGGAGCCCCTACGCCCCCCCCCGACCTGATTCTGCTGGATTTGAACCTGCCCAAAAAAGACGGGCGGGAAGTGCTGGCGGAAATTAAGGCGGATGAGGCCCTGAAGCACATCCCCATTATTGTGCTGACCACCTCTCGCAACGAGGAGGACATTTTTAAGAGCTATGACCTGCATGTAAACTGCTACATCTCAAAATCGCGCAATTTAGCCCAGTTATTCAAAATTGTCAGGGGGATTGAGGAATTTTGGCTAGAAACGGCTACCCTGCCCTCGACCAGCCCGTAGGCCGGTCGGCGGTGCAAGTCCTGTTAATTGAAGACAACCTGGCGGAAGCCCGATTTCTGCAGGAGATCTTCAAGGGGGTGGGCCGCAGCCAGTTTCAGCTCACCCACGCCCAGCGCCTGGGGGAGGCCATCGACCAGATCAAGGGGCAGCCCTTCGACATTGCCCTGCTGGATCTAACCCTGCCCGATAGCTCCGGCCTGGAATCCCTGGATGTGTTGATTGAGGCCGCCCCTAGCCTGCCCATCGTGGTGCTCACTAACACCAACGACGATGAACTGGCGGTAGAAGCGGTGCGCCATGGAGCGCAAGATTATCTCACCAAGCGATCCCTGCATAAGGACCTGCTGGTGCGAGCCCTGCGCTACGCCATTGAGCGCAAGCAGGCGGAAGAAGCCCTGCGGGACGCCAACGAGGTGCTGGAAGAACGGGTGCAGGAGCGCACCGCCGAGTTGGAATCTGCCAACCAGAAGCTGCGCCATGAAGTCGAGCAGCGCCAGCACATTCAAGAACGCCTCACCTTGGCCCAGGAAGCCGCCCAAATTAATACGTTCGAGTGGCATATTCCGTCGGATCAAGTGCATTGGAGTGCCACCGGCAATCCTCAGAACCCGCCCCCCGATGGGCCAGAATTCGGGGTCGGTCAATGGAACTGGACCGTGCACCCCGATGATCTGGAGCAGGTGCAACAGGAACTCTGGCAAACCATTCAAGACCGCCATGGCTTTAACACCGAATTCCGCATTCTGGATGGCGACGAAGTGCGGTGGCTGGCCATCAAAAGCAGCCTGTTCTGCGACGGGCAGGGGAACCCCGAGCGGCTGCTGGGCATCCAGATGGATATCACCGACACCAAGCAGATGGAAGAGCAGTTCTTCCGGGCCCAGCGGCTGGAAAGCCTGGGCACCCTGGCCAGCGGCATCGCCCACGACCTGAACAACATCCTGACGCCGATTTTGCTGGTGGTGCAGCTCCTGCCCCTGAAGCTGCCCAACGCGGACGCTTCTGTCCAGGCGAAGCTGGATATTCTGGAACACAGCGCCCAGCGGGGGGCCGATCTGGTCAAGCAAATCCTCTCCTTTGCCCGGGGGGTGGAAGGCAAGCGGTTCCACCTGCAGGTGCATCACCTGATGCGGGAGATTCGTAATCTGGTGCGGCAAACCCTGCCCCGGTCCATCGACATCAGCATCAGCGTGCCGGATAGCCTCTGGTCTGTGTGGGGGGATGCCACCCAGCTGCACCAGGTGTTTATGAACCTCTGCGTCAACGCCCGGGACGCCATGCCCAACGGCGGCACCCTCACCATTGAGGGAGAAAATCTGGCGGTAGATGACGTCTGTTCCACCCTGTACAACCAGGTTGCACCGGGTAATTACGTGGTCATCACCGTCAGCGACACGGGTACCGGCATGGCCCCAGGGGTGATGGACCGGATTTTCGATCCCTTTTTTACCACCAAATCCTTGGGCCAGGGTACCGGCCTGGGCCTATCGGCGGTGCTGGGCATTGTGGAAAGCCACGGCGGCATCATCGACGTGCAGAGCACCGTGGGGGAAGGCAGTCAGTTTCAGGTGTTTCTGCCGGCGGTGCTGAGCCCGAATGAGCCCATTGAAGAACCCCTGGAACTGCTGCGGGGCCATAACGAACTGGTGCTGGTGGTGGATGATGAACCCGCCATCTGCGAAATCATGAAAACCACCCTGGAAACTTACCACTACCGGGTCTTAGTGGCCCATGACGGGCTGGCCGCGATCGCGCTGTTGGCCGAGCACAAAGACCATATCCACGCCGTCCTCATGGACATGATGATGCCCACCATGGATGGCCTCACCGCCATCCCCCTACTCAAGCGCCTGAGTCCCGACCTGAAAGCCTTCGCCACCAGCGGCCTGGGTTCCACCGATGCCGCCACCCGGGCCGAAAGGCTGGGATTCCAGGGTTTTCTGGCCAAACCCTTCACCACCCGCGAACTGCTGGAGCTGCTGCGGCAACCATCAAATGGCACGGCCCTAACCTAGCCCGACACCAATTCTTGCAGATTGTCAGAAATCCTTATCTGTCGCAGGATGGACACCGTCCAGCTGCTTTAAATCAGTAACCCTCACCGAAAGCTGAAAGACGGCCCCCAAAAGCCTGAATGCATCAGTTCAAAGGTTTTCAATTTGACCAGTCCGGATTACCACCCTCACGGTAGGGAATTCCGGTGATTGGCAAATTCGTTAACCCATGTGATTTTTTGAAGTAGATGGATGTCAATCATTACAAGACGAAATATTGGCAGCTTTCGGGGTAGCAAGCCCCGCTGATTCTCCAACTTTTTTGATTTAGCGTCCAGGTCCTTTGAGGTCTTAAAGACCCGTCTTTTTGGCCTTTGCTTTAGAGTTCTAGCAATGATTGATTTTCTGATTAAGCCCATGGTGGACTGTTACGAAATGGCTTACCAGAAGATTATGACAGTATTCGTTTCCCGCAATGGGCACCGGTCTGCTGCAGCAATCGTTTAGTAAACCCAGAGGTATATCATGATCCATCCTACAAACTGTCTGTGCTGCCGGGACTCTATGCTGCGCTATGCTAGCAAATCAGGACTTTTCTGGCGCTGTCCGTCCTGTTTGCTGCAGGTTCAAGACTCTTTGGTGTCGGCTATCAGGGCCAAACAGTTAGCGGTAAAAGCCAAAGCGATAGAGGAAACGCTGTCCGAGTCCCTAGTGGGCTTTAAGCCCTCCCTCAAGGGCAAATCCGACGATGGGGCGGTGGCTTCTCCCTTGGCGGCATAAGGCGATCATAACGCCTGGGAACAGCACCCCCAGTACCCCCATAGCCCAGCCATTTGAGTACAGGTCACGGCTACCCTAATTCAGCCCAGGGGCCAAAAATGCCAAAAATGATCGAGGGCCTGTCAGGAACATCACCAGCACATCTGTCCATGGACCGAATTCAGGTAGCTTAACCTTTGAAACCCAGGTCCCAAGCTGGCTATGATAGAACCATGCAAGAGCTTACTATCACCCAACCCGACGATTGGCACCTGCATCTGCGCGACGGCGACGCCCTCAAAGCCGTTCTGCCCCACACGGTGCGTCAATTTGCTCGGGCCATCGTCATGCCGAATTTGAAGCCTCCGGTACGCACCGTAGCCGAGGCTGCCGCCTACCGAGATCGCATCCTCGCCGCCATTCCAGAGGGGCAGCAGTTCGAGCCCCTGATGACCCTCTACCTGACGGACAACACCGGTCCTGAGGAAATTTTCGCCGCCAAACAGATTCAGTTCATCAAGGCGGTGAAGTACTACCCCGCCGGAGCGACCACCAACTCGGATTCTGGAGTCACCGATATTCGCAAGTGCGATCGCGTCTTCGCAGCGATGCAGCAGGTTGACATGCCCCTACTGCTCCATGGCGAAGTCACGGATTCCCATGTGGACATGTTCGACCGCGAGAAGGTCTTCATCGAAACAAAACTGGCTCCATTAAAGGAGCGCTTTCCCCACCTGCGGGTGGTGCTTGAGCATGTTACGACATCGGATGCAGTAGAGTTCGTCCTGGCCACCGGCCACACTGCCGCTACGATTACGCCGCAACATCTTCTGTTCAGCCGCAACATTCTCTTTCAGGGCGGCCTGCGTCCCCACTACTACTGCCTGCCCATTTTAAAGCGCGAAACCCATCGCCAGGCATTGTTAAAAGCCGCCACCTCCGGCAATCCCAAGTTTTTCCTGGGCACCGACAGCGCCCCCCATCCCCGCCATGGCAAAGAAAGCTCCTGCGGCTGTGCCGGTTGCTTTTCAGCCCTGCACGCCATGGAGCTATACACCGAAGTATTTGAGAATGAGAACGCCCTCGACAAACTGGAAGCCTTTGCCAGCTTTTACGGGCCAGACTTCTACAAACTGCCCCGCAATACCAAAACAATCACCCTGACTAAAACCCCCTGGCGCATCCCCAAGGAACTGCCCTTTCCTGAATCTGGCCTGGTGCCACTCCGGGCCGGGGAAGAACTGACCTGGCAAATGTCGCGCCCTGCGACCAATGAAGATAACCCTCGCCCTGCGGCTGGGGACTAAGTCTTGATAGACTTGAGCCGCCGCATTAAAGCTGGACGATTACTGTACTCTTCCTTAAGTCTTTCAAAGCGGCGGCTAAATTCGGCCAGGCGCTCTTGATGCTGAGCTAAGTCCCGCAAATCCCTAAGCAGCTCCGTAGCTTCGTCGTAGGCGTAAGCCTGTTTGATCTGAATCAGATCCCTCACTCGCTCCCAGGTTTTGCCTGCTTTAGGGGCAAGGGACTCCAGGTCTTTAATGCGCTTTTTGTGGGCGGCGGCGGCTTCCTTTTGTTGGCGTTTGGCTTCGATGTCATCAGCGATTGCCACCAGTTCTGAATATCGCCGCTGTCCCGGCGCAGCCTGCAGATTAAGCTGGTCTATCCCGGCCAGCTCCTGCAAACGGGTAATCAGCTGCAAATCCACCTTAGGTTCTCGACGCACCAGCTTTAGCAGAAATTCCTGTCGTTCAGCTTCCGGTAGTGTCGACAGCCAGTCCTCCAGGGATGGGGTTTTATCGGCTGTTGGTTTAGGGCTGGCCTGAGCCGCAGCAGTGACCAAGTCTGAATCCAGCTCGACCAGTTCCACAAAGGTTTTCAGCGGTGACGACAGCTTCCCTAAGTGCGGCGGAACTGGCGGTTCAAGGGGGTCTTCTTGATCAAAATTCGGACTGTAGTCTGCCAACCCTGGTACTAACCGCAACCAGGCCAGATACAGCAGGCGCATGTCGCCGCCCATGAGATCATCCCGCAGGGGCAACAGACGGGGCAACCAGCCTTCCCCCTCGACCCAGCCAATGCCGCCCTCTTCGTGGATCTCAATATTCAGGACAACGTACTCTGACGAGATGGAAATCTCAATGGCATCTTCTATTTCATAGGGTCGGAACCATTTGAGGTTGACCAGCTGTTTGGGAAAGCGAAATATCAGCTGCCAGGTGCCCCAGTTGGCGATGTAGAACATCACATCGAAGTATTTTTCCAGAATGACCTCGGGACCACCCCTAAAATCCCCATAGTTGTAGACAAACGCTGCTTTGTGGGGAGTAACTTCGGCTCGACTTGAGAGCCCTCGGATCGTCTCCTGTTCTTTAACCGTTAGGGGACGATCAATAGCCTGGAATTCGTAGTACTGGTATGTGCTCATCAGATCTTCCGCTTCCAACAGGAGCTAACGCGGGAAAGCAATGATCATTTCCTGATAGCCCTCAAGGTTCCATGTCCAGAATTCGAAGGTGTGGGAAATGTCATCCACCACCTTATACTGGGCTGCCGTTTTCATCGAAAACTGCGTATTGAGATTAACCCTACCATTCTCCTCAACCACATCAACAGTGATACTTTTCTGCTTGTTGGTCAACTCTGCCGCTGCCGCCCGTAAATTTTCCAGGTCTGCCTCTTGAGGAGCACTAGAAACGATGATAGTCACTTTTACATTCATATCTGATAGATCATCACTTTATTAAAAGTACCAGCTCTATCAGGGTGGCCCCCTTTGAGATCATGCTCAAAAGTCTTATAAAAAAAGGAACTGACCGAGGCCAGTTCCCAACGCAATTTGTATTTGATGAGCAACTCAGAGATCACCGTTCATCCCAAACTTCCTGAGCCTGGGGTTGGGGTTGCCCGAACCCTCTCACCAGGGCCCACGAGCCCCAGGTAGATAAAGCCGAAAGGGCCAAGATGGTCGTCACCATCATTGTTGCCAGAGGGGCAACCAGGCTCACTAAAAAGGCACTACTAAGAAGGAGCGCTAACAGCGTTCTATCCATAACCGTCCTCCAGATGTCTTGGCCCTACACCTTTCATCATAAATAGAGCCAACTTAGAGCCGCTATAAAGCTTAGAAATACTTGAAGAATTCGCCAAATTTTGTTGAGGAATATTACAGAAGATAGCCATCCCTAAAAGTTCCCCCCTCAGGAGGATTCGGCCTCAGCAAGCAGCTTCTCCAGATTTCGAGCCTGGGGAGATCCCCAGATATGGGCTCGTCTGTAGGGGTTCGTCTTTAAAAGTAAACAGCTGGGAAACGTAAATGGTTCGATTACCGATCTTTTGCTTTCCTGAGACATAATAGGTCCAGCTTCAGTCTTCCTGACTCCATGTTCCAAAGCGCCCACAGAACCAACTCCCCTGGCTGGCAAATTCGCCAGGGGCTTCAGCGGTTGGGCGAATGGTGGGAATACCAAACCTCCCAAATCGACTTTGAAGGACCGGAAACTCCTCATTGGGCATGGCTAGAACCCCTGGGACGGGGGTTGTTTTGGCTGATCATGGCCGCCCTTGCCCTGGGGATTGTCTGGCTGCTGTATCGAGGCATTCAAAACCTGGTAGATAAACCGGATGGCACCCATGTGACGACCACCTCTGGTCCCTCCCCAGCCGTGCTGCGCCAGGCGGCTCAGTACTGGCGCGAAGCCCAAGACCTCGCCAAAAAAGGCGACTATGCCGGGGCCTGCTGCGCCCTTTACATGGCGGGCTTGATTCGCCTCAACGATACCGAGACCGTGCCTTACCTGCCCAGCCGTACCGATGGGGAATATTTAGTCTGTATTGACCAACAGCCAGCACCCCGTCCCTACCAGCTCCTGATTCGGACCCACGAACGCCTCACCTTTGGTGGAGCAATCGCCACCGAGGAAATGTACCAGCGCTGCCAGCGGGCCTATCGGGAAATTACCCAGGGGTGATGGCATGACGATAGGGCGATCGCAGATCCTCAAAAACCGATACCTGTGGCTGGCTCTGGCCCTGCTGGTGCTGTTGATGGGGCTACTGATTTTCTCCGCCCCCGCCGCTAATCGGTTAGAAAGTGGCTCCACCTGGAGCCGCGCCCCCGCTGGCTACAGCGCCTGGTTTGAGTCCCTGGCAGCAGATGGGGTGCGCATCAACCGCTGGCAGCGTCCGGTGCCTCAGCTGATCGACCTGCTGGACAACGGTCCCGAAGAGCTTGAAGGAACGACCACCACCCTGATTCAGCATCAGGCAACTCCCGTCCAGGAAGGCGATGAGATTGTCTATACCATGGTCGTGGTCCTACCGGAATTTTTCGAAGCAGCCGAACTTCCCACTCTGGTGCCCTGGCTACCCGACTGGATAGATGCTGGCCACCGTCTGGTGCTGTTGGGGGTGAAAACTCCCGCCACAGCCGCATCCTTTTCCGAAACCCTAACCAGTGAATTCGGTGAAGTCGAGATTGATACCCGCCGTCGCAATCAGCAATCTATCCCGGAATCAAAGCAAATTCTGGCAGATGAATACGGCACTGTCATCTGGCAGGACGAGTGGCAGTTTTCCCCGAGTGAGAGGAATGGCAATTCGGGAGAACTCATCTTCGTCGGAACTCCTTTCCTCGCGGCCAACGCCTACCTCAACGCCTCCGGCAACTTTGCCCTGCTTACCACCCTGGTTACTCGCGAGGGCGGACAGGTCTGGGTAGATGAGTATCTACACGGCTATCGTGATGTAGAAGAAGTGGCCACCGAAGGGGGAGGTGAAAACTGGCTCGCCTATCTGGCGCAGACCCCCTGGCTGGTTTTTGCCAGCCAGGCTGTGGCCATTGTTCTGCTGGCGTTGCTGGCCCTCAACCGCAGATTGGGCAATCGCTTAACAGTACAGGAACCGGCTGTGGATAACAGTCAGGCCTACATCAATGCCCTGGCGGGAGTCCTCCATAAGGCCAACAGCCATGACTTTGTGGTGCAGACCATTGCCCAGGCCGAACGGGTACGGCTGCAGAAATCCCTCGGCCTTGGAACTAACCCCGTTTCCGACGATCAGCTGATTGCCGCCTGGCAACAACAGACCGGCGGTGATGCTGCCGACCTGGCTCCTCTGACGCAAAATCCATCCTGCCGCCAGGACGATCAGATCAAAGCCTGGCTGAAGCAATTACAATCCCTTCATCAGTTCACCCCAACGAGGACCGGCCCATGAGTGACCTCAACACCGCCATCAACCGCATTGGCACCACCCTCAGCGGCGTGGTTGTGGGTCAGGAGACTCTGGTGCAGCAGCTTTTGGTGGCGCTGCTGGCGGGGGGGCACATCATCCTCGAAGGGGTGCCCGGCACCGGCAAAACTCTGCTGGTACGGGCTCTGTCGCGGCTGATCCAGGCAGACTTTACCCGCATCCAGTTAACGCCGGATATTCTGCCCTCGGATATTTCCGGCACCAACGTCTTCGACCTTAACAGCCGCGCTTTTACCCTGAAAAAAGGTCCCGTCTTTACCCAGGTGCTGCTGGCGGATGAAATTAACCGCACCCCGCCCAAAACCCAGGCCGCCCTGCTGGAAGCCATGGAAGAGCAGACCGTCACCCTCGACGGCACCAGCCACCCCCTGCCGGAACTGTTCTGGGTGGCAGCGACCCAAAATCCCCTGGAGTTTGAGGGCACCTATCCCCTGCCCGAAGCCCAGCTCGACCGCTTCCTGTTCAAGCTGTCGGTAGATTACCCCTCCCCCGCAGCGGAAAAGCAAATGCTGCTCAACGCCCAGGCCGGATTCGAAGCCCGCAAGCTCGACATTAACCAGCTCAAGCCCATCGTCAAAGCAGACCACGTGCTGGCAGCGCGCAAAGCCGCCAGAGCCGTTGCCGTGCAGGACGCCATCCTCGACTACCTGCTGGCCCTGGTGCAGAAGACCCGCCACCACGGCGATCTGGCCCTGGGCACTTCCCCCCGGTCCGCTGTGCAGTGGCTGCAGGCCAGCAAAGCCCACGCCTGGCTGCAGGGGCAGGATTACGTGACGCCGGATAATGTAAAAGCTGTTGCTCCGCCGCTGCTGCGCCATCGCCTGATCCTCGCGGCTGAGGCTCAGCTGGATGGCCTTACCGCTGATCGGGTAGTGAAGGGGGTGTTGGATAGTGTGCCGGTACCTCGCTGATGGCAATCATTCCAACTAGAAAGACCTATGGACTGCTGGTGGGCGGGGGCGCGATCGCAACCCTCCTGACCAACTTCTCCAACGCCCCCGACCGGCTCACTGTTGCTCTGGTAGCCCTGCTGTTGTTTGACGGTGCCGTCCTGGCGGCGATGGTTTGGGACGGATTGCAAACCCGCGCCCGCCGGGTCTCCGTGAACCGCGATCCTCTGCACCGGCTCTCCATTGGGCGGGATAATCCCATCTCCCTCAAGTGTGAAGTCCAAAACCGCACCCGCCTGCGCCTCTACGACAACTACCCGGTGGACTTTGACGGCACTACCATGCCCCTGGACATCACCATCCCCGGTTCAGGTACAGAAACGGTCTCCTACACCGTCAACCCCAAACAGCGAGGCGAATACGACTGGGGCGATGTTCAGATTCAACAGCAGGGACCGATGGGCCTGGCCTGGGCCGATTGGACTGTCTCTGCTGCCGCCAAAGTCGCCGTCTATCCCGACCTGATTGGTCTGAACCAGCTCTCCATCAAACTGGCGCTGCAGTCTACCGGCACCCTCAAGCAAACGCGTCGCCTGGGTGTCGGCACCGAATTTGCCGAGCTGCGGGAATACGGCGTCGGCGATGACCCCCGCTTCATCGACTGGAAAGCCACGGCCCGCCTCAGCCAACCCTTAGTGCGCGTGCTGGAACCGGAGCGAGAGCAAACCCTCGTCATCCTGCTCGATCGGGGCCGATTGATGACGGCCCAGGTGCAGCGACTGACCCGCTTCGACTGGGGCCTCAATGCCGCCCTCTCGTTGGCACTGGCAGGCATTTCTCGCGGCGATCGGGTTGGTATTGGCGTATTTGACCGCACCCTCCACACCTGGATACCGCCCAAAGGTGGTCGGGCAACCCTGCAGCAGATGATCGAAAGACTCACCCCTATCCAGCCGGTGCTGCAAGAGTCTGACTATCTTGCCGCCGCCACCCATGCGGCTCAACAGCAGCACCGTCGTGCTCTGATTGTGATGATTACCGACATTGTGGACCAGACCGCTTCCGCCGAACTACTCTCGGCCATGGCCCGCATGGGTCCCCGCCACCTGCCCTTCTGTATCACCCTGCGGGATTCCACCATCGACCTTCAGGCCCAGGGGATGACCACCGATGTGGATGCCGCCTTTGAACGCGCCGTTGCCCTGGATTTGCTGAATCAACGGGAGGTAGCCTTTTCTAAGCTTAAGCAAAAAGGGGTTTTGGTACTGGATGCCCCCGCTCACCAAATCTCTGAACCTCTGGTGGAATCGTACCTGCGGATTAAAACCAAGGGCCGACTTTAGGGTGCGCAAACCATGACAGACCAGCATTAACAGCGTCCATGAGAGTAACCCTTAACCAGAACATAAACTTTAGTATCAGGGGTAGGCATCCCAGCATAGGCGGAGTATTCTAGTAATCAAGAGGTGAAGAAAACTTTCAAAAAAACTTCCCTCATTTCGAATAGTTCAGTCCTTGTAATTAGGAGGTACGTTATCGATTTAACGTCTGAACCTATCTCGTCAAAATCAGCAGCATTCGACTCCGTTGTTGATATTTCCTCAAGTTAATAAGTCTAAGAGAGCACTGCGACAGATACCCAGAGACTCAAGACAGCATGACGCAACGAAAACGACGGTATCGAGGCATCTCTGCGTAGTCAAAGCCCATATGAGGAAGTCCCTCGCGCACCTAGTCTGAGTGCTGCTTCCAATCTAAATGGTTCGCTTTTACGGTTAAACTGCTTATTTGAATATCCCCGGTAACTGCCTTTCGGTTATCGGGGATATTCTTTTTTCACACATCTGATTGGGCAAAGGCCGTTTGCCCAATCAGCTAGGTATATAAACAGGATTTTAAAAACGACTTTGCCCATGGGTTGCGGGTCCGTGGATAACACTGGCTTGCCCTCCCGGAAGCTTATACTCTCATCCTAGAAGGAACGCCAAAGGTAGACTGTAGATACACCCCCTAACCCCTCACTCTATTGCTTTTCAGTGCCATTATGGTCAGCATCGCCCCCCTTGTTTCACAACCCGTTCCTCAACCAGTAGGCGAAAAGCGACTGCTATTTCATTCCCTTGACTGGGATCGGTACCAGGCCCTGCGAGAAATGCTTTGCCAGGCTCGCGGAGTTCCCCCTCTGGAAAATCGCAACATTCGTTTTACCTACCTGCAAGGGAAGCTAGAAGTTACCATGCCGCTGGAGATTCATGAATTTTCGGCCCGTTTAATTGAGTTATTCATTCGCATTTTGGTGGTGGAATTGGGGCTGAAAGTCAAAACCATGGGCTCAACCACCCTGGATCGTGAGGTTTTAGAACGGTCGGCTGAGCCTGACAATGCTTACTACATTCAAAATCAACCCCTGGTGGCTGGCCGGGATGTTGATCTAGATCGGGACCCACCCCCCGATTTAATCGTAGAGGTGGATATCACCCACACGGACATCGACAAATTAGTGCTCTATGCTGCCATGAAGGTTCCAGAATTCTGGCGATACAACGGCGAGGTTTGGCGCATCTATTCACTGGAGAATGGTGAGTATCAGGAAGTCGAGGTGAGCCCGACTTTTCCCCAGGTACCTAAGATCAAGCTCTATGAGTTTCTGGCAACGGCTAGACAAGACGAGGTGGAAGCAGAGCTGGCTTTGCGACAGTGGGCAAGCCAACTCTCGGCTTGAGGACATTGCAAAGAATGTTACGACTTCAAATAGGGAGCATTATCCGGTTCTGCAACTCTAGGTAGGGGAATGTCCTCAACTTCGTAGACGGGTTTAACCGGCACCAGCTCCAGCTGCCGATCCGGTGATGGTTTACTCTTAGTAGCTTTACGGCGACGGTTGGAAATGTTTTCTTCCGTCGTCTGCTCTGCCACTACCTCATAAAGCAAAGCTAGCTTATTGCCTGTCCCCTTACGCAGCAATCGTCCTAGCCTTTGGACGTATTCTCGGGTCGAGCCACTTCCCGACAGCAAAATTGCTATTCGCGCTTCCGGCACATCCACCCCTTCATTCAGCACGTGGGACACCACCAGGCAGGGATAATCGCCATTGCGGAAGGCCTGCAGAATAGTGTGGCGTTCCTTAACCGGGGTCTGGTGGGTAATGGCGGGAATCAGAAAGGTCTCCGAGATGCGGTAGACCGTGACGTTGTCATTAGTGAAGATGATCGTTCGGTCAGGAGTCGCGGTGAGGCCCAGGCGGTAGGGGGCGATCGCATATTCCGCAATCACCCGGTTAAAGTCGCTGGGCAGGTGATGGCACTCGTCACAAATCAGCAGGGCGTAGAGGTTACCCAGGCTTTCCGCGTGGATGGCAGCACTGTCGTAAGTTGCCACTAGAATGGGGGACCGATCCCTGGAGCCGCCTCCGAGCAACCCCACTTCCACATCGGGAAAAGCCGCCTCCAGATGGGCATACCACTGGTGCATTCTTCCTTATGTGGAATCCACGTTGT
>CAZPYG010000038.1:0-3355 GCA_964590465.1 uncultured bacterium | reverse complement strand
TGTGGAATCCACGTTGTAGAATCGTTGTGCTGTAAGGGCTTGAGGATATTTGTCCACAACGTAAGCCCCCTTTGGTATCATACTGAACACTAGAAAGTGTAATAAAACTTTACTTTTTGTCTGGCTTTTTCATACCCTGTGCTCGCCTTGCCTTCAGCCCTTAAACTAAGCTATCTAATTCTTTTGGTCGGGTAGCGACTGCCTGTTCTGGGTCCAGGATCCAGTTCTTGAGAAATCGAGAACTCAGCAACCCCTGGGACGGATAAGTGCTGATACAGAAGGTGGGACAATGGTTATGTACATCAGCTATGAGAGCAAGTTGAGAGAGTCTAAGACTTTGATCCCCGCCCTAGACCCTAAAGCCCCGTACCTGTCGAGGCTTTCTTCTCGATCTGCTCTGTATACCGACCTTCAGATTCTCCTTGAGGCTGCCACAGAAAAATCTGATCTGGCCAAGGCTGACTACAAAGCCCTGATCCTTGAAGAGAACTGCTTGACGCGCTCATCCGCCTCGGCACGAGCAAAGCTCTGGCAGGAACTGAAAACCCGCTATCGCCTTGATAAAGAGGATCCACTTTTCAACGCTTTTCTAGACGAGTGGGAACGCTGTGACTCAGAACGAGAAAGAGGATTAACGGCTTATATCCTTTTTGCCCTCAACGACCGTCTAGTAGCTGACCTGGGCATCCTATGGTTGTATCCCTACCTACGTCATGCTCCCATGGAGGTCCCAGTAGAAAGCGTAACAGCCTTCATAAATCACGCCGCACAGAGGCATCCAGAGGTCACGCAGTGGTCTGAGGAAACTCGAAAACGGGTAATCCGCCACTATATGGCCAGCATCCGCGATTTTGGCCTTACAACGGGAACGGTGAAAAAGACTTCCGTTCGTCCGGCGCTTTATGCAGCCCCCGTTCGCCTGCTAGTCAGGGCTCTACGGCTATCAGGAGTGCTCAATTCTCTGGAGCTGGTCAAGTCTCCTATTTTCAAGCTCTTAGTGTTAGAAACTCATGAAGTCATCGATGCCTTGGGAGAACTCAACCGATTAGGTGAGATACATTTTCGAATACAGGGAGATGTAGTAGAACTCAACCTTGAGGCAGTGGCGTAATGCAGGAAAAGTTCAAGTCCTTGTTGGCTATCTTGGGTAAGCCGGTCCAAGTAGAACAAGGAGTAGCAACTGACAACTCAATCTTAGTGGTGTATCCACCTAACGAAGAGTTGAATTTTTGTGAACATTTGCTTGACAAGTTCATTCCGGAGCTGCAAGCAAAGGATATCAACTTTGAGTTACTTAATCTTGAGGGATTCTTGTTTGAAGCTGTAGATACAGGAACAATTGAAGACGTACAAGAAGAGGAGTTTGAGGATTATAAATGGGCTAAGCAGGGTCTTGCTAAACGGGCAGAAGTCACTTTAGTACGCCAAATCAGAGAGATTGCTAGCTCAAACCCTGGATGTAATATTTTGATTTACAACACCGTATCACTGTATCCACTTATACGTTTTGGTGAAATTTTAAGAGAAATTCGCGACGCTAACTGCCGCATCGTGATTGCTTTCCCCGGAGAAGAACGTGGGGGCAAGCTCCATTTTATGAATCAGGCAGATGGCGGTAATTATCTGGCTACCAAGATTTCTTAATTTTCTCTTTTATAAATAGTTTTTGCTCAATCTAGCTCTCTCACAGCCTCTAAAATGACTACAATACGCGACGTTGTAAAACGTGACATCAACGACAAGGTTGAAGGTGTAGTTAAGGTCTTCGACCGTGCTAGTTTAGCTGGCGAAGTTCGAGACTATGTCCTGACGGATAAAATTGAGGATGAGCTAAAAAAGATCCTTGATACTTTCACCCAGGTTAGTGAGGTAATTCGGGTTGGGGGTACAGGTCGCGACGTAACTGGCATGTGGATTTCCGGTTTCTTTGGTTCCGGTAAATCACACTTTGCGAAAGTATTAGGTTACCTTTTCCAAAATGATGATTTGGGGGGCAGCGAGTCAAAGAACTGTGTTGATGTATTTGTTAATAACCTTGACGACTCGCCCCGCTGTAAGGCTATAGAGCTGCGACTAAGGGAAATCGAAAAAACAACCCGAGTAAAAACGATAGCCTTCGAAATCAAAAGTAGGCAGTCATTGACGAATCCGGAATCGGTTGGAGAAATTTTAATTGGCGAATTTTATAGAAGTATTGGCTTTTCTGAAAATTTTCATATAGCCCGCCTTGAAAGAAAATTTGAAAAACGTGGCATTCTTCAAAAGGTCGAAGAGCTATACGAAAACGAATTTAAGGTTCCGTGGAAAAGTACTGATGGTAGAGAAGATTTACTCACCATTCGTTCTAGGCTGGCAAAAATTCTTCCTGAAGTCGATCCCGAGGATTACCCCGACCGTAAGGAAGCTAAAAAATCGCTGGACCTTTTTTGGAGCTATGAAAAACTAACGCCAGAGGGGTTAGCTGATGAACTGGTGGCATGGGTTGACGCTCAAGATACTGGCACCAGAGTTCAGCATTTAGTTTTTGTCATTGACGAAATGGGCACCTTCATTGGTGACTCCAACGACAAGATTAGCGAACTTAATAGTATTGCTGAAATGCTCGGCAATAAGGGAAAGGGCAAAGTCTGGCTTATCGTGACCAGCCAGCAAGACCTTGAGAAGGTTGTTGATCGGACAAACTTCGATCCGATTTTAGTAGGACGACTTAATGCCCGCTTTGAGTTAAGGCCACACCTCATTGCTGAGGGCATGAGTAAGGTGGTTTCAGAGAGGATTCTCAAAAAGAAACCCCATAAAGAAGACAAGGTACTCAAGCTATACCAGGATAATGAAGGTTATCTGGCCCAGCTTGCCGACCTTAAAGCGAGCCGCAGCTTGGGTAAGCTCAGCGACAGAAACTTCGTTGATTCTTATCCGTTCCTTCCCCATCAAATTCGTCTAGCCCAGGATATTTTTGAAGCTCTCTCAGGCTTCAAGATATCGGGGGGGGTTCGTTCCATGATTTCCGTATCCATGCAACTTTTGCAGGACCTGGCAGATGAGGAACTGGGGAAAATTGCCAGCTTCGATATGGTGTTCGATGCCGTTGAAGATGATTTGCTCTCTCAAGAGTATCTTGGGGCCTCTGGCGTTACAGCCATTTACGAGGCCGATGACAGAGTTTATGCCGATACACCAATTAAACCAACCCGGCTGCTGAAGGTGCTGTGGCTGCTAGGGAAAGCAAAAATTACTTGGGTACCAAGGGTACCGGAGACCCTAGCTAAATTACTTGTTCAAGACCTCAGCACTGATATCCCGACCCTTCGCTCTCAGGTTGAGGAGACCTTAGAAGTACTTCAGGAGGCCGGTT
>CAZPYG010000037.1:8067-39515 GCA_964590465.1 uncultured bacterium | reverse complement strand
AGCTAGAGATCTTTAGCTCCTGGTTTCCTTGTTTTATCCAGATGACAGTTTTTCCGCCGATGAATTATGGCAAAGAGTGCATCCCACTTTTGCAAATACCACTCTAAAGGGAATGTCATTCTGTTCGCGTAAGCGGCTCTGAAAGAGCAACGAAGCGAAGAATCTTAGTCCAGGGCCTCTGCCAGAGATCCTTCACTGCACTCCGTTTCGTTCAGGATGACAAACGTGGGATGCGCCCATGGCAAAGAACTTTAGCTGGAGGCATTTTATGAATTTCGCTCCAGCGCTTATCTTTTTTATCTGGCCTGTCTGAATCCTATCTAAAGCTCAGAATGACGTTAGACTGTATGCAGTTCCTTGAATAGAAAGCTTAATATACACTTTCCGTTGCCTTGACAAAGGCAACGGTTATGACCTCAGGTTTCTTTCAGAGCTTTCTACATTGGAACATCGCGCAAAGTTCTATTTTGAAACGTGCAACGTCCTATTTACTTAGATTGCCATGCGACTACGCCGGTTGATCCCCGGGTAGTCGAAGCCATGATTCCTTTTTTTATGGAACACTTTGGCAATCCCTCCAGTATGACCCATGCCTATGGTTGGGAGGCCGAGGCAGCCGTTCAGCAAGCCCGGGAAACTATCGCCTCGGCCGTTAATGCTGCTCCCGAGGAGATTATCTTCACCAGCGGTGCTACGGAAGCCAATAACCTTGCCATTAAAGGGGCAGCAGAAGCTTACTTCTCAAAGGGGAAACACATCATTACGGTGCAAACTGAGCACAGTGCCGTTCTTGATCCCTGTCGCTACCTAGAATCCCTTGGCTTTGAAGTTACTTACCTGCCGGTGCAGCCCGACGGTCTCCTGGATCTGGACTTACTCGACAAGGCATTCCGGGATGACACGGTTTTAGTGTCGGTAATGGCGGCCAACAACGAAATTGGCGTGCTGCAACCGTTGGCGGAGATTGGGCAGCGGTGTCGAGATCGCAACGTCCTGTTCCACAGCGATGCCGCCCAGGCCATCGGTAAAATCCCTCTGGATGTGCAGGCCATGCAGATAGATCTGCTGTCCCTAACCGCTCACAAAGTTTATGGGCCTAAAGGTATCGGTGCCCTCTACGTGCGGCGACGCAATCCCCGAGTGGCCTTAGCCCCCCAACTCCATGGAGGAGGTCAGGAGCGAGGAATGCGCGCCGGCACCCTTTACCCTCCCCAGATCGTCGGTTTTGCTAAAGCGGTGGAATTGGGCCTTGCGGAAATGGATACTGAGTTTCCCCGGCAAATCCAACTGAGAGAGCGGCTCTGGTCTCTGCTGCAAACCTGTGATGGTAGTCTTTTGAATGGGCACCCAACCCATAGGCTTCCCGGTAACCTCAACGTCAGCTTTGACGGGGTAGACGGTCAGGCCCTGCTGCTGGGCCTGCGCTCTATTGCAGCCGTCTCCTCAGGGTCGGCCTGTAGCTCCACCAGTACGGCTCCCTCCCATGTGCTGAAAGCTTTGGGCCGTGATGATGCACTGGCCTATGCTTCATTGCGGTTTGGCCTCGGACGCTTCAACACCCTTGAGGACATTGAACAGGTCGCCGAGGGAGTTGTGGCCACCGTCAATGCTCTACGGAATACAGCCCCCCAAGTTCTTGAATGGAATCTTTAACTAAAGATTTTCTCCTTCAATAGGTTGCCCGCAAGCGACTCAGCAAATACTCCCCCGATTTCACGGGAGGATATTTAGGAGGATTGTCTTTGCTCTGGCAGGTGGGGAAACAAACGATTTCAGCTTCGGGGTCAGGCTGGCAGAAAAAGGCGATGGAATACCGATGGGCTGTGGCTTTTTCTCCCTCGGGTAAAGCCACCCGATGTTTGGTAGACCGAAAAACACCGTTACTCCATCGCTCGGTCAGGTCGCCGGTATTAATCAGCACCGTACCGGGCAGAGCAGGAGCCGCAATCCATCTGCCGTCAGCCGTTTGCACCTCCAGTCCTCCCACCCCATCTTGAAATAGGAGGGTCAGAGTGCCGTAGTCGGAATGGGCCCCGGCTCTGATCTGGCCGGGCTTTGGGAGCGCATCCAGGGGCGGATAGTGGAGCAAACGAAGGGTGTAATCGTGGGCCTGGTGTCTGTCAACAATATAGGTTTCGGGCATATCCAGGGCGATGGCGAAGGCCCGAAATATCCTGGCGGCTGCGGTGGCGCACAGGTCAAAAAACTCAGTTATGGTTTCACGGAAAACCTCTTTTTCCTCAGGCCAGCGATTGGGGCCCAATTCCGCCTGATCCGGCCTAACGTCGTGGGAAACTTCTTTGCCGAGATTGAACGCTTCTTTGAGATCGCCGGGCTTAGTTTCATCCAGACGTTCCCGTTCCATGGCCACATAGCCGCGATTGCTGAATTCACTGGACCAGGCAATTTTTTGTTTTTCTTGCAACGACAAGGCGAAGAACTGGCGGGATTGCTCAAACGCCGCCGCAATTGCCTCCTGGGGTATCCCATGGTTTTTCAGATAAAGGAAGCCAACTTCGTGGCAGGCTCGGTAGATGGGCTGCGCTACTTGGGCTTTGCCGCCTGGTTCGTTTTCCGCAAATGGGGAAAAGTCCACTACGGGTATATCAAGGGACGTCTTAACAGCCATAGGCGAACCAGTAACCTTAGAAGCCCCCAGCCATAGCCGGAGGCTTCTTTGTGTAACACAATGATTGGATCCTGAGTTTATTTCAGATCCCATCGACAGGTCAACTTACCATCCGTATCTACAATCCAGCGACCGGATAGCTGAGGGCGATCCTTGGGTTGGGTCGGCATTTCCCTGATTTGAGGCTCCGGACGAGAAATGCCTAATCTGGGACGATTAGAGATATTTTTCATAGGTGGACTCCTTGAATCTGTGGAATACTCCCAATATCCTCCCCAGAGAAGGATTGGACTACCCAAGATAAGGGAAATAAACAGGGAGTTAAGAAGAAATTAAGCCAGGGTTAAGCCCTCTCGCCTCACTCTCAGGGCTGATGTCGTCTTTCCTGTAGGGCCAGCAAAATTTGCTGATGCCGTTCCCGGGTAATGGGATAGCGCGCGGCAAACCAGAGACTTCCCAACAGCAGTACGGCAGGAAATGGTCCTACCAGCAAGCGGATGGTCCACAGAGTCGAGGCTGATTGGGTCGTTGCTTCGGGATCAAACCCAGTCCAGCTCAGGAGTTGCCCGGAGATGAACAAGGCTACTGCCAGGCCCAGCTTTTGTAGAAAGACCACGGCGCTGAAGTAAAGACCCTCTCGCCGCAGACCTGTCTGTAATTCATCCAGGTCTATGACGTCCGGTAGCATGGCGAAGGGCACCATGTATAGCGTCGAAACTCCCACTCCTGCCGCAACCCCTAGCGCATACATGCCGGTGGTCTGGCCGGGTTGGATGGTCAGCAATCCCATTAGGGCCAGAATGGCCAGGGGAGCCCCCAGCAAAAACACCGTGCGTTTGCCGCTGCGTTTGGCAATGCGGTTCCAGACGACGAGCATGGCAATGGCGGTGCCCTGAACGGCCAGGGCCATCTGAGCAAAGTGGGTTTCGGGTAGGCCCATCCAGGTGTTAACAAAATAGGGCAACATCGCCGCGGTAACCTGGAGGCCCATCCAGCCACCCAGGTAGAGGCCCAGGATTTTGCGAAAGGCTGAGTTTTGAAAGACACTGCGAATTTCGGCGATCAGGGAGCGAGAGGCCTTCGGGGGAGCCAGGCGGGGATGTTCTTCCTGGACCTGCCAGTAGCGACGATAGGTGCCAATGACGCAAACCACAATCATGATGATGGCTAGCCCACCGGACAGTTTCCCTAGCAACTGGTACTGCTGTTGAGGATTACTTACCCGGGCAAAGACAATCTGGGCCAGAACTAACCCCAGAATGCTGCCACCAATGCTGAATGCAGCTTTGAAGCCAATTAGGCCGGTGCGTTCGTCATAGTCGTCGGATAGTTCAGCAGCCAGGGCGGTGTAGGGCAACTGCACCGAGGTATAAGCCACGAAGGCAAAGAGGGATAGCACCGCGTAGTAGGTAAAGAGCCCCCACTGGCTCTCCACCGGTGGCACGGTCCACAGCAGGGCGGTACAAATGGCCAGGGGAATGACTCCGGCCAGCATCCAGGGGAAGCGTCGCCCCAGGGGAGAGGAGGTGCGATCGCTGAGCCATCCCACCATGGGATCGTTGACCGCATCCCAAAAGCGCCCGAGCAAAATCACACTGCCAGCCAACGCTGGACTCAAGCCCGCAACAGCGGTAAAAAAGTACAGCACGAAAAAGGCAGACAAGCTAGCGGGTACTGCTGCTGCCAGTTCACCCACACCGTAGGCCAATTTAACCAAAAAAGGGATGGGCGGTAATTTCCTCAAAATCTTGAATGATGGGACATCTGTAGCTTGATCTTTCCACATTCCACCCAGCCGCTGACGCTGGAAAAATTTATTGTAGGAGCTAATTCTTGAATAATACCTGCCTAAAAATTAACAACTTTCAGGAATGCTTGGCGTTGAGGGTGTAGCTTTTCCTGGGAACACCACAGGGTGTAGCCAGGTTATCGACCTGGTTTCATACCTGCTAAGACCAGCGTTTCCCCGGCCCGAAAGCCGGGGTTTTTCTTGCCTGGCAACCGGTGTCACCGGGTTAGGGCTGATGGACGGGGCCAAATCTACTCGTTTCAAGGCTTTTGGCGATCCGCCCGGGGGCATGGAGTAACATTCCCTCCTACAATCGATAGAGACATATTCTCCAATCATTTCAGCGATGGGACATAGCAGGATGCGGCACCTAATGGGCGGGCATTATTTCGTGCCTTTTTTGGTTTTAATCCTGGTGACCGCTTGCGATGGACAAAATACCGGTTTGACTTCTGGGGAGACAGCACCCCTGAACCCTAAAACCCCTGGTAATGCTCCGCCAACTACCCCGATGGCCCCACCACCACCTCCAGAGGGATCCTTTTTGGGGCAGCTTCCCCCTGAACAAACCAGTCAACTGGCCAGTCTGGCCGTTGAGGTTGTGGCCCCCGGGGCTGTTCCTCCTTCGTTTTCAGTGGTAGATATTCGCACTGAACAGCCCGTTGCAGAAGAGGCTGGTCCAGATGCTGGCACCAGCTACCTGATTGTTTATCAGGACCCTGCCAACCGCTGCTTTGCCGTGGAGTTTGCGTCGGCAGGCTTTATGCCCCCACCCGCCACGGAAAGCCGTCTCCCCATTCAGCCTCCTATGTTCAGCGATGAAGACTACAGTCTGAACTATGGACCGTTCACGGATCAGGGGATGCGGGCACAATTCCCCGGCAGCAACTTCTTCACCGATTGGCTGATCGGTTCTGCTGGGGCCTATCGGCTAGTGGGGGCTGCCTATATTGGTGGTTTATTCCCGAATCTGGCGGGCTGTGAGGACATTGCTCCTGGGGAAGCGGTGAATATTGTCGAGTCCTTTACGGTGCTAACGCCTGAAGAGTACGGCGACGGACTGCTTTGACGGACTGGTTGAAAGTTGAGCGATCAAGGGTGAATGGAACCGTCGGGCATGGTTGCGCCGGTCAAATCAGCCCGTTCCAGAGACACCCCTGTTAAATCGGCTCCCTGGAGATTTGCCCGCCTTAAAAGAATCCCTGTCAGATCAGCGTAGCTGAGGTCAGCGCCTGCCAAATTGGCGCCGGTAAAGTCGGCCTGAACGCAGCCCGGGCGGTTTCGCAGGGATACTTTCGCCCGGCAGAGCCTGGCTCCAGAAAAGTTGGCATTCCGAAAGCACACGCTGTTAAGGGAGGCATAGCTCAAATCAGCTCCGCTCAAGTTGGCTTCAGAAAAGTCGGTAGTTTGCTCCAGGCTGGGGCGTAGATCTGCGTCAATTAAAATCGCGCTTACCAGGGAAGCTCCCGTAGCTTCAATGCCAGTCAGGCTGGCCTGGAGCAGATATGCCTCATCTAGATTGGCACCCCGCAAGATCGCGCCAGTCAGGTCTGCTTCCCGTAACAGCGCCCCCGATAAATCTGCATCGGTGCAGTCGGTGCCCCACAGCAGAGCTTCGCTTAAATCTACTTTTTGAAGGATTGCTCCCCGCAGGTTGGTACGACCTAAACGAGACTGCCGCAGGTCGGTCTGGCTCAGGTTAACCCCAGGTAACTCAAGCTGCAACAGCTCAGCTTCCTGACAGGAGAGGCCGACAAATTGGCGTTCTCCAGACTGGTAACGGGCAAGAATTTCGGCTGCATCCATATCGGCGTGGCGCATGGGTTTGGGTGTTTGTAAGATAGCGCACTCTCCCTTCTAACACGAAAGCAGGACGACGAACCTTGATATCCTCAATTCTTCAGGGCTGAACCATTGGCAAACTTCTGTAGAGCTAATTTCGCAGCCCCTACCATCCCGGCCCGGTTACCCAGCTCAGCGATGACAACCTGGCAGTCTTCCCAGGAGCTGGGTAAGACCCGGATTTTCAGTTCTGCGAGGGTGGCCGGAAGGAATAATGCCGCCGCTGCGCTGATTCCTCCGCCCAGGATAATGGCTTCTGGAGTCAGCACATACACCAGACTGGCCAGACCACAGCCCAGGTTGCGGCCATAGGTCTGCCAGTAGGCAATCGCCTCCCCATCCCCCTCTCTAGCCTTTGCCGCCAGTTTCGCCGGGGACAAGCCCGTTTCTCGCCGAATCGCCTGTACCGAGCAGTGCTGCTCCAGGGAACCCCGGTTGCCGCTGTTGCAGGGATGTCCTTCGGGATTCAGGGTGATCAATCCCAGTTCTCCGGCAGTCCCTTGGCGGCCCACAAACAATTCGCCCTTGAGAATAATCGCACCGCCGACCCCAGTCCCCAGCGTCAGCATGATGGCATCCTGGTAATCTCTACCGGCCCCCAGCCAGACTTCCCCCAATCCAGCACAATTAGCATCGTTGGCAACAACAGTGGGTAGGCCCGTTTTCTCCTCCAGCCAGTCGGCGATGGGTACATCTCGCCAGCCAGCCAGGTTGATGGCTACTCGGGCGACCCTGCCCGCCGCGTCTGCTGGACCGGGGGTGCCCAGACCGATGGCTTTTGCTTCGTGGTGGGGATCAACCGTAGTTACCGCCATAGCCATCGCGTCCGCTACCGCCGCCGGGGTGGCTGGTTGGGGAGTGGGCACCGTCAGTTCCTGGAGGCAGTCCCCAGAGGTGGTGAACCGTCCCAGCTTGATAGCGGTACCGCCTAAATCAATACCAATTACCTGCCAGTCGGTTCTACCCATGAGCTGCTATGTCCTAACCAAGCAATCGTAGGATGGGCAAAGGGCCATGCCCGTGCCCATCAATCAAAATACCTGAGATGGGCACGCTTTGCTTTGCCCATCCTACAAACTTAGGATCGACGCTCTGCCGCCGTTTGAAAGGCCTGGCAATACTGCTGATAGCCGCCGGGGAAGACCACATTCAGGGTTAAGGGATCCGTTGTGTCGCGAGGATCACCGGGACCTTCCACAACGGTGGAAGGTCCATTCCGCTGCTCAATTTTGAGGGCTTTGCGGTTTTTCAGTTCGCCGCCGCTGCTGTCGACGTAGGTGACCACGTTGCCGGTATTGAACTGGCGACCGATGTCCTGCACCAGGTGGAGAAAGTTACGATCGCTTCCCCCCCGCTTTGCCACCGACTGCCCATTCTCCACAAACACCGTACTGGTCACGGTATCCCCAACGCCAACAATCCTCGGCATCAAGGACGGTTCGAAATTCTCCCTCACCAGATTGATCAGCGCTTGATGGTCGTGGGGAGCCTGACGTACGCTCCAGTCTGACCCCAGGGGATAGGTTCCCGTCCGCTGGCCGTAGTAGCGGTTCAGCAGGGCCAGTACCCCCGCCTCTTTAATCGCCCCCCGCAGCATGAACTGAAAGTCCGTCGTGCCCGATTCCTGCCCCTGACTGAACCAGACAATCTCTTTGCCATCGGCACCACGACCGTGATTTGGGGCGTAATGGACAAAGAAGGAATCGTCTAAACCCTGCTGGTTTGCCTCAGCCAACAAATCTTCCATCAGCTGATGCATTTCGTGCTGCAGGGCAACGTAGGTGGTCATGTCATCCTGCAGCAAACTGTGGAAGGTATTGAGGTTAGCCGTAGGGGATGCTATGTTGTCCAGAGCTGACGCCTCAATGCCAAAGGCCAGATCCTGCTCGGACAAGGTTCCTGGATGATGGTTAAAGAAATTGCTGAGGCGCTGGCGAATTTTATCTGGCACCGCCGCCAGAAACTGCAGTTCAGCCTCGCTGACCCCGGGGTGGTCCATCTCTCCGGTCCGGGTCTGCCACTGCACTCCTCCAGCGGCAAGTCCGGGAAGATAATTTTGCTGAGCTTTAACCTGTGCTGCGTCACCAAAGGCCCGTTCAATAATGCCGTTGATGCCCCGCTGGCCCACATGTTCGCCGTTGGTCAGCACATAAAAATGACCTTCGAATCCTTTAGTTGCCTCCACATAATCGGTACTAATGACTCGGTTCAGGGGGTCTTTCACCAACCCCATACACACGCCATCCAGATCTTGAATGATCAGCAGGTTCTCAGTGGTCGCCAGCAACTCTACCCAGCGGTCGTGGTCAAGGCAATAGGTTTGCTCATGGAGGGGAGTGGGGGAAGCAATGGGCATGAAGTCAGCTTGAATTCTACAGACAGGGACGCAGTTCTCTTTCAGGCTACCAACAAGCCGAGCTAACACCGATTGTGCAGATCACAAAGCCGATGCCAGAGATTCCAGCTTGTCCCGAATTTGCAGGGCGGTAGCCGGGGCGAGTAAAACGCCGTTGCGGTAATGTCCGGTGGCCAGCCAGACATTGGCATAGCCCTCCACCGGCTTTATCACTGGGGCCGCCTGTCCCTGGGGACGGGGACGAAGGCCAAACCATTGCCGAATCATTTTTCCTTGGGCCAGGTCGGGGCAGAATGAGATCGCTTTCTGCAGCACCTCCTCCAACCGTTCTGCCTCGGGCTTGAGTTCTAAAACTTCCTCGTGGGTCGTTTCTGGCGGAAACTCCACCGTCGCCCCGACCCAGTAGCGACCTTCTCCCAGGGGCACAACGTGAATATCATCCCCATTCACAACCGGCTGAAAGTCCGACTTGCCGAGATCTCGATCTAAATGCAGCTCCAGTCCCTGTCCTAGCACTGGTCCGATTTCGGTCGTTTGTCCTAGCTTTTGAGTCAGTGGAGTGGTACCCAAGCCCGAAGCCAGGACCACATAATCCACATCGAAGGTTTCGGCGGCAGTGATGACTTTTTCGCAAATTTGAGCATCGCCGTGGCCGATTGCCTCGAAATCCACCACGGGCTGTTCAAAGTGGAAGTCAACTCCGTTGTTCGTTGCCGCCTGCACCAGAACTTCGGTCAGGCTAACCGGATTGACCTGAAAATCCTGGGGCGAAAAAATACCTGCCGTTACATTATCCGTGTTCAGGTGAGGACAGGCATCAGCGACCTTTGCAGGCGGCCAGACTTCCAGGGTGTATCCCTGGTTCTGACGGATTTTTTGCAGAGACTCCCACCGGGGCAGATTGTCTTTCTCAAAACAAAGATCCAACAACCCCTCGGTATTGCGCTGAATGGTCTGTCCCGTTGCGGCTTCCAGTTCAGGAATTAAAGTCTGGTAGCGCTGCCAGCTCTGCTCTCGCAGTTTCCAGGTGCGTCCCTTGACCTTCTGGCTGATGATGGCCACCAGGATACCCAAAGCTGCGCTGGTGGAGGCGGTGCCGGGAGCGCTGGCATCAAAAACCAGCACCTCGAACTCAGGGCTCAGGCTGAGTTCATAGGCAATGGCGGCCCCGACGACACCGCATCCAACAATGGCTACTCGCGCCAACTACGCACCCTGTTGAAACGTCGGTACCAGGTTAAGGAAGCTGTCGAAGTCATCCAGAGCATTGCGGTATTCCTGACCGGCAATTACCTGCTGGCCTTGCTGAGCCGCTTCATCTAGCCGTTCGAGGTGGGAATAAATTTCCTGGGCCAGTTCTTTCGCCTGGGGCTGGTCTTTGGTCAGTAGGGAAGAGGCTAAACGATTGATGCGGGCGCGTAACTCTCCCATTGGCCCATGGATGAAGCTCTGCACATCCACCCAATCTTTTGCTTGAATGTACTCTTCCAACTCAGGGAAACGGTTCCGCAGCTCTGCCACCCCTGGGGTATACAGCTCAACCCGCTGCATAATGTCCGGAGTGTAGGTGGTGGGTGCCTTCGCCGCCGGGCCACCGCAAGCCACCAGGCCGGTGGCCACAATGGCCAGCAAAAGTCCCAGTAGGGGTCTGAACCGTCCCATAAATCCCATAAAACTCTCCCTCGTCTTCTCAAAACAGCTTGGTGGGCGAGATTTGCCCAGGGTGGAACCTGTTAGCAAAGTGCTTCACCGTAAGTATTCTACGTCTCTAAGTCTCCCTTGATAAGGGTTTTGGGGGTTAAGGTTCGTATCAAGTCAGGTTCGCCAGATGGCATCGGCCACCCGACAGACATCGTGCATTTCTGCCCCATCGTGAACCCGCAGGATGTCTGCCCCCTGGGCAATGGCTCCACAGCAGGCGGCGGCGGTGCCCCATACCCGTTTTTGGGGATCAGGTTGATCCAGTATCCAGCCGATAAAGCCCTTGCGGGATGGTCCCACCAGAATGGGACAGCCCAGGTCTCGAAATTCCCTCAGGGACCGCAGAATTTCCAGATTTTGGGGATAGGTCTTGGCAAAGCCAAGGCCCGGATCAATGGCAATTTGGCCGGGGGTAACCCCAACGGCCAGGGCGTCGTCGATCTGGTGGCGCAGAAATTCGTGGATTTCCCCCATCAAGTCCTGGTAGTCGGTGTACTGCTGCATGGTTTTGGGGTTGCCCCGAATATGCATGATCACGATCGGCACGCCCAGATCCGCCACGGTGGAAAACATGGCCTTGTCAAAGGTACCGCCCGAAATATCGTTGACGATGTCGGCCCCGGCCCTCACTGCCGCCCGAGCCACCGCCGCCTGGGTGGTATCCACTGAAATGACCACCTGGTTCAGGGCATTATCCCCGTCGTCCCGAATCGCCTCAATCACTGGGACTACCCGCCCTATCTCCTCGTCCACGGAAATAGGTTCGGCTCCCGGTCGGGTAGACTGCCCGCCAATGTCGAGGATGTCCGTACCATTCGCCACCAGATACCGCGCCTGGGCGATGGCTCGCTCCACCGTGTCGAACTGCCCACCATCGCTGAAGCTATCGGGGGTGACGTTGAGAATGCCCATGAGGTAGGTGCGACTACCCCAGGTCAGGGTGCGATCGCGAAATCGCCAGGGGGCGGGGGCGCTCATAACTGTCATGGCGGATCGGTAGAAACAACAGATGGGTTGGGGGGCATGGCCAGAACAAATTCCCGAAATTTTGCTCCCCTCGGGTTTATCGATTG
The DNA here is from genome assembly GCA_964590465.1 of uncultured bacterium. Taxonomy (GTDB): domain Bacteria; phylum Cyanobacteriota; class Cyanobacteriia; order Phormidesmidales; family Phormidesmidaceae; genus CAZPYG01. The sequence goes on along the minus strand of CAZPYG010000037.1, from coordinate 28,125 downwards.
AATGGCCTATCTCCATTTTGGATCTTAAAGCGGGGCATGGGCGTGAAGCCATCGCTACGGAGACAGGCTTATCTTCTCCAACAGCGCAAACCACCTTAGAAATGGGGATCTAAAAAATCCAGTTTTTGTAGAGCAGGCAAGATGCCTGCTCTTGGACAGCCGAGACGGCTATCCCACATTATTGAATTCCCATGCCTTAGGACCAGGTTGACAGGAGTTTTCATGTTTTCGTGGGATAGGCATCCTGCCTGTCCTGGCTCAGCAGGCGAGAGGCCCACCTTACGTTGATAAAATCTCTCGCTGCAAAAAAATGCCAGATCTATCACACTGAAAGAGAAGACTCTATCTGTGGGAGATGACAACTACCCCATTACCAACTGTTCATACCTCAACAGCCGAGGACTTTGTCTACCATCCTCCCGATTGCGCCAGGGTTGCCCAACGAATTCTGATTAAACCCAACATCGGCTACCCGGTGGGTCCGCCTACCACTGTCAGTATGGACGTGCTGGGAAAAGTGATTCAAGGATTAAAACAAGCGAATCCCGACGCCAAAATCCTGATTGTCGAAGGGGTTTGCGCCAAAACATCCTTCGCCACCATCATGGCCAAAAGCGGCATCCACCGTTTGCTTACGGAGGGATTGGAGCTGCTTGATGCCGACACCCTGGATATGGTGGAATATCCAAATCAGGCTGCAAATCCCGTCCGCTTTTCCTCCCTGTGGGCTCCTGAGCTGCTGCAGGACGTGGACTGCTGCCTTTCCGTCAGTGCCTTCAAACGCACCCAGCTGAAGGGCGAACCGCTGATTTCTGCCAGCTTGAAAAACCTGTACGGATTATTTCCGAGGGACAAATACAAAGCTCGCAGCAGCAGTTCCCGGGGGCAACTCCATCGGCCCTCAGTGCCCCTGGTGCTGCAGGATGTGTATCACACCATCGGTCACTTTTTTAAGGGCGCGGTGGTGGACTGCACCCAAAAGTTCGTCAGCCCCGACTGGAAACCCGACCGGGGAGAGGCGGTCCCCATCGGTCAGGTGATTGATGGCGATGATTTACTGACAGTCGATAGAACAGCCTGCGAAGTGGGTCAGGAGGAGGTTCCCAGCTACATCACCGATCTGGAAAAGCAGGTGGCTCAAATGGCGCTGATGTAAATCTGGTGAGCAGTGTTCGCCCAGCCCTGTCAAGGTGATCCGAAAAGAGCGATTTTAGCTTCATCGAACACCCTAAAAGCTTGATTTTGGGTAGGGTGTGTTCTCGGCCTTAGGCCAACCCTGCGGTAGTGCAGAGGCTCGCCTTAGCCGGAACGCACCGTCCGCGTCAAGCGAGCAGCCCAATACCGTAAGCGATGCGTTACGGCCCAAAGGTATAGTCTGGGAGGATTTGCTCAGAGGGGTAGGCCGATAACGCATCCTACGCCTGATAGGGGTGAGGCCCAACCCAAAAGTTAGTCCGACAGGATGAAGGTAGGAGCAAGGTCAACCGGGCGATATCCAGCAACGCTGCAGGTGGCCAGGGAAGCCTCCGGAGTCAAATCCGATGCCGCCGCCAGCCCGGTTACACAGTCTGAGTAGCGGATGGGCAAAATGCTGAGCTGGCAGTTTTCCAGGGTTTCCAGGGGGTCGGCTCCTTCTAGCTTGGTGTAGATGGAACCAAAGCAGGCCGCGACTTCGTCGGGTCTGCGATCGCGGCTGCAGGCGGCCAGGGCATCTTCCGGGACAACCTCGGCGATGTTGGTGACATCCACCACGCAGCTGGCCACCTGATCCGGGTGCAGGGCCTGGGCGCAGGCCAGGGCCGCAGAGTCAGGATCAATGCCAGCGGCGAGCAGTTTTCCGGTACAATTGCCAAATTCGTTGGCTTGGGCCACCAGAGGGCTGAAGAGCATGGCCGGAAACGCCAAAGCCCCCGCAACGGCGAACTGTATTGCAGGGCACTGGATGCGATCGAGAGAAAAAGGAAAATGAACCATAACAGAACGTTAAGGGTTATATCGGTTGGTTAACGGTTGTAATCTGCGGTAACAGGGTGTTGATCAATAAAATACATGGGATTTATCCCGCCGTATATCCAATTTTCTCCCCTGTGTGGAATCCAGGTTGAGATCTTTAGTTTTTCGCCAAAGGACTCTCACTCCTGGCTATGAAAAAGTCAAATAACCGCCTTCTGTTCTAACTTTCTCTATCTTCTACAGTGAAGAGTAACAGGAAATCATCATTGCGCGACCCAGAGGTTAATTCAGTATGCTCCTGAGTGAAATAACTCATCCGAATCAACTGCACGGTCTCTCGATCCGGCAGCTGGAAGATATCGCTCGTCAGATTCGCGAAAAGCATCTTGAGACAGTCGCCACCAGCGGCGGCCATTTAGGCCCCGGTTTAGGGGTGGTCGAGCTGACCCTGGCCCTGTACCAAACCCTCGATCTAGACCACGACAAGGTCTGTTGGGACGTGGGGCACCAGGCTTACCCCCACAAGCTGATCACCGGGCGCTACTCCCAGTTCCACACCCTGCGCCAGAAGGACGGAGTAGCGGGCTATCTCAAGCGCAGCGAAAGCCCCTTCGACCACTTTGGGGCCGGTCATGCCTCCACCAGTATTTCCGCCGCCCTGGGCATGGCCCTGGCCCGCGACCACGCTGGCGACAACTACAAAGTCGCCGCCATCATCGGTGACGGTGCCCTCACCGGCGGCATGGCCCTGGAAGCCATCAACCACGCCGGCCACCTGCCCAACACCAACCTGCTGGTGGTGCTGAACGACAACGAAATGTCGATTTCCCCTAACGTCGGTGCCATTCCCCGCTACCTCAACAAAATGCGCCTCAGTCCCCCGGTTCAGTTCCTGACCGACAATTTGGAAGAGCAGTTTAAGCACCTGCCCTTCGTGGGCGAATCCCTCACTCCCGAACTGCACCGGGTCAAAGAAGGGATGAAGCGCCTGGCCGTGCCTAAGGTTGGTGCCGTTTTCGAAGAACTGGGCTTCACTTATATGGGTCCGGTGGATGGGCATAACCTGCAAGAGCTGATCAACACCTTTAAGGAAGCCCATAAGCACATCGGTCCTGTGCTGGTTCATGTCTCCACGACTAAGGGCAAGGGGTACGCCATTGCCGAGAAAGATCAGGTCGGCTATCACGCCCAGTCTCCTTTCAATCTGTCCACCGGCAAGAGCCTGCCCTCCAACAAGCCCAAGCCCCCCAGCTACTCTAAGGTCTTTGCCGAGACGCTGATTACGCTGGCGGCAGATAACCCCAAAATCGTCGGCATTACGGCGGCAATGGCCACCGGCACCGGCCTCAACAAGCTGCAGGAAAAACTCCCTGAGCAGTACATCGACGTCGGCATCGCCGAGCAGCACGCCGTCACCCTGGCCGCGGGTCTGGCCTGTGAGGGCATGCGTCCCGTCGCGGCGATTTACTCTACCTTCCTGCAGCGGGCCTTTGACCAGATCATCCACGATGTCTGTATTCAAAAACTGCCTGTCTTCTTCTGCCTTGACCGGGCCGGTATCGTCGGGGCCGATGGGCCTACCCACCAGGGCCTGTACGATATCGCCTACCTGCGCTGCATCCCCAACATGGTGCTGATGGCTCCCAAAGACGAAGCCGAACTACAGCGGATGATGGTCACCGGTATCAACTACACCAAGGGTGCGATCGCCATGCGCTATCCCCGCGGCAGCGGCTACGGCGTCCCCCTGATGGAAGAGGGCTGGGAAGCCATTCCCATTGGCAAAGGCGAAGTGCTGCGCCAGGGCGACGATGTGCTGCTGGTGGGTTACGGATCCATGGTGTACCCCGCCATGCAAACCGCTGAAATCCTCAGCGAACATGGCGTAGAGGCCACGGTGATCAATGCCCGCTTTGCCAAACCCCTGGATACGGAGCTGATTCTGCCCCTGGCCCAGCAAATTGGCAAAGTGGTCACCCTGGAAGAAGGCTGCATCATGGGCGGCTTTGGTTCTGCCATTGCCGAGGCGGTGATGGATGCTCAAATCCCCGCCTCCGTCATGCGCCTGGGGGTTCCCGATGTCCTCGTTGACCACGCTAAGCCAGATGAGTCTAAGGCGACTCTGGGCTTAACGCCGCCCCAAATGGCCGAGCGTATTCTGTCTCAGTGGTCAATGGAAAAAACAATCTTAGAACGGGAGACGGTTGCCTAGTCAGCCCTGATCTGTCCAGGTCTTTTGAAAGGATAGGGATTTTGTGATCCCTATCCTTTTTTTGATAAAAGGCACACGCACAACTCTCTCCTAATCCTCCATACTATTGGATAGGGTCATCTGTGCCATGCTGTTTATCCCCGCTGGCCCATGGTTGAAAACTCTTTAGACACCCATGTATTTCCGGTAATTTGGCAAGACGACCACATTATTATCATTGACCAACGTCAATTGCCTGAGGAGTATGTCGTTGTTTCTATTTACCGTTACGAAGACATCATTCAGGCGCTTAAATCTCGTATTGTGCAAGGCGGTTCGGCATTAGGAATTGCCGCTGCCTATGGGCTTTACCTGGCGGCAAGAGCCATTCACACAGATGACACCATTGCCTTTTGGGAACGGATTGAGGCCATTGGTGACCAGATGAAACAAACCCGCCCCGACAAAGAAAATTTACGGTGGGCAATCGATCAAATGCTGGCCCTTGCCCACCAAAGCAAAGCACCAGTATCCACCATCAAGTCCCAACTGTTGGCTAAAGCTCAGTCTTTGCAAACAGAAGACTTCAAGATGTGTCATGCCATTGGCGACTACGGACTCGAAGCCCTGCCCAAAAGTCCAGAACAATTGACCTTATTTACCCACTGTAACCACGGTGCGCTAGCGACTTCAGGCTATGGCACGTCCCTGGGGGTAGTTCGTTCGGCCTGGCGAGAAGGCCGTCTAAAGCGAATCTTTGCGGGAGAAACCCGTCCAAATTTGCAGGGCTCTCGCCTGACCGCATGGGAATGTGTGCAGGAAGGGATTCCCGTTACGGTAGTCACCGACAGTATGGCAGCCCACTGTATGCAACAAGGATGGATTCATGCCGTACTGGTTGGTGCTGACCGCATTGCGGCTAATGGCGATGCCATTAACAAAATCGGCACCTATGGGTTAGCCCTAGCAGCTAAGGCCCACCAAATTCCGTTCTTTGTCGCGGCCCCTGTCTCCACCATCGACTTTGATCTACCCACTGGACAGGACATTGTCATTACCCAACATATCCCTGAAGAGATATATAAACTCGGCGATAGCGTCACCTCTCCCCGCGAAGCAACCTTTTACAACCCCGCCGCAGATATAACCCCGGCCAATCTCATCACGGTCTATATTACGGAAAAAGGGGCCTTTCCTCCTGATAAATTAGTCTCAGTGCGTTAGTCAGGTACCCAACTCATTTTTAATCATATGCAGTTACCGTTCCTTAACTTGCAATGGCCCTTACTGATCGACTTTCAGTCCTTCTTTCACCGTCCATATTGCTCACTGGGTAGGGCAATCCTCCCTGGGGCTGGGGATTAGGGTGATAGAGATTCGGAGCCACATGATACTGCGGAGCCACAGTCATCATGGCAGAAGGAGAGGGTCTGATATCGGCCCAGTCGGGTTCGGTTACCATGAGCACGTTGAGTTGGTAAAACTCCATTAAGGCCAGGGCGACACTGAGTAAAATCCCTGCTGCCCCAAGCACAAATAGAAACAACGCCGCCGTAATGAGCAGGTTGCTGTTGACTAATGCCCGTAAGGACAACAGGAACAAGCTAGCCATCAGGGACAGCAGCACATAATGCATAATCAGGGCACTATGGCGGTTTAAACGATAGCGAACCGTAAGGTCATGGCGATGTTGACGTAAGCGTAACCGTATCCGCTGCTGCCCCTCCTCATCTCGAGTACGCCGATACTGCCGCCTGAGTCGCTGCATGTGGTTTGAAACCGTATTGAGACGAAAAACAACCACTCCCCACCACAATAGGGCAATCACCATCATCACTGCTGAATTGAGCACAAGCTGTAGGAGCTGGGATGTCTGGGCGATGGACACGATCAAAGGCTCTCAAGGCAACAGTTCAATTGTACTATATTTGCACGTATGCACATATCCAGGCTTCGTCTAAACTTGTTGACAACCTTGCCCGCTCATTGCCCATTTGTCTGAAGATATGTCTCCCTCATCTCCCCCCCTAGCACCGCCCCGGCATCGATACAATGTCTTACGCTATCTGCTGACCGTTTTTGTGGTTATTGCAGCACTGATGGGTTTGAAGATACTGATAGCCTGGGCTGCTGAGATTTATCTGCATCCCATTCCCATCGTGGGAGGGTGGCTCAAGAGCCTGGAAATTGTGGAGTTGGTCAACATTGTGATTTTTGCCCTGCTGGGTCTGGGATTAGGGGGTGCCACCCTTTATCTTCCCTCTAAAACCCCTTTGGTAGTGAAAGTGCTGGTGTTAATTGTGGCTATACCCCTGGTGTTTTTCAGCAGCTACTGGTTACGACAGACCCTTTGGCTCAACCAGCTTTCTGCTGAGTCGAATCAATCCATTGAGCAGGTAGTACCCCTGGCGAATCAAGCTCTGCTTCGAGAAAGTGGCAGTGAAGGTTTTTGGGGATACTTCAAAGTCACCACAAAAATGCCGATATTACCGAGTACAGTGGCAGAGCTTGAACGGATGGCCGAAGACCAGCGATGGTTTCGGTCAGAACTGACCCGCTTTAGCGGGATTGAACCAGGGGTTTTTTCTTTGATTTTTGATGGGGCGGGCTGGGGTATTCGCATTTTTCATATGGCCCTGGCCACTTTAACCGGCATGATTTATTTCTTCAAAGGGTTAACCTGGGCCGATGCATCCCGATTTAGAAGGCTGACGAAAGGAAAGGTATGATGCCCCTGATGGTATATACAGGTCCAACCTCCGCCAGCGATGGGAAGGCAAATCAAGAGCCATAATCCTGCCAGCCAAACAGCTAGGATTGAGCCAATCTCAAGTCTGTATCAAAAGGGGAGTGGGGCTATCCTACAACGGGTAAAGATTATATTCAAATCATGACAAAATTTTGGGCTTTGGTATTAGCCGGAGGACGAAGCTTCCGCATGGGGCAAGATAAAGCACTTATATCCATTGGCCAGGAAACGCTTCTTCAGCATACTTGTCGGGTCGCTGCAGACTTCTGTGAGCACGTTGCCGTTATTTCGCCTCATGCCGATCGCTACCGGGGCTACCTGCCCAATTCGGTGAACCTCCTCCCGGAAGGGGTTCTCCCCGACCAGGCTGGAGCCTATCAGGGGCCGGTAGTAGGGGTACTACAGGCCATTGAAATTCTTTATCAGCAAAACAATTGGATTGATGAAGCTTGGTTCCATCACTGGCTTCTGGTTCTTGCCTGCGACTTGCCTAATTTATCGGCGGAGGTTTTGGCAAGTTGGCAACCTTTCGTTGGTAAGCAACCCAACCCCGTTATGGCTTGCTTACCCCGACGCCAGGGACGCTGGGAACCCCTATGCGGGTTTTATAGAATTAACTGCAGGAACAGCCTGAGAGACTATGTTGATCAGGGAGGACGTTCTTTTCAGGGATGGTTAAACCACCAGACCATTACTCAGCTCCCGTTATCCGATGAATCAATGCTGGTTAATCTCAACACTCCAGAAGATCTTCAACGCTGGCAAGATCGGGAATATAGCAATAGCCAGTCTGGTTAGGACGCTGCCGATCAAATGTCCTTTGTCTCCCGTTTGCACGGGAATAGCATTCGGGAGGCATGTTATTTCAGCAATCTTCAGCTGTCATTGAGACAATAAGCCAGGAAACAACAAGCTTTAGCCTTCCATTGCGGAAGGCTAAAGCCGTGGTTACACCCGTTTCAGCAACCAGAAATCGAATTCCTGGCGGCAAAGCAACGATTCGGGTTGTTCTCAGAGCCTTGAGTACAGTGTCTTGGAAGTAATGCCACATATCCTGCCCCCCTGCTCCCGAACATCCCTGCCCCTTTTAGCATCAGGATGTTGCAGAACTAACGGCGCTTTGTACTAATCTTCACTTCAGCGCAGGTCTGTTTTCTTAACCAGGTGAGCCTCCAGGAACCATAGACGCTTGTCGATGGTACGGGAAATTTCGGTATACAAGTCGGCAGTATTGGCGTCACCGAGGCCATCGGTTTCATCAATGGCTTCCCGAACATGCTTGGCGTAGGCGGCGAACCGCTCGGCCAGGGTAGTAACATGCTCCATCCCATCCACGGCGTCAAGGTCATATTCCGGCAGCATAGAGTTGGCTGCCGTTAGGCGGGCCGTACCCATAGCGGTGCCTCCCAGGGCAGTAACCCGTTCGGCCACCATATCTACGTACTCTTCTAGCTCCCCGGCCATTTCATCGAACATTTCGTGCAGTTGAAAGAAGTCCATGCCCTTCACGTTCCAGTGGGCTTGTTTGGTTTGGGTTTTCAGGTCAAAGGTGGCAGCCAGGGATTGATTGAGCACAGCTACGATCTGAGATCGCACATCAGCCGCCAGATCAATGCGAGTGGGGTAAAACCGCCGAGTGGACTCAGATTTTGTTGGAGTAGCAACCATAGTGAACCTCTTGCAATAAAAAAACTTACGAACGAAACAGCCTTACGAATCCAAACATCAAATGCTAGATGAAGATACCAGGCCCTAATTAAGGCTGGGGGCATCCCCAACGGCAAAGGTTCAGGACTGATTCGGTAAAAGCTTAAAACCATGCTTTACATCGCTCTCCTAAATCATACTCGTTATGAGTTTGACTTGCAAGTTTTCATTATTCCCTTCCCGTTAACGCATAACCTTTGGAATTTCACAAAATGTGAGGTTTTCAGCAAGGTCAACGATTCCGTCAGGAATCCAGTCCTTTCGTGACGTAGATTATTGTGTCGGTTGACTCCCGTCACCGTAAGTCTTTGGGTTTGCCCTTAGATTGAACCTGAGGAATGCTCAACCTGACTGCCCCAGGGTTATCCCGTGCATTCATTTTCAGCCCAGCGAAGGCTTAAACCATCTATAGGTTGCAAGGAACTTGTGCTAATGGCCCAAAAGCTGGGAATACTGAGCTCATACGGCGTCCACCGACGGCCTATTTGTAGGAAATCAAAATAAAAGTGCCATGGTAGCAACATCCCGATACAGCGGAGCCAATGCCCCCGTCAAGGCGACCTCACCCAATGGCGATGTCTCTCCAATTGAAACCGATGAGGATCTGACCTCGTTATCTCTGGCTGACTTTTCGGGGGATGAACCAGAAACTGAAGATTTTAACGAAACCGATTTATTAGAAGACGAAGCGGCGTCCGTCGTTATAAACCGTCGCACTACTGACCTGGTCAGACTATACCTGCAGGAAATTGGGCGAGTGCGCCTGCTAGAAAGACACGAAGAGGTGGCTGAAGCCCAGCGAGTCCAGACTTATATGAAGCTGTTACAGGATCTGAATGAGGCCGCCCAAACCAGCGGTGAAGGTATTCTGGCTACCTATAGTAACTTGCTCCAGGCTAGGGATCGGTTAACTTCTCGCATGGGGTATCGTCCCTCCTTGGAACGCTGGGCTGCCGCCGCTGAAGTTCCCATGGTCGAACTGAAGCCTACATTGGCCGCTGGTAAACGGGCCTGGGCTAATCTGAGCGGCCTCTCGGTGACCGAGCTAGAAACGGCCATCTCTGAGGGAATCCGGGCAAAAGAGCATATGATTAAGGCCAACCTGCGACTGGTGGTTTCGGTCGCTAAAAAGTACCAGAACCGGGGTCTGGAACTGCTAGACCTGATCCAGGAAGGTACTTTGGGTCTAGAGCGAGCCGTGGAAAAATTTGATCCCACAAAGGGCTATCGGTTCAGCACCTACGCCTACTGGTGGATTCGCCAGGGCATTACCCGGGCGATTGCCACCCAGAGCCGAACCATTCGCCTACCGGTGCATATCACCGAAAAGCTCAACAAAATCAAAAAGGCCCAACGCAAACTGTCTCAAGAGCAGGGGCGCACCCCCTCCATGGAGGATATTGCTCGGGAACTTGACATGACCGTTCCCCAGGTGCGAGAGGTCCTGCTAAAAGTGCCCCGCTCCGTATCCCTGGAAACGAAGGTCGGCAAAGATCGGGATACTGAACTGGGAGATTTGCTCGAAACAGACAGCATATCCCCTGAAGAAACGTTGATGCGGGAGTCTTTGCGGCGAGACTTGCATCAGCTCATGGCCGATTTAACCACTCGCGAACAGGATGTGATTCGCATGCGGTTTGGCTTAGGAGATGGTACTCCCTATTCCCTGGCTGAAATTGGCCGGGCCTTAGAACTATCGCGGGAACGGGTGCGCCAGATAGAGTCGAAGGCGCTGCAAAAACTACGGCAGCCTAAACGCCGCAATCGCATTCGTGATTATCTAGAGGCTCTGAGTTAACCCTAAAGTTTTAGCTGTGCGGCCCGTTTGCCGGTAAAAAATCCCCGCCTTGAAAAGAGGCGGGGATTTTTTACCGGTCCCTGGAACAATCGCCAGAGCGATCTCATCGCCTAGAGAGTGTGCTAGCGAAATTATCACCTGGCAGCTTAAGGGCGATTCGAGGCTACCGGCTACTGCCGGCTACTGACGAACCCGCTACTAGGACAACTTTTTCAATGGAATTTTCTTGGCGGATGTTTTAAAAGGTGTCTCGGGGGTGGTTGAGAGCAAGCGATACCAGCAAACCTACTGGCCTTGTGAGGTGTTTTGCCCCAAGGATTGTCAGTTTTAAGACCTTCTCTAGACTTTTCAAATCCCCTCTTAATGGATTGAATCTACCAACCTCAAATCTTTCAAAGCGAGCTTCAGCAGCATGCCACATCCCGCCAGCTTCAGGGCTTCTAGCCCCCAATAGGCGATGTGTAGCTGGCCCATGCCGGTCGGGATGCTGTTGAGGCTATCCAGGGCGTTAAGGGAAACTCCAAGGGCACCCATAGCAGGGGTCAGCCAGTAGGTCAGGGTCAGGGCAATAATGAGTAGCAAAGCAGCCACTTCCACTGCCCAGCGGCTGCGAATGCCACTGACAATGACGTCGTGGTCAGTCCGGGCTTGGCGAGCAATCAGTAACCCTGAAATAATCAAAGCACCACAGATGAGTTCAACCCGGTTAAACACCCAAAATAGGCTGTAGCCCGTGGGGGCAAAATCAGGTTGACGCATCATGCCAGAGAAAAACATGCTGGGCATGATGATGAGATCAATCAACAGGCTGCTACTTAACCAGAACGCAATCGAAAAGAGGACAACTCCAAACCAGTTGATGGGTTTGGTATTTGGATTAGATAAGGTATTCATTGAGAACCAGATGTATCGATAGTTTTAGCCTAACTAAGTTCAGTCCTCTTCAACGTGAACTATTCTTTCAGCTTGAACAAAATAGGCTGATTATTACGAACTGTGGTGGTGGCTCTAACCCTTTTGGTAAGGGAGTTTCAAGAAAAACGCAACATTTTCAGGGCATCTTTCTTGACATAAATTTAAGTCTCTTAAACTATCAATATCTCCAAACGAACTGATATGGCGAAACAAAGATTTTCTAAAATTATTGAAATCCTCTTCTGTGCCGGTGTTTTCCCCCTTGGGGGAGCAGTTTCCCCTCATCATCCACTTTCGGCTATGCCCGCCTCAGTTTTTTACCCGCCCAGTGGTGGCATCTGGCCATAGGCCATGAATCGTATGGCCCGGGCTACCCAGTACAGACGGCCTTAGATTCTGTCCTATTCCCAGGCTGGGGTTATGGGAGCGGCAGGAGTCGGGACGCAAAAGGTGTTGCATAACCTGTGATCTGGAAAATGAGGCTTGAGTTGTCGGTTTAGGGTAGATCTACCTGAAACTCGTCTTCCCCGCCGACATGGGTGGTCTTAACCCAGCGCAGCCGTTTGGGACGAACTGATAGACGCAGGGTGACTGTAGCGATAACTAACAACCAGTGCAGCATGTAAAGATTACCCCAGAGGGTTTGGATGCTTGTGACCCAAAACCCCTGCTGCCGGGTTCGCTGCAGTCCCCGCAACATACCCACGAATGAAAGGGCGAAGGCCAGTCCAGAAACCGGCAGGAAAATGGGCATCCTGCCTCGAAGTACGGCCATCATAAAGTCTGGAAAGGCGACTGTAGGTAAGCCGTATTGAATCACCCAGAAGGCAAACATGTCGAAGGCCTTGGCAGGTAAGAGATGCTTTTGGGCGATCAGCCGCCAGTAATCGAGGTACCGTTGATACCCTCCCTCGGCCCAGCGATTGCGCTGATGCCAGAGGGCAAGGGGGTGTTCTACGCCTTCTTCCCCCACCGGAGGCTGCAGCAAGAATTGAATGTCCCAGCCGCTGAAGTGCAGTCGCATGGTTAGGTCGAGGTCATCAGTAATGGTTTCCTCGTTCCAACCGCCACATTGTTCAAGGGCCTGACGGCGTACGAACTGACCATTTCCCCTGAGCTCGCCGATGCCCCTCACCGCAATGCGCTGCTGCTGCAAATAGCTATCAAGAGCCATTTCTGCCTGTTGACCCCGGGTCCAGAGATTTTTGGCCCGATTAACAATGGCTTTACGCACCTGCACTGCCCCTACGGTTGTTTCGTCAAACATCGGCACCATGCGCCGCAGAAGGTCTGGGGAAACTCGGGCATCGGCGTCAAAAACGCCAATAATGTCGCCACAACATTCTGGCCATACCTGATTGAGGGCCCCAGACTTCCCCCCGGTCGCGCCCACCCCCCTTTGTAACACTCGCAGGCTGGGATAGGTCTTGCTCAGCTCCTGCAGGATGTGTGGGGTGCGATCGCTGCTGTTGTCATCTATGACCCAAACCTCATAGCGGCTAGTGGGATAATCTAGGTCACAGAGGGATTGGACTAATTTTGCAATTACGGCTTCTTCATTTTTGGCTGCTATCAACAGGGAAACGAAGGGCCAGCTGTGCCAGGTTGGATCCAAAGTGGCCTCACCAGCCACTCCTTTAGTGGTCGGTAGAGGGGCAGGAACCCGTTTCAGGGGAGCCAGGAAAATGTGCAGGGCGTGGGTCGCGAGCATGGCCGTTAACCCCATGACCAACCAGCTGCCCCATGAGAGCAAATGCAGGAAAATGGTGCCTCCCCACAACACGCTTAGGGTAAGAGCAGCTTTACGACGGCGGCCAGAGTAGCCAGGAAAATCTTCAAGCTCAAGTGCTTCAAGGGGAGCAAACAATCGTTCAACAAAGTCAGCCATGAACAGGTCGGTAAGCAGTACGTCAGTAAAGAGAAAAGCCTTGGATGATCTCCCCCATCCCCAATGTGGGAATGATGGCTATAGGTAATGGTTGTTCGCGGCGGTGAGGCATCAGCAAAGCAAACAACCCAATGCCAAAAAAACAGCGAGCAAACGATTGTCTTGGGGTACCACGACGTTCACCTGTAGGGGAAATGCCGTGGTAACGGAGGCTAAAGCTCTCGCCGTATACTGTCTTATCTTAGCGGCTTGAGTTTCTTTCCCTATAGTTTGATTGGGTTAGGGGTATCCCCCATGGCTTGGTCAAGGTGGTTACGCTTTGCCTTTGCGGCTATCCCATTGGATCCACAAAGGTCGGTTAAGGTCTCCTGTCCTGTTGCGTGGCGCACTATAGTTGCTGAGGGATTGGCGTTATTCCGCTTTCGTATCAAGTTTATTTCGACTAGTTTAAGCGTCGTACCATGAGTCTGAAATTCGAAGAAATTCAACCGGCTGGTAAACAAGACGTCAGTGTCTACATGCCTTACTATCAGGGCAACAAACGTACCGCTTTGCCCTACGCTATTTCTCTGTACAAGCAGGGGTATCTGGAGGGAAAACGGCATATCGAAGGAGGGGAGAGCATTCCCTTCGTCGCAACCTGGAATGTTTCCATGCTGCCGGCTGATTTGACCCGTTGTCGAGTTCAATTTGAAGAAGACAATGACCTCAGCTATGAAATCACGATGGCCACGTTCGAATTTGTTGATTTCCTATTCGATGTGATTGTTGCGTTGCGCCACAAGAACCCGCCTGACTTTGCCCAGGGGTTCTACCGCAAATTGCTGCGCATTGAAGATTAGGGAATCATAAACTTTTATGGCGGATTCCACCTGGACGGGATATATCGCAAAGATCCCCCCTACCCCCTGATCAAGGGGGTAAAGGCTGAAACTTCAACGGCTAGAAACTGGGAGGATCTAAAACTCAGAATAGCTGTACCTCAATGAAACGAGCACTCCTAGAACCTGGAGGCTGAAGAATTGTTCATCCATGCTCTGCACCCCCATGATTGTCAGGTTCTCCAAAGATTGAGGGTGGTAAGGCCGAGCAACTAGGGTTAGCCTGTTGATGTCTTTAGCTGGCAGAATGGTTGTGATATTCTGCCAGCCATTAGGCCTTGATTGGAGGAGTAACGGCGTGCCCAGTTCAGCAAAGCGTTTATTGGTCGGTTCAACGGAGTCCTATAGCGGAAAAACAGCGGCTGTCCTTGGCATTGGGCTTCACCTTAAAGCCATGGGAGTCGACTTGGCCTTTGGCAAACCAATGGGCACACCACTGGCGGACGGTAGTGGTGACCCTGACCTTGATTTTGTGGTTCAAACCCTGGAATTGGGGCCGCAGCAGTTTTATCCTCCCACCGTCTCCCTTTCTGAATCGGCGATTGCAGCCTGTTTGACCTCAGAAGAGACTAGCGACTGCAGTCCTAACCTCCAGCCCTTCGTGGAATCGAAGGGTGAGTCTCTTTTGCTACTGGAAGGTCCAGGCAACTTAACGGAAGGGAAACTGCTGGGGCTATCCCTACCGCAGATGGCTGAAGCGATCGATGCTTCGGTGCTGTTGGTTACCCGTTACGATTCCCTGCTGTTGGTAGACCGCTTGCTCATGGCAAAGGCCCAACTCGGTTCCCGGTTGTTAGGCGTTGTCGTGAATGATTTACCTGAAGATGCCATCGAAGCCTTAGAGCAACTGGCGGTGCCCTTCCTGGAAAAAAATCAAATCCCGGTGCTGGCGTTGTTGCCCAGATCTCCCCTGATGCGCAGCATCAGCGTGCGGGAAATTGTGGGACGACTGAATGCGGAAGTTTTATGCTGCGATGATCGGCTTGACCTGATGGTGGAAACCCTCACCATCGGGGCTATGAATGTTAACTCTGCGCTGCGATATTTTCGCAAAGGAATCAACATGGCGGTGGTAACCGGTGGGGACCGTACGGATATCCAGCTGGCGGCACTAGAAACCTCCACTCAATGCCTGGTATTGACAGGGCAAATTCCACCAACCCGTGAAATTCTTGAGCGGGCTAAGGATCTGGAAGTCCCCATTCTGGCGGTAGATTCCGATACCCTCTCTACGGTCGAACGCATTGACGAATTATTTGGCCAAGCCCGGCTGCACGAACCAGTGAAGGTTCAATGTCTGGAAGAACTCGTCGATAAACACTTTGATGTGAATCGACTTCTGCAACTTTTAGATCTAAAAATTCCTGTGGCAACCTAGCCTTAACCCAAGACAGGCAGATTAATCTTCGCTCTAAGAACAGGGGTCTGATACAATTAACCCCGTCAATACATCATTCGGTGTAGCCTTTGAGTCAGTCTATTGAAGCTCCGCTCGAATCCTCCAAGGTAGATACGTTTTTACAAGAGCTGGCGGCTATTCAAGAGTCAGGATCTAAGCGCATTGCCATCCTGGGATCCCGCCATGTGCCGATCACTCACCAGCAGCTCATTGAGCTGATGACCTACGCGCTAGCCTTGAGCGGTAACCGCATCATTACATCTGGGGCTACGGGTACTAACTCGGCTGCAATTCGTGGTGCCATGAAGGCAGATCCAAATTTGTTAACTGTGATTCTTCCCCAGAGTATGTCACGTCAGCCCCGGGAGTCTCGCGACCAGCTAGAGCAAGTCATGCATTTGGTGGAAAATCCGTCCAACGATACCCTCCCTCTGGCGGAGGCTAGTTCTCTGTGCAATCAGGAAATTATTTCCCGTTGCCAGCAGTTGATCTGCTTTGCATTTCATGACAGCACTACCCTGCTGCGGACCTGTCAAGATGCGGAAGACCAGCGTAAAATTGTGACCCTGTTCTATTTTGATTGAGGGAGCAATCTTCCCCGGCGCTAATTTTCTGGCGATTCGGTGATTGATTCCGCTTGTTTATGAACTTTTCCTACAAAATTGGATCTCCAGTTATGGCCTCGATCGTTGCAATGCCCGGCTTCTTGCTGGTGAGTATCGCCCTGGCGGCTGGCCTGGTTTATCTGCCGTTTTTTGCGGTTGGCTATGGCCGGTTCAGCGTAGGCTACGACAAATCGGCTCCACGAGCCATGCTGGATAAGTTGCCGCCCTTTGCCCAGCGCGCCACTTGGGCCCACGAAAATGCTTTCGAGTCGATGATCCTTTTCGCTCCAGCGGCACTTATGGCTTATGTTACGGGGCAGCAGACTAGCCTCGCTTTGGGGGCAGCGGGAGCTTACCTGGGGGCGAGAGCCCTGTATCCGGTGTTCTATATCGCGGATATTCCCGTACTACGGTCGCTGATGTTTGCGATCGCTAACCTGGGTACCTTCACCCTCTATGTCTTGAGCTGTCGCTCGGCATTGATGTAGTCTGGTCTGGATGTGCAGCAATGAGGCACTGCTATGGCGTCAACCTATTCCTTCGATATCGTCAGCGACTTTGATCGGCAAGAACTGGTCAACGCCCTTGACCAAACCCGACGAGATGTCAAAAGCCGCTACGACCTGAAAGATACCAATACCACCATTGACCTTGGAGAAAATTCCATCACCATTGAAACCGCCAGCGATATGACGCTGGATGCGGTTAAGGATGTGCTTCACCAAAAAGCCGCCAAGCGCCAACTGTCCCTCAAAATCTTTGACTACGGCGACGTGGAAGCCGCTAGCGGCAATCGGGTGCGCCAGACTGCAACCCTGAAACAGGGCATTGATAAAGATACGGCCAAAGTGGTGACGAAGCTAATCCGAGATAACCTCAAGAAAGTCACCGCCTCCATTCAGGGAGACTCGGTCAGGGTATCGGCTAAATCTAAAGACGATCTACAGCAGGCCCAAGCCCTGGTCAAACAAGAAGACTGGCCCATGGCGGTGCAGTTCAACAATTATCGGTAGAGCCTGGCAGTTCCTGGCGGCAAGGTAGACTCAGAAAGCTGAGATACCGCTTGCAGCAATCCCCTCTCGGGAGGGGTAGAGGTGGGTTAATTAAGGCAGGGGACGATTTGCCCTTGATGGGGCTCGGTATCCGTTCATCCGGTTCCCGAAATGGGAAAGTCGTTCAAAGAAGTCTTCTTGATACTCCCAAAACTGCTCCCACCACCCTGGCGGTTCCTGTTTAGGACCATCGTGTTCGGTGGGGCGGTCGCTGGGGCCATCTACCACCAGACTGCCCACGTAGTCGGCATCGGCATAGACCCGATCAATCTGGTCGCGAATTTCCGTCATGTCAGCCTGGGAGACTACGCCATTGCTGGTGGCTTTGTAAAACTGCACCGTCACCCGAATCGGGTAATCGGGATCCCGCTCGATTTCCACCCCATCAATTTCGGTGAAGGGGCCTTCTACCGCGCCGTGGCCAATCACCGCTTCTTCAACGTCGCTGGGGGCTCGCTGTGACTCTGCTGCTGGAGCCCCGGTAGCAGAGAGCATGTCAAACATAGGAGCCTCCAACTCCATAGGCTCTTGCTGTTTCAGAGGAACCTGAATCAGCAGTACCATGTTTAACCCTTCAGTATCCTCAGCAGTGGCCTCCCCCGGACGAGCCGGACCTTCAGCATCCGGCTGCTCGGCCTGGAAATCACTCAGCCGCTGCCCGGTAAAGCTGGCTCGTTCTCCATTTTTGTTGAAGAACAAACGCTGGCCCCAGGTTTGCCCGGCTTCAAACGCATCCCGCTGGTTGTCGATAATGGTGACGCTGGTGCCCTCCCGGGTAGAAAGAATGGTCAATACTGCCGGATCATCCGGGCGAGACTGGTAGTTAAACAGGACCGGGTTAAAAGTAGCTTCTCCTGCTTGGGGAATGGGCAAAAAGCAAGCCTGGGCACTGACCAGCACATGGCTATCCCGCTCTGGAGCCAGGAGAGATTGGGTACGCCCCGGCCAGGAATCCGGTTCGTGAAGATAGCTGCGCAGATCATCCAGCACATCCCTTAACGCGACCCGCTGCAGGTCTTCGCCCTTTTCGTTGCCTATGAGCAGGTAGAAGTTATCCAGGGGGATGTCAGCGGTCAGGTCTTCGAAATTGGGATGACGAATCACCGGCATCAGCGAAAGCTGGTAGCGCCCGCTGGTAGGATCCTGCTGCTGCACCTGAATGGTCATGTCGCTGATGTTTGGCCCCACGGCAGAATTGTAGAAGCGCCCAGTGTCTTCCCAGGTAACGTTGAGAATATCCAGACCAAAAGCTTCTGCCAAACGACGGGCTGCTGAATCAGACACCATGGCCTGGGTGCGCTCAACCACCTGGCGGTAGCTTTCATAGTCCCGATGTTCCATAACAATAGGCGGCGGTGAGGAGGTTGTAAGTTCAGGTTCTGTGGATTGGGCGGCTGGGGCGGCAATGGCAACCGCTGCAGCCATGGCACTCAGGGTTAAACAGAACCTGCTGTGCCCCGACAAACTACGTTTTACGCGAAGTATCTCAGCTTTTTGGAACGCTTCATTAGCGAGATGACCGTTCATCCTTCTGCCTTTTGCCTTCTGCCTTTCGCAACGTTTCATCCTGGGGTCCTCCCGGCTTGTTGCTCCTAACCTAGCCGAGGTAGAAGCCAGCAGAGAGGGTGGTTACTAAATTTGTAACTGCAGGAAAGCATCACGCAGCAATTCTCAATATGGCTTTCAAGAGGATGTAATACCGCTCAGGCCGAACGCCAGGAACTCAAAATGAGAATTGCTGAGCATCACGCCTCCTCAGGGACCGGGTGCCTGTTGCGAGGTAAAATATAGGTTGGAACACAAAGCTATAGACGTTGGGTTTCCAGCAAACCTAACAAAGTATGATATTACTCAACAGCAATGTTGAGATTTGCTATACTGGAATACCTGCATAATTTCATCACGAGCTTTTGGTATAGATTATTAAGCAGGTCAATAAATTAAATATTTATGGTAAAAGTCATTTGTCTAATGCCATTTTATTTAAGCGTGTGTAGGTCAATATGGCTTCAGGTATCTTGAAAGGGTTTCTCTCATACGCTAGCAAACTTTACTCGGATGGCGAGATAAGCGAGAAAACATACAAATTTCTTGTAAGGCAAGCTCTTGCCGAATATATTCAGGAGTCTATTGATTACCGAATAGAGCGTGTCATTGAAAATGAACTCAGCAATCTTATTGTCACTACTATATCTAAAAGTTAATCAATGTTTGATGGAGATCAAAATTGACTAACAAAGAATCCAAAGAGCAAAACCTAGAAGATTCTGAGGCAGACAAAGAAACAGAGTTGGTTGCTCCTCATAGTTCCCAATCTGACGATGATGAGAGTGATCTCGAGGGGGTAGTGCCCACAGAAGTCGCAGATATGCTGAAGGAAATCCCAAAAGAAGACCGTAAGCAAGTTACTAAAATGTTGCTTATGTCTTCTAGAAGTGGCGTTGTTCAGAAAAGTTCTCCTATCGCCGAAAAAATAGAACCTCGTCATATTGACAAGATTATTGATAGCTATGACAAAGAAAGCGAACGAGAATCGGAGAAGTTTAGGAGGGAGGAGGTTACCAAGAGAATAGGTATGGGTGGCATACTCGGCTTGATACTCATGGTATTAATTTATGCGGGAATAACTGGTGATAGAGAACTTTCTGAGAAAGTTATTTTCGCCGGAATTGGTGGTCTTGGTGGATATGGCGTTGGTGTAGCTACAAGCAAAAAAGCTACAAGCTGAATTGATGATTATTTCTTGATAGAGTCAATCTTAGCGTTAGTCGAACGAAGTATAAACAAAGAAGGATCTTAGATTCACAGTTTTTCCTAGCTCGGAAAAGCTAGTTCAAAAGGGCGGCTTCGCTAATGTTTGTGGCTTTCTGAGTCAGCGGAGTGCATTCGCGGATCCATGCTGCAGGCAACCTTTCTCAAT
>CAZPYG010000037.1:0-7967 GCA_964590465.1 uncultured bacterium | reverse complement strand
CCTGCTCATCCCATACGACCCAACTGCGACGGTCTTTTTTCTCAGTTCCCAGAACCACAAAGAAATCGGGACCCCTAAAGTCGCGAGATTTGAGCTGCTGCTGGTTGTAGTAGACGGTTAAGTTGCCAGAAACGTAGACATCATTCCGGTTGCGCCACCAGTAGCGCAGTATGCGAATCAACAGGTCGATCTGGTCCCGGTGAAAATCGCTTTCCAAGGGGGGTTCGTCGCTCCAAAGGTTACTGGGCGGTGCCTGGACTTGGGCATCAGTAACAGCATTGTCGGCCAGGGCTACAGGCTCAGACATAGGTTTAGGGTTGAGCAGTGAGTCTATTGTAAGCAAACTCAGTAGATCGAAAAGATGCTCTTAACCTCAGTTTGGCCCTCACCCTAAATCCCTCTCCCAAGCTGGGAGAGGGACTTTGAAGCACTTCCGACTCCCCTCTCCCTCCTGGGAGAGGGGCTGGGGGTGAGGGCTAAATCCCGACAAAAGAGTATGTTTGTGATCTACTGAAACTGAGGCCACATCTGGCTGCCATGCCTGTGGTCTGCTGGAGGCAGCGGCGGCTGATCAGGGTAGCGATCGCGATAATTCTAAACCTCAGATTTCACCCAGGCTCTAAATTCGAGTTCGGCAGCAACTTCATCGTGCTGGCCGGTGGCTAGAAATTGATATAGCTTCTCTTTTTCCACCATGGGAAAGGTCGGAGAGCGATCGCATTCCCCATACGCCCCAGTTTGTAACTGATAGATGCGCCAGGCTTTGCCATTGAAGCGCCAGAACTCAGGTACCCCCATGGCAGCGTACAGCGCATTGTTATCAATATCGGTATGGCTGATATCGACTTCTACCACCAGGTCAGGAGGTGGGTCAGTCTCCAAGTTGATGGGGCGTCCGGTAACCAGGGGCTGGTTTTGAATGTAGTAGCCATTATCGGGTTCAGAGCCTCGATCCAGGTCTTCTCGATCCAGCGTGGTGGAACCTAGCGTTTTGACCTGCATCCCCAACTCAACCACCAGGATAATGATGAAGCGCTCAATCAACCGGGCGTAGAATTCATGGATCTCGGAGGGCATGGTGATTTCGAGGGTGCCGCGATCGTAAGTAAGACGTGCCCTGGTGCGTTCGTTGAGGAGGGCTTTCATCTGCTGATAGGCGACCCAATCTAGCCCCCGGATGCCGACTCGGTTTTCGCCAGGGGCTACGGGTAAGGTTTCAACAGCACGGGTTGCCATAGGTTCTCAAGGGAAAAGCTATTTCCCTTACGAAGGGCGGACGTATCTCTATTTTGCAAGAAGGTATGAAATTTTTGGGGTCGAGGGTCGGCTTTTCCTGGTTAGAGCGACTCATTAGGGCAGGGGAGCAGGGAGTCGAAATGTGGAGTCGCGACTCAGAGGATAAATTTATCCCTGGAATGGCTGATTCACACCTTTTGCTTAAGGAATAGCAGGGCTTTTCGGAATTGACCGGGCACCCTGAATAGAGAACAATCATGTGCTGAGCCATGCTGTCAAGAACCTGGAGTGCGTCCCTGGTGGGCCTCGACGCCATCAAAGTAGGGGTAGAGGTTGATATAGCCGGAGGGCTCCCCGGAGTCGTGGTAGTTGGGCTTCCCGATACAGCAGTGCAGGAATCTCGCGAGCGGGTGAAGGCGGCTCTAAAGAATGCCGGGTTTCCCTTCCCCATGCGTAAGGTGGTGATCAACCTGACCCCTGCCGACCTGCGCAAGGAAGGCCCCATTTTCGACCTGCCCATCAGTGTGGGGATTCTGGCCGCAGCAGAACAGGTGAGAGTTGATGCCCTCAATGACCTCCTGTTCCTGGGGGAAATGTCCCTGGATGGCACCTTGAGACCCGTTGCAGGAGTACTCCCCATTGCGGCAGCAGCAAAGAAGCTGGGCATCCGTGGCCTGGTGGTGCCGACAGACAATGGCCGAGAAGCGGCAGTGGTGCCTGGCTTGACGGTCTACGCTTTCAAGCATTTGTCGGAAGTGGCGGATTTCCTCAATAATCCCTCCAATCACCAACCAGTGGTGCTGGAAGATTGCCCGGTGATGGAATCCCCCAGGTCTGCTCTCGACCTACGGGATGTGAAGGGTCAGGCCCAGGCGAGACGCGCCCTGGAGATTGCCGCAGCGGGTGGTCATAACCTGATCTTCGTGGGACCGCCGGGAAGCGGTAAAACTATGCTCGCCAGGAGGTTGCCCTCCATCCTGCCCCCCCTGCAGTTTGAAGAAGCTCTGGATGTGACCCAGATCCACTCCGTTGCGGGACTTTTGAAAGAAAAAGGCACTCTGGTCAACACCCGCCCCTTTCGTAGCCCCCACCATTCCGCCTCGGGACCGTCTCTGGTGGGGGGCGGCAGCTATCCCAAACCGGGGGAAATTTCCCTGGCCCATCGTGGCGTACTGTTTCTGGATGAACTGACCGAATTCAAGCGAGATGTGCTGGAATTTCTGCGCCAGCCCCTGGAGGATGGCTACGTCACCATTACCCGCACTCGCCAATCCGTCGTCTTTCCGGCTCAATTCACCCTGGTAGCCAGCACTAACCCCTGCCCCTGCGGCTTCTACGGTGATTCTGTGCAGCCCTGCACCTGCACCCCCCGCAGCCGCGAAAACTACTGGGCCAGGCTTTCCGGCCCGTTGATGGACCGCATTGACCTGCAGGTGGTAGTCAGCCGCATCAAGCCCGAAGAAATGACTCAACATACCCCTGGGGAAGAGTCAGCCCCCGTCCGCCAACGGGTCCAGGCAGCTCGTGAAAAGGCCCACGACCGGTTCAAAGCCGAAGCCGGTCTCCAGTGCAATGCCGATATGCAGAGCCGCCATCTGAAGCAGTGGTGTCCTTTGGATGACGCCACCCGTACCCTGCTGGAAGGAGCCGTCCGTAAATTGGGTCTCTCTGCCCGGGCGACCGACCGTATCCTCAAAGTTGGGCGAACCATCGCTGACTTAGACGGTGCCGATGGTTTGCAAGCCCATCACATTGCTGAAGCCATTCAGTATCGCACGATTGATCGGATGCAGTAGGGGTGGATGGGATTAGGGATTTCAGGGTTTGGGTTTTGAATTTGGTTAATAGCTTATGCCAGCCTCCGACACCCAGCACCTGTAACTTAATATTCCTGGCTTCCTGGCGCTCTCCCCAAATGTTTGACCATTTACCACCCCACGGGTGCAGAATGGATAACTGTAGCAATCGACCAACTTTATGACGTCTGACCCCGCTGTAACTAATCCTACAAAATCTCCCCTGGCTGCGATCGCCCTCAAGCTGGTGGGCCTTGTCGCCATTATTAGTGCCCTGCTGGACTATTTGATTTTGGTGATTCCTCCGAACCTGGCAAACCCCCAGTGGCAGCTGGCGACGACAACTCAGTTGGTCGATCGGGGCATTGTGCCGCTGGTGGGCATTGCTCTGATTCTTACTGGCTTTTGGATTGACAGCAGTGTAGGACGCCCTCCCAGGCAGCAAAGCCTGTTTACCGATTTACGGTTTTGGATCTGTGCCCTGGCGAGTTTGTTGGGATTAATGTATCTGTTGCTGGCGGTGTTCCACATTAATGCCGTCCGCCTTAACAGCAGAACGGCCCTGGAGCAGGTCAGCACCGAAGCCAGTCAGGCAACGACCCAGCTAGAACAGCGGTTATCATCAGAACTCAGTCAGCAGCGCAACCAGTTAGGCACCCTCCTGCAAAACGAAGACTTGCTGTCCCAGGCTATCCAGAGTGGCCAGTTACCCCAGGACATTGAGCAGTTTCGGGATGATCCTGAAGGGCTGAACCAGTTTCTACAGCAGCAGGCAGACCAGGCCAGACAAGAGGTCCAAACCCAGATTGGTACCCGTCGGCAAGAAGCCGAGCGTCGTGTAAGAACCGAATCATGGAAGTCAGGTCTGCGCATTTCCATTAGCAGCCTGCTCCTGGCCATTGGTTACATCATCATTGGCTGGAGTGGCCTGAAGCGTCTTATGGCCCTGACTCAGCCTTAGCTGAGTGCTTTCATCATGGCCTGTTGCCCTACTGCCTGATAAATTTCCTTGAGCTGAGTCATGACTGCGGGAGCATCTTCAGGCGGCAGGGGCATTTTACCCAGTACATCCAGCACGGTAGAATCAGACGGGGTAATGACCACCAGATCTGAATCGAGGGATTTGTCATAGGCCCAGAAATGGTCTAAGTCTGGTCCTCGGTTTTGGGGTGGAGCTTCAAGAACTACGGTCTCTTCCGCATCGTTGATCTCAGCTTCGTCCACCTGGGGTGCGCTAGACTGTCGCTTTTGCCGCAGGGCTTCTAGGATGTTGTCGCGGCTACGTCCGCGCAGGCGGAACAGTACAAAAGGATCTTCCCGAAAGAAATCTCCCAGCTGGTAATACACTGCTGCGATGTGCTTGCAGGGGTTTTTGGGATCGGGACAACTGCACTTAGAATGCACTTCCGCCAAATTGAATGGAAACAGGCTCAGCCCATTTGCCGTAAATACCGGTTCAATATTGTCAGGCATTTCTCCGGCCAGCAGTTGGGCTGAGTAGATGGCTTCCTCAGACAGGGTGTCGATGACGTAATTCCAGTCTTCATCGGTGAAGGCATCCAGCCAGATGGAGAGCTTATAGGGCTCGTCGGCAGTACCCTGCACCAGAGCCGTTACCTTCGCGCCTTTGTACTCCAGGCTCAGAATGTTCCCTTCCCGGGCGTACTTGCGCCCCCTTTCCAGGCGCTTTTTGAAGCGGTAAGTGTTCAGCAATTCAATCCAGCGCTGCACCCACCAGGCTTCTTCTTCCAGGTTGTAGGCGGGGTTGGCGGTTTGGGTTTGGTAACTAGTCATAGGGTCAGGAGCGAGAGAGAAAAGGTCAAGAGGGATGGGTTTTGGGTATCGGGTTTCAGGGGTTGGGGTTGCAGGTATCGGGGTTTGGGTATCAGGCGGTGAATTTTGGGGTACTTGAAGATTTATGAGGTTCGGTCGTTATTCCTGCAGAGGCGTTAACTCATCGGAGTTAGGCTCTGTTACCCGGTACCCCATGCCCCTATTCCCAGCTTAGTCGAGACCGGTAAAAGCAACAGTGCCTTCTTCCCTGAATCTCCCTCCTTTCAGCCCGGTTCCTTCCTGGTGTACTCCTATTCTGGGCGACTTCCATGGCAGGAATCCATGTTTTGGGGTGGCTTGAGCCTGGCTCTCAGACTTCTCAGGAAGCTCTTACGAAAAGTCCAGAATGCGTTCAGGGGACTTTCAGGGGGCCACCGCACCATAGGATTCAAGATGATTCGTACACAACGCTAACTTCGGCCCAGGTTGTCTAAAGTTCTGGCTTAACTACCTAATCTCAGGTGGTTGAAGCCTGCCAAAACTGAGACATTATATTCAACCAACACAAGGAGCCCAAATTATGCAACTCTCTTTTCTCGGTAAAGCCTACAACGCTTCTGCTCCCGCCATTGAAGCGATGACCACCGAAGAAACCGGTAAGTTTCTGAGTAAGTCTTACGCCAAGAAGCGGTTCAATGTATCCCAGCGGCAGCAACCTGCAGAAGAGCTAACCTTCATGGGACGTCGCTATCTTCGATAGTTTGATATGACTTTTAACCTTCAACCTCGACAGCGTTCAACATCCCTGGTTAATCCAGGGGTTTTTTTATGGTAATTCCATCCAGGATAGTGTCACCGTGCTTGGCATAAAGCTGTTGACCAGCGTTAAATTGAAGAATATTCAGGACCCTATTCGTTTAGGTGGTCTCTTCTGCTGTTGCACTCAATCGTAATTACCCCATGGCGACCCAACCGAAGACTATATTTGATCAGTTTCTTGCCCCCGTCTTCGAACGGTTGCTTGATCGGGATGCCATGATAAAGTTTCGCGACAGCATGGATTGGGAAACGGCCACAGCAACCTTTACAAATCCTCAAGTCACCTATCCTGAGTACTACGCCACCAGCGACTTCCACGGCATCGAAAATGGTTACCTCACTGTAGATGCCGCCGTCACCTACGACCCCATCACCCAGTACGTGCTGCCCCCCAGCGAAACCTGGGTTAGGGAAAGCCTGGTCAAAGCCATGCAGGGAACTCCCCGCCGCATCCTTGATCAGGGTTGCGGTACTGGCACTACTACCCTGATGCTGAAGCGTCGTTTTCCCAATGCGGAGGTCGTCGGTCTTGATCTATCTCCCCACATGCTGGTGGTGGCCGATCATAAAGCCAGGGAAGCCAATCTGGATATTACGTTCCGCCACGGCAACGCGATGGAGACCGGCTTTCCGGAAGGATCCTTCGATGTGGTGTGCGCCACCCTGCTGTTCCATGAGACTCCTCCAGAGGTAACGAAAGCCATCCTGCGAGAAAGCTTCCGGTTGCTTAGTCCCTGGGGGCAGGTGCTGATTCTTGACGGCAACCAAAAGACCCTGCGCAGCGCCGACTGGCTCAGTAACCTTTTTGAAGAACCCTTTATCCGCGAATACGGCCAGGGTAATGTGGATGCATGGCTGGGCTATGCCGGGTTTGAAACCGTGCGCACCGAAGATGTGTTTTGGGTCAACCAGCTCAGCTATGGACGTAAGCCTTTGCCCGTTAAACACCCTGCCCAACGCGCTCAAACCATGGACACCAGTGGCGAAAGTTACGGCGACGGATTAGCTGCACCCCAACTGGCCTGACCAGCGAACAAAGCAGCCCGAAGTGCTGAAACGGCAGATAACCGCGACCGCAGCTAACGGCTGTACCACAACTGGATGATGGGAGACACGATGTAAGATGACTGCTCAAGAAGCGACCAGCATTCCCATCCGCTGTAGGTTTGGAGCTTTGACGGTCGTTGCAACTGGGGTTGACTCCGAGGCTTCCGTCTCGATTTTGAATGCCGATGAAGCGTTCAGTGTGCGCACCAGCGTGGAATTTCTGGATACCAGTGCTGTTGCTTTGCTGGCGCTGGAACCTTTGCTCCACCTGGAATTTTATGCGAAGCCCTGTGGCCCAGAAGCCAGCATTTTGCTAGGGGAGACCCGGATTTCTACAACTCCGGACCAGGGCAGCTACTCACCTTCCCTGTCGCTGCGTTCGCCCGCAGACATTGGCCTTTCGGCTGGCGGGGTTTACCGTCTCGGTGCTCTGCTGCGGGTAGGAGCTGAGGCAGGACCGGCTCTGATCTGTGCCGTACAGGAGGATGTGCTGGTGCAGATTATCTCTCCAGAGCCAGCACCGTCCAAGAATGGCAAAAAGAAGGCTGGAAAGACCTCAAAAATCTAGACACTGCAACGTCACCCGGTCCCTAAAACGCCTGAAGTTCGAGCTGCTATTGCAGAGGAGCTGCGCCAAAGGTGGCGTTGAACTGCTGACACCATATGGCAACAGACTCAAACTCGTTCAGGTCGATCTCTGCGGGGATGACATATTCCTGGCCGCCATTAATTGCAGTCAGGGGTGCAATGACCACGTAATCTTCCTCCGCGATGGGATAGGCCGGAGGGGTAGATTCAGCAATCAGGTTGGCAGAACGATGCAACACTACCACCAGATCAGGGCCATCAGAGGTGGCAAAGGTTTCATCAAACATCAGGGTCGCTTGACCATCCTGAGTAATCAACTCAACACCACCTGTGGTTTCGTGTTCGGCAGCAGCAAACATCCCGATGCGTGTGCTGCTTGCTTCCTGCGCGTCAGCCGTTGTTGCGGTGACGGGGTTACTGAGGGGGGCTGTTTCTTCGGTTTGGGCGGCTTCAGCGGTTGCGGCATCGGTTTCAGTCGAAGCGGTTTGAGAAGGGGTGCAAGCCACGGCCAGGACGGTGGCTGCCAGGGTTAAAAAGCTCAGTGAGAGTCGCGAAATCATCATGGGTCAAAGCCTTAGTGGTGGAATGTGATTACTTTGCAGTACCAAACTGAGGTGAAAGAGATAATTTCCTGAGAAAATCCGGAGAAGGGTGAAACTCCACTTCTGGACTGGAATAAGATGAGCACCCGGATGCTGGCTAAAGGGC
>CAZPYG010000036.1:12194-40022 GCA_964590465.1 uncultured bacterium | reverse complement strand
TCGTGGCGGGTGGTGCCTCGGTTAAAAAAGGCCAGGGTGTCGCCGGAAGCCACAGACTTTCCGTTGGACATGTAGTCTTAGCGTCAAATTAAGGGTCACGTCCACAAGACTTAGGCCATGTCTGGATTAGCTGTTCTGCTTCCTGGGCGGGTAACGGTTTGGCAAAGTAGTAACCCTGGGCCAGGGTCAGGGAAGGGTCTGTGTGCTCAATAATTTCGGCCATTGCCGCGCTGATGCCCTCTGGCCCCCAGGTACAGCCCTGTTCCAAATAGGCTTTTGCCGCTTGACCGACGACGTAAGTCCCATAGCCCGCTGCACTGGCCTGGGCCGTCATGGCTCCAGCCAGGGCCGTCAATCCAGCGGTACTATCCACCAGGCTGAACAGGGCAGCGGTGGTTTTGCCGGCCCCCAGCAATGCACTGCCCAGTTCACTGAGCAGTAGGATACCCGAGCTTTTGATAATTGCTTTCCACAGCCTGCCCGCTTCATAGTTAGTAATTGGAAACCCATAGAGCCGAGCCAAATTGCGAATCATGACCAGGTCGCTGAGAATACCCCCCAGCAAATCCAGCCCGGCAATGGGATTGAGCGCTACGGCAGCAGCTTTGTACTTAGCAAACTGCCAGATCAGTTCCTCGGCCCCGTCCCCGTGTAATCGAGCCACCTGATCGACTAAATCTTCCTCAATGGCCCGGGCGCTGCGGAGGGCGTTAAGGGCCACTAAAGCCGACCCATCCTGCTGCAAAATGGTGATTAAGGCTCGTTTGAGGGGGGTCATTTGGGGTGAAGGGGTTTCCCACTCCTGGCTGACCCGACCATCGGGCCACTCTACCCGCACCGACATTGGGGCCGGACTGGCGGCCACCATAATAACGTCGTCCACGGCCAGCCGGGTGCCTTCCATGGTAGGCCCCAAATTCTGCTGGAGGTGAGTCAGCATGGCATATACGGCCTGGCGATCCAGCTCTGGATACAGGTCAGTTTTGTTGAATACCAGCAGCAGTGGCTTCTGCTCCCGCCGCAGCTGCAGCAGGGCGTCATACTCAGTGCGCGTAATGTCTCCAGCCACCACAAACAGGATTAAATCCGCCTGGTGAGCGACGGTTTGAGACATGTCAGAGCGGACTTCGCCACCCACTTCATCCAGTCCGGGGGTGTCTATTAGCTCCACCTGCCAGGGTTGGTTGTTCTCATCGGGTCCATCCAAGCTGGGCTGCCAGTACACCGACCGGGGCCAGCGGGTTACCCCGTGCAGGGGGCCAGTCTCCACCACGGTTTCCCCCACCAGGGCGTTAATCACCGCCGACTTACCCCGGCTCACCAGGCCAAAGACGGCCACCGTTAACCGGCGGGAGTCAAGCTTAGCCGTTAGGGTCTGGAGTTGCTTTAAGCCCGACTGAACGGCGGCCCTGGGAGCCATCGCCCCGTTTCCAGAGGTGTTCTGCAGGGTGGCCGAATACCGGTTTAGGGCCTGGGTCAGGGTGTTACGGGCCAGGGAGAGGAACATGATTTACTCCGCCGCTGCCACCAAAGCCGGGCTGGGCTTTAAGCGCTCGATTCCCTGCTGGGCCAGGGAGCGTAACCAGGGGGTCTGTCCGGTTTTCAGCAGCGCGGCCTGGAGGCGCTGGGCAATGGCATCCCAGGAGATATCGCCACTGCCCTGGCCAGCCAGGGCAGTGGCTTCAAAGTAGTCCATTAGACTCTGCCCGGCCATGCGGGTCAGGTAGGCGGCGCTGAGACCCTGGATCAATCCTCCGGCTACGTAGGTGGTAAAGTGGCTTTTCAAAACGGCGGTGAGCACCTGGGTTGACAGTTCCACCAGCCCCAGCTTTACGGTAAGGCTGGCCAGGGTACCGGCGGCGGTTTTTGCTTCTTCCAGGGAAAGGTTGAACCCGTAGACTTTGCCCAGATCCATGATCAGCTGCCCGTTGATGGCGACCGTAGCCAGCAGATCCACGGTGGGAACCGGGTTAGCGAAGGCAGCAGCGGCAGCCACCCACTGCAGCTGATCCACTTGAGCCTGGGCTCGATCCCGGCGCAGATGATTCAGTTCCCCCTGCACCTGACGGCGCAGGGTCTGGGCCTGGCGCAGGGTCGTAGCGGCCACCAGGGCAGCCGCCCGGGCAATGAGCGCCTCCTGCAGCAGGGTATACAGCGGTTCGACAGCGACCGGGGCCGGTTCCATCCCCTCTTCCACAGCGCCATCGACCTGGTGACGGCGAACTTTAATTGGACGAGGGGCGGCGGCCACGCTCACCACCTGGACCGAGACCGGCAGGGTAGCCATGTGTTGCTCAAGCTGGCGCAGGATAATTTCCTGGTCGGAAGCATCGTAATGGTCGGTTTTATTGAAGGCTAGCACCGCCCCCTGACCGGCCAGCACCCGATGTTTGAGCAGGGTCAGGGCAGACTCGGTGATGTCTCCATCAGTAACCAGCAGGACGGCATCGTAGGGGAAAAAATCATCGGCGGCGGGGGCTGCTTCCCGGCCCAGAGGCACCTCCCTTAAGGACAGGGTGGATAGCTTGTGATCTACTACGGCGGCGGATTGAATTAAATCCATCAAGGTGCTTTTACCGGTACGGGCTTCCCCCGTCACCGCGACGGCAAGCTGACGCCGATTCAGGGCTGCTGCCAGGGCCTGGTGCCGCTGCTGGTACTGGGGAATGTCTGGGACCGGGGAAGGCAGTTTTTCAGCCGCTTCCATTTCAGTTTTTAGGGTTGCCAGCCGGTTCTGAACCTGCTCTAGCTGGGCTTCAACGGCGGCCCGATCTGCTACCAGGGGTTCAGGGGCCACGACCGGGGCTGGGGCACGATCGCGCTGGCGCCACCACCAAATTCCGGTTCCCATGGCCATGGCACTGAGCAGGGTGGAACTGTCGAAAATATTGAAATGGACTGTATCCAACAACCACAGGGTAGCCGAAAGTCCCAATCCACCGATAAGCATGGGTCGCTTCAGTGCCATCGTCGTTTCCTGAGTTTTCTGTCATTTACTATTGTGGCAGAGAGGTGGTTTTCCCTCCAGTAGGGACTTTCCCCCCCACTGCTATAGTAGATTCCGGCCAACCATCATCCCTGAGCCATGCAACCAACCATTCCCTCTGGTACTACCCTGCAGAGCCGCTATCGTATTCTCCGGCTGTTGGGCCATGGCGGTTTTGGACGCACCTACCTGGCCGAAGACATCGGTCGCTTCGACGAAAAATGTGCCGTTAAGGAATTTGAACCCCAACAGGAGGAAACCCTTTCAGAAAAGTCTCTGCAGCTATTTCAGCGGGAAGCAACTATTCTCTACAGTATTGAGCATCCTCAAATACCCAAGTTTCAGGCCATTTTTGAGGAGGACCAGCGGCTCTTTTTGGTACAGGACTACGTCGAGGGCACGACCTACCGGGACTTGCTTAACCAGCGCATGGCCCAGGGGATGGCCTTTTCGGAAGCCGAGGTGCGGGAATTTCTGCAGCAAATGCTGCCGGTTCTGGCCCATATCCACAGCAAAGGTATCATTCACCGCGACATTAGTCCCGACAATATTATTCAGCGCTCCAGCGATCGGCTGCCGGTCTTAATTGACTTTGGAGTAGTCAAAGAAGTGTTTACCCGGATTCAAATGGTAGGCACCCCCACCCATGCCACTTCCGTGGGCAAGCTGGGCTACGCCCCCAGCGAGCAAATCCAGTCAGGCCGGGCCTATCCCAGTAGCGATCTCTATGCCCTGGCGGTCACCGCGATGGTTATGCTGACGGGTAAGGAACCCCAGGAGCTGTTTGATGACCACAACCTGACCTGGAACTGGCAGACCTATGCCTCCACCAGCCCTAGCCTGGCGGAAGTGCTCAATCGGGCGGTCAACTATCGCCCCGGCGACCGGTATCAATCCGTCAGTGAAATGGCCCAGGCCCTGGGTGCGGTTACTCCATCCCAGGGAATGCCTCGCCGGACCATGCCCTCTTCCCAGGTGAAAACCGTAGCGGTGGGCCGCCAGTATCAACCCACCCAGGTGACAGCTCCGCCTCCTGCCCAACGCCCAGCGACGCCTCCCCCGCTAGGGCCATCGGAACCGGAATCCATTTGGGAAAACCCCTGGGCTGTCTTTGGCATCTTTGCGGTGTTGGCGTCCCTGGCGGCGGTGGGCGGATGGCTCGTGGTCAGCCTGCTGAATCGACAACCGGAGGTGGAAACCTCCCCAGTTCCCACCATTGAATACGATCCCCAGGCTTCCCCTAGCCCCACGGTTGAACCCCGACCAACGGCCACCCCCACCCGTCGCCCGGTAGAGTACAGCCAGCGGTTGAGAATTTCCCCCGGAGACGATCGAACGGTAACCGGTAACCTGCGGGAGAACGAAACCATCAACTACCGGGTCAGGGCGGATGCCGGGCAGGTGCTGCGAGCGGCGATGAATACTGAGGGAGTCTTGCTCACGGTGCTCGACCCCCAGGGAGAGGCGCTTGACTCTGGGGCCCAGCGAGTCCAAAGCTGGCAGGGGGAACTGCCGGAAGATGGGGAGTACGTGATTCAACTTCGCCCCATAGAAGGGTTAGAATCCAGCGACTATGAATTAGTCGTCAGCCTCAGCGAGGTTCTAGAAGAAACTCCAGAAGAGCCGGAACCCGAACCCGAGCCGGAACCCGAACCCGAACCGGAACCCGAACCCGAACCGGAACCCGAGCCGGAACCCGAGCCGCAGCCCAACATCATCGAACAGCGGGTCCAGATTCCCCCGGGCCGAACCACCGTGCAGGTGGCCGATCAGGTGAACGAAGAACGGATTCGCCGCTATGTGGTCAATGTCCAGGCCGGACAGACCCTGTCAGTGGATCTGCCCAACGTCACCGGTCCAGTGGTTATTGATGTCCGCTATCCCAGCGGGGCCATGATTCCCGATGCCTCCCGGGTGTTGTCATGGCAGGGCGAAATTCAGGAGGGGGGAGATTATTTAATTGATGTGCGATCGCCTCGACAAGCGGAATTCACCCTGAGGATAACGGCGGAGTAACTTGGCATGGGTAATCCCAAGGACATTAGTCCTGGCGAAATACCATTTTCGCCTTCAGAATAACTCCCCCCTGATACTCTAGCTGTTGCCCTATGCCCAGAAAATTTCCCTGGTGATCCAAGACCCGATAGGGTCTATCCGGGGTCAGGGCAACGGGTGGCGCGAATTTCTGCCCCTGGCACCACCGGCGAGCCTGGTCATCATCCAGTTCCACGGCGGGCAGGTGGGCCAGGGCTAAGGGCACCGGCACCAGGTCCAGGTGTCCCTGATCTAACTCTGCTTTAACTGCCTCCAGAGTGAGGCTATCCCCTAGGACAAAGCCGCTGCTGCGGGTCCGAGTCAGGCCGGCCAGGGTGGCACCACAGCCTAGGGTTTTTCCCAGATCCCGGGCCACGGAACGAATATAGGTTCCCGCTCCACAGTCAATCAACAGGGTGATTTCAGGATAGGCTCCCGGCTGCCAACCCTGCACCTGAATGTGGTGAACGGTAACGGTACGGGGCGGTGGAGTGACCGACTTGCCCTGCCGGGCCAGGTGGTAGAGCCGCTGTCCCTGGACTTGAATCGCACTATGGGCAGGGGGCACCTGTTCAATCGTTCCCTGGAAGTTGGGCAGCACCCGCTGAACCATCTCCAGCCTCAGGTCTGGCACAGGGACCCGGGTGAGTATTTCCCCCTCTAAATCATTGGTGCTGGTAGTCACGCCGAAGCGCACCACGGCCCGGTAGGCCTTGTCATCGGCCAGGTAGGGCAGTAAACGAGTGGCTCGGCCCAGCGCCATGGGCAGCACCCCCGTGGCGGCTGGATCAAGGGTGCCGCCATGACCCACTTTTTTCATGCCAAACAGCCTCCTTATGACAGCTACGCAGTCGTGGGAGGTCATGTCTTTAGGTTTGTTGAGGTTCAAAAATCCTTGAATCAAGGTTTATCCGATCGGGTGAACAACTACTCCAGGGCCTCCTGGAGGTCTTCCTGGGTCAGGGTCGTCGATAGACTCAGGGAATGGGGGTCCATGCCCAGGGCTTCGACAAAACTGGCCTGAAGCATCGGGCCGAAGCGCGTATCCTGCTCCAGGGTTACCTTAAAGAAAGCCAACCCCAAGAGCTGAAGGTAGGCCTGGACCAGATCCGGTCGGGGCCCTACCAGTTCCGGAGGAACGGCCAGGGGTTGTTCCCCGTCACCCACATCGCCAATGGCCGAGAAATGAGTACTCCGGTCAATTAAAAGCAGATAACGCTCGGGAGCACTTAACCAGGTAAACGGTTGAATCTGCTCTGGATAGGCAGGGGCAATGGTATCGGCGGTACCGGAAACAATCAGCGTGGGAATTTCTACCTGACGGTATCCCTGCTCACCTAACAGCACACTACCAATGGGGTTGATCACAAAAATTGACTGCAGCCGCGGATCCCGCAGGCTATTGTCGGGATTGCCCAACCGGGTCGCTTGACACTGCAGCAGAATTGACGGATTCAAAGAAAATAGCTCAGGCGGGCAGGTTTGCCCCAAATTGTCCAGGTCCAGGTCTGCCCCCGCTAATGCCAGGCCGGTATAGCCTCCAAAGGATTGGCCCACCAGTCCGACTTGCTCAAAGTTAATCTGTCCCCTTAAGGTGGGGTCAACGGCTTCGGCCCGATCCAACGCATCAATGGTGAGAGACACTTCCAGGGGACGTCGCAAAAACTCTTCGTCGGAAACAACTGCATCGGAGCGTCCTTCCAGCAGGGCAAACAGCTGCTGATCGTTGCTTCCAGAATGTTCAATGGCGGCCACCGCAATACCGCCTGTGGCCAAATAGCCCGCTAAATAAGCAAAACTCTGGCTGGTGCTGCCTAAACCGTGGGAAATCACCACCAGGGGAAATCCTTCCACGGGCGTTCCTGCTCGCCCTGGAAAAACCCTGGGCAGATACAGTTCAGCCGGTTCGGGCAAACCGGGGACCACCAGGTTGACCCGGCGTACGCCATATTGCCGCTCGCTCTGCATCAGTTGCAGGAGTTGGTCAAAGTTGTCCACCGGGGAGGCTTCGGCCTCTTCTTCGGAGCGTTCTTGCACCAGCTCAACGGCTAATTCGGCCTGCAAAATCGCCTGGTTCAAACTCTGGGCAATGGCTAACCCCTGCCTCAGATCAACCCGAATAGCCTCCGTCGGGTACATCCGAAGCACATTCAGCAGCGTTAACCCGGTCGGCCCATCGGCAGCCGCTAAAATCAGAGCACTGCGCAGGGCCGAAACCCCCGCCTGACGGGCAGGGGTTTGAATCACCTGGCTCAACTGTTTGAGCAGAAGCTTCCCCTGCTCGGTGTACAAAAACTGAGACACCGCCACGGCGTCAAGTTCGGCGGGAGTCGTGAGCCAATCCTGAACCTGATTCAACCGTTCGTCGCCCAATCGGAGCCGCTGGTTATAGGCTAAAAGCTGAGGCGTCAACCGTCCGGTTTCCGCAAAATATTCCAGATC
Organism: uncultured bacterium; assembly: GCA_964590465.1. Lineage (GTDB taxonomy): Bacteria > Cyanobacteriota > Cyanobacteriia > Phormidesmidales > Phormidesmidaceae > CAZPYG01. Next base: position 32,560 of record CAZPYG010000036.1, on the reverse strand, counting down.
TTCAATGGCGATGGAGCGCTCTAGAAAACCATAGGAAATAATCAGACGCTCTGCCGCCAAGCTGGGATGGGCAATCAGGGTAACTACCAGACTACCTAAACCGCTACAGGCTACTTTTACCCAGGGCCATTTACCGGCTAAGCCCAGGGCAATCGATAATGCCGTGGGAATCTTACCCACCAAAGTTCTCCTAATCCATCAGAGTTGACTGGGGATGAGCCAGTACATGGTCTAAAAGTCCATCGCAGGCGTCCATCAGGAGCTCAATCACGTAATCAAACCCCTCGGGACCGCCGTAGTACGGATCAGGAACTTCTTTGTCGGGATGGTGGCGGCAAAACTCACATATCAGCCTGACCTTTTCCCGGTGACGATCGGTTTTGGCCAGGGAAAGAATATCTCGATGATTTTCCCGATCCATAGCCAAGATCCAGTCGAACTGGTCAAAGTCAATCGGCAAAAACTGGCGAGCTTTTCCTTTCAGCGTAAGGCCATAGGGTTTCGCGGCCTGGGCCATACGAGCATCGGGGGGACTACCAATGTGGTAGCTGGACGTACCCGCCGAATCACACTCAAGTTGCCCCTGTAGCTGCCGCTGTTGAATCAGGTAATTCATGATGTTTTCTGCGGAGGGAGACCTGCAGATATTCCCCAGGCATACAAATAGAACCTTTGTCACCATGAATCCACTGCATCAATCACGACAACGCTAACCCTACAAGCTGCACTTCTCCGTGAGGCTGTCACCGCTAACCAGCAGTCGGCCCGGAGAAGCGCTGAAGCGGTCTACATGCCTGGCAGGTTAAGACCACCGGTCAGGGTTTCCATCCGCTCGCGCATGGTTTCGGTGGATTTCTGATAAGCATCCTGCATCGCCTGAGCGACTAAATGAGACAGCTCCTCAGCTCCCTTTTCCAGGGCAGACGGGGCGATAGTGACCCCCCGGGGTTCTTGATTGCCGCTCATTACGATTTTGACCAGTCCGTCACCGGCCTCCCCTTCAATCTCCATTTGTTCCAGTTCTTCCTGGAGCTGCTTTGCCCCTTCCTGAATTTGCTGGGCTTTCTTAAAGGCCTCGGTGAGTTCCTTCATTTTGCCCAAACCGAAACCAAAACCTTGACCTTGTGACATGGAATTACTCTCGAACGTACTGTAACGAATACAAACCAAGCCCCTTTAAACTCTGGATTTTTGGCCAACCATGGCAACCCAGAACCGGACCTGGCACAGCTATCTGATTCTAACGTCTGCTGCCGATGTTATCGTCCCAGAAATTACAGGGTCGGAAATTCTCCCATAAATTTCACCTCTGGTTTTAGCCAAAGGGACCATCGAGCCTGCACCTGCTCCTGCACGTAATGGATGAGCCGATAAATATCGCTGGCGGTTGCCCCCCCGCAGTTGAGGATAAAGTTGGCATGGCGCTGGGCCACCTGAGCCCGTCCCAACCGATAGCCCTTGAGTCCGGTCTGCTCAATTAGCCAACCCGCCGTTTGGGGATAGGGGTTACGAAAAACACTGCCGCAGCTCGGGAAATCGTATGGCTGACTGGCCCGCCGCTGTTCTAGCCCAGCCAGGGTATCAGCCACCACAGTAGATGGACTATGGTCTGGCTCCAGTTGAAAGGTTGCCTCCAGTACCACCGCTCCCGCCTCCTGCAGGGCCGAAGTGCGGTAGCGAAAGGCTAAATCCGCTGGGGTCAAGTGCACCAGCCCTCTCCCGGGGGCAATCACCCTGGCGGATATCAGGCGCTCAGAGGTACATCCCCCATGGGCACCCGCATTCATCACGACGGCACCACCTACAGTGCCGGGAATGCCAGCAGCCCATTCCAGCCCCCGCCAACCCCGTTTGGCAACTTTCCAGGCCAGGGTCGGGAGAGGCTCTCCGGCTGCGACAGTGACCTGCCCCCGGGCGTCGTCAAACTGGGTTTTGCGAAAGTGACGGGTACAGATGACCAGCCCGGCAATGCCAGCGTCGCTAATCAGCAGATTAGACCCAGCCCCCAGCATCGTAATGGGTAAATGGGCCGCTTCAGCCCAAGCGAACGTGGCCTGCATGTCGCCTAGGGAGCGTGGTATCGCCAGCCAGTCTGCTTTTCCCCCGACCCGAAAGGTTGTGAGCTTTTGCAGCATGGCCTGGGACTGAACCCAGGGGGGCAGCTCGGGCACACCCTCCGGTTGCTTGGCATCCATTAATCTGGAGTGACTGGCTTCATCCCTGGGTGTCTGAAGGCCAGGTGTAGCAAAAGATACCATAGCTAGCAGACCTCCTGTAGAGAAGGAACCTCGGTATCGGCGAAATAGGCCATCACTTGAGGGATAATTTGATTTAAGTTACCCGCTCCCATAAACAGCACCAGATCGCCAGGCTTCAAATGTTGCTCCAAAAGGGACTGAATTTCATCCAGGGTAGAACCGTAGATAACATCAGGATGATGCTGGGCCACCATGTCAGCGACCTGCTGGCCCGAGATGCCAAAGGTATTCGCTTCCCCAGCACTATAAATATCTGCCAGAAACACTTGATCGGCATCGGCAAAGGCGTCAGCAAAGTCATGCAGTAAAGCCACAGTGCGGCTAAACCGATGGGGTTGAAACACAGCGACTACCCGGCGACTGTCGGCTTCGCCAAACTCACCTTTTTTAATCGGAGTGACATTACTCTGAACGACCTTAAGCTGAGCGGCCGCTAAGGTTGCCCGAATTTCACTGGGATGATGGGCATAGTCATCAAAGAACTGGATACCCGAGTAACAGCCGCGCTTTTCAAACCGTCGCCGGGCCCCCCTGAACTGGGCCATGACTGCGAAGATATCAGGGAACTCAAGGCCCACATGGCGACCGACTGCAACCGCGGCCAGGGCATTGCTGAGGTTATGTTCGCCCAGAACACGAAGGCGCAGTTGGCCGACCGCATTGCCTCGCTCCCACAGGGTCGCGGTGGTGCCATCGGCGTGGTAGTTCACATCGGTTACCCAATAGGTCGCCCCGGATGCAGGATTGAGACTGTAGGTAATGGTCGGGGTCAGATTCTGACGAACAACGGCGCAATCGGCATTAGCAACCAGGGTGGCGCATTGCTGCTGAAAGGCCTGAAAAATGTCGATGACATCTTGCAACCCGCGATAGTGGTCGGTGTGGTCAAGTTCAATATTGGTGACAATGCCAATGGAGGCAGACAGTTTGGCCAGGGTACCGTCTGATTCGTCGGCCTCTGCCACTAAATGCTTCCCCTGCCCTAAATGGGCGTTGCCTCCCCAACTGGTGACTTCTCCGCCCACCACAATGGTTGGGTCTAAACCCGCTCCCAACAAAAGGTGACCGACCATGCTGCTAGTGGTGGTTTTGCCATGGGTACCCGCTACAGCGATACTCTCATATTCTTGAATCAAAGCCGCCAGCACATCGGAGCGATGAAAAATCGGATAACCCCGTTCTAGAGCAGCACGATATTCAGGATTACGATTATCAATAGCAGTCGAGCAAATCACCTGAGGTGATTGCAGGGGATCAGAGTTATTGCGGACAGTCCGATAACCCTTGGCAACCGTTGTGGAGGATGCAGACTCGGTCGCTGTAGCGGCACAGACGGACTGATCTAAAAACAGGGGGGTATCGGTCAGAAAATGATCTAGATTGGCTGCCTCCTGACGGACAAAAATCTTAGCCCCCGAGTCTTGCAAACGCCGGGTAATGTGGGTCAGGCGTACATCAGAACCAGATACGGGTAAATCTCGCTTGGTTAGGATATAGGCCAGGGCCGACATTCCAATTCCACCGACACCAATGAAATGGAACGGTCTACCGTCAAAACTTACGGAAATCGGCATCTTTCACTCCTCAAAACACCACACCACACCAGTGTCAGGCGTAATCATAGCAAGATTTCCAAGAATGGCCTAAAAAATCGGGGTTATTCCGATTTGTTTCGGATTTATATGGAGACCAATCACCCTGATGATTCCGCGCTGATTTTATCTGGATTATGGTGCCTCACATCTAAACAAATGGGTGAATCCTAAACCAAAACTATAAGAAACATATATTGCCTCACCGTTCAGATTTCCTGGTCCTGCTCAGGATGAACTGTCGGCCCAGAGCCTTGAGTGAGCTCAGCTTATCAGCAGGGAGATCAATATGAATCAGTCTCTGGACCCGTAAATGCCCCTCAGGATTTACAGGAAATAAAAATTGCCTTGCCTATAGAGCCAGATCAATGCATCACCGCTATGAAGGGGTACAGTCTTTGCGATATTATGATGTCGTCTAAGAATAGATACCTAGTCCGAGTACAACAGAGGGTTAAACGCAGTGATTAGAGTAGCCATTAATGGATTTGGCCGCATCGGTCGGAACTTTTTGCGGTGTTGGTTAACCAGGGATAATAGCCAGCTTGAAGTGGTCGCTATCAACGATACCTCTGACCCCAAGACCAACTCCCATCTCTTGAAGTACGACTCGATGCTGGGACGTCTGGATGCTGACATTCAGGCTGAGGGAGATAGCCTCATCGTTAATGGCAAAACGATCAAGTGCACCTCTGACCGCAACCCCAATAATCTTCCCTGGGGAGCTTGGGATATTGATTTGGTCATTGAGTCCACTGGCGTTTTCGTCAGCGAGGAAGGGGCGTCTCGCCACATCGAAGCGGGGGCTAAGAAGGTTTTGATCACCGCTCCCGGTAAAGGGGGTGACATTGGTACCTACGTTATGGGGGTAAACCACACAGACTATGCCCATGACAAACACAATGTAGTCAGCAACGCCAGCTGTACTACCAATTGTCTGGCTCCTGTGGTTAAGGTGCTGCACGAAAACTTTGGCATTATCAAAGGCACCATGACGACCACTCACAGCTACACCGGAGACCAGCGCCTGCTGGATGCCAGCCACCGGGATTTGCGTCGGGCCCGGGCTGCGGCTCTTAATATCGTGCCTACCACCACCGGGGCCGCGAAGGCTGTGTCTTTAGTCATTCCTGAAATGGCCGGTAAGCTCAATGGTATTGCCTTCCGGGTACCGACCCCCAACGTATCGGTGGTAGACCTGGTTGTCCAGGTGGAAAAGCCCACCATTGCCGAGCAGGTGAACGAAGTCCTGAAAACCGCTGCTGAAGGCCCGATGAAAGGGATTTTGGCCTACAGTGACCTGCCACTGGTTTCCATTGACTATCGCAAGACCGACGACTCTTCCATCGTTGATTCCAGCCTGACGATGGTTATGGGGGGCGATATGGTCAAGGTTGTAGCCTGGTACGACAACGAGTGGGGCTACAGCCAGCGGGTGGTTGACCTGGCTGAACTGGTCGCGTCTAAGTGGGCGGCTTAATTTTGCTTAAGTTTTCCCTTCGATAACGACTTAGTCCTTTCGTTGATTGAAAGAGAGGGATTCACCAAGGGTGAATCCCTCTCCTTTTTTCTTCGTGCCTAGTACTTGGTTTTGAACATGGGCTACCGACGTCAGTTCCCCTGCTCCCTGGCATTGATAGGTTGCAGAATTAACGCCGCTCTGGACTAGGGAACTGGGGCAGCAGCCATTGGCTTCCCGCCGGTGGAGAATGACGAAAAACAGAGGCTTAAACCGACCACAGGGAGGTTTGAGTGGTGGGATCGAACACATGAGCGTTTTCTGGGGAGATCGCCAGCCAAACCTCGTCCCCCAGGCGCACCGCTTCGTCTGGCGGAACCTTTACCGTCAACGTTAACGAGTCTGTTTGCACCGCTAGATAGGTTTCGCTGCCCAGAGCCTCCAGGTGAGCAATGGTTCCCCGGATATTTTTGGGGGCCGGTAGCGCCAGACTGAAATGTTCCGGCCGCACCCCCAGGATCACAGGCTTACCGTCGTAGGGCTTTAGATGGGCATCCCACAGGCTGGGCAGGGCCAGGCGAAATTCGGCATGGGAAACCAGGCTGGGGACCTGGGCCTCTACCGGGATGAAGTTCATGGCCGGGGAGCCAATGAACTCTGCCACAAAGCGATTGGCCGGCCGGTTGTACAGCTCTAGGGGAGCCGCGACCTGCTGGATCTGTCCCTGGTTCATCACTGCAATACGATGCCCCATGGTCATGGCTTCCACCTGGTCGTGGGTGACATAGATAGTGGTGATTCCCAGCTGCCGCTGCAGGTTTACAATTTGGGCGCGAGTTTCCAGGCGGAGTTTGGCGTCCAGGTTAGACAGGGGTTCATCCATTAAAAAAACCTGGGGATTCCGAGCCATGGCTCGCCCCAGGGCCACCCGCTGTTTTTGGCCACCGGAAAGTTGCCGAGGATAACGGTTCAGCAGGGGACCAATCTGCAGCATTTTGGCCACGGCCCGTACCCGTTCATCCACCATCCGTTCGGCATCAGAAATATAGTGGAGCCCCGACGGTAGACGACGGGTTGCCGAGCCCAGTAGTTTTTCCCACCAGGGACTGGCAATCAGCACCCGTTCAAGTTCACGATTAGGATCTATGTCATGAGAAGACCCTTTTGGATCTGGACTTGTCTGGTTGATGGGCTGAAGCGGGTCAGCATTTCGAGAATCCTCATCCTGGGTCATGGTGGCCATACGCCGCAATCCAAAAGCCAGGTTATCGTAGACCGTCAAATGAGGATACAGCGCATAGCTCTGAAACACCATGGCCGTATCCCGCTGCTTGGGGGGCAGGTCATTGACCCGCCGGTCCCCTACATAAATGTTGCCGCCGGTGATGGACTCTAGCCCCGAAATTAGCCTTAACAGGGTACTCTTGCCACATCCGGAAGGCCCAACCAGGACCATAAACTCCCCGTCTTCAATAAACAGGTTAATGCGCTTCAGCACTGCAGAAGTTTCCTGAGCCGTAGCCGAAGAAGATTTATCGTGCAGCTCATCTGCGGCCTGGCGGGACTGCCGAGACCTGGGAAAAGTTTTGTAGACGTTTTCAATTGCGACGTGGGCCACGGCAGGGGGAAATGGAGGGGTTGGTCGGGAAAGGTTGAATTAGCGGTTACTCTTCCTCAACGGAAGCTCGGGCTTCGTTGGTGTCATCATCGGGTGAAGTGACTCGCATAACGTGGGTAATAGACTCCCCCCGGGCCGGTTTGACCCTGCGATCGCAGGGCCCGGTGCGGCCCTGACGGGGTACTGAATCCATTGGGACGACCGCTATCCGATCGCTGTCTGTGAGTAAAGTGACATCGCTATTGGGCATAGCGGGAATCAGAGCTACCAAGCGGTCTGCCTTCTGGCTGAACTGGAAGGACTGGGTCCCAATATCCCCTCGCTTGCCCATGCGTAGAGCATCAACGGGCATACGTTTAGCAAACCCGGCAGCGGAAACCATTAGCACGCAATCCTGGCCGGATAACACTGCGACCACTCCCACGATCGTTTCGCTTTTGCCCATCCGTAATGCCTGGGGACCCTGGGCCGCCCGGCCCATGACCGCCAAGTTGTCGTCATCGATCAAAAAGCGCAGCAGGCGTCCACCGGAAGTCCCTAATACAAGCTCCTCTCCAACGTTAGCCAGGGCAACATGGACAACCTCATCTCCTTTTTTCACTTTTATGGCTGTTAACCCGCGTCCCGTCAGGTTCGTAAACTCCTTCAGGGGAACCCGCTTAATTTTTCCCTGGCGGGTAACCAGGACCATGTCTTGATCGAGCAGTTCCTCGGTCAGCAGCATTTGGGTAACCACCATATCGGCAGCGGTAGGTACAGACCCCGGCAGCAGATTGATCAGCGGCACTCCCCGAGACTGCCGTTGGGTCACGGAAATATCTTTCACCAAAATCGTGTAGGCTTTGCCATCCCGGGTGATGGTCAGTAATTCCTGGGTCGTGAGGGCCTTTTCGGTCTGCAGCACCACATCTTCGTCAATGTCCTGGAGCTTGCCGCCAATATCCTCCACCAGCTTAGTCTGGCGACGCTGGTAAGATCGCATCGAAGAGCGTCGCACATACCCTTTTTGGGTAAACTCCAGCACCACTTCTTCTTCAACCTCTTCGGCAATAATTTCTTCCAGCTGCTGGGATTCTTCCTGCCGCTCCTCCTCAGTTTGGATGCGGGTGCGACGCTCATCGGCGTATTTTTTCTTCAGGGAACGCAGTTCTTTCTTCATCGACTTCAGCAGTTCTCGCCGGTCAGACAGCAGCAACTGCAGGCGTTCGCGCTCTTGCAGCAGATTCCCATGTTCAGTTTCCAGATGCTCGCGCTCAAGACCCGTCAGTCGCCGCAAAGGCATGGCCAGGATGGCGTCACACTGACGTTCTGACAGGTCAAACTGCTGCTGAAATTCTTGCTTGGCAGTGGTGCCGTCCGCCGCGTTGCGCAAAATCGTGATGATGTCATCCAAATTGTTCAGGGCGGTCAGCAGCCCCTCCACGACATGCAGTCGGGTTTCGGTCTGCTCTAGTTTGTGTTGATACTGGCGGGTTAGGGTGGTTTCTCGAAAGTCTAGAAAGGCCTGCAAAATTTCCCGCAGGGGCATTTGCCGGGGCTGGGCGTTATCGAGGGCCAGCATGATTACCCCAAAGTTGTTCTGCAGGGTGGTCATGCGATACAGATCCTGCAGAATTCGATGGGCCTGGGCTTCGCGCTTCAGCTCAATCACCACTCGCATGCCATCCCGGTCGCTTTCGTCGCGGATATCGGCAATCCCATCGATCCGACCGGCATTGACGAGTTGGGCCACTTTTTCAATCCATCCCGCCTTGTTGACCTGATAGGGCAGTTCTGTCACCACGATGGCGTTCCGCCGCTGCCGACCTCGTCCGGGATGAATTTCTTCGAACTGGGTCACCCCGCGCATGGGGATGCTGCCCCGACCGGTGCGATAGGCATCATAGATGCCCTCCGTGCCAATGATTTCACCGCCTGTAGGGAAATCAGGCCCAGGAATCAACGCAAATAGAGCATCGTCGGAAAGGTTTGGCCGGTCAATTAAGGAAATCAGACCATCGACCACTTCTCCCAGGTTGTGGGGAGGAATATTGGTCGCCATCCCGACGGCAATCCCCGAAGATCCATTTAAGAGCAGGTTTGGGAGCTGGGCCGGCAGGACAATGGGTTCCTGCTGGGAGCTGTCAAAATTGTCGATAAAGTCAACCAGGGCTTCGCTGATATCCCCCAGCAGAGATTCATTACTGATGGGGGAAAGGCGAGTCTCGGTGTACCGCATGGCGGCGGGGGGGTCGTTATCCACCGAGCCAAAGTTGCCGTGACCATCCAGCAGGGGATACCGGCTGGAAAAACTTTGCACCATGCGCACCAGGGCATCATAAACGGCCTGGTCCCCATGGGGATGATATTTACCCAGCACATCTCCCACTACGCGGGCACATTTACGATAGGGGCGGTCTGGAGTTAAGCCCAGTTCGTGCATGGCGTAGATAATGCGCCGATGAACTGGCTTGAGGCCATCGCGCACATCCGGCAGGGCACGACCAACAATCACACTCATGGCATATTCCAGGTAAGACCGTTGCACCTCTGTATGCAGGGAGGTGGGTACGATCTGCCCGGAAGCAAGTATGTTCAATTGGTCGGCCATGGGCGATTTGTCCTGGGTAATTTAGTGATCTGGGCGGTTGCAGCAATAACAATGCTGTAAGTTATAGGCAAGGGCAGCACTCTGGCAAGTGGTATCCACTTTTAAGGGCGAACTTTGCTTTTAGCTATGGTTAGAGATTTGACTGGGAAGACAATCCAAAGCTTGGATTGGAACTTTACATCTCTTCTCTTAACATAATTTCCTGAATACATGGGTGAAGGCACGCAATGACAACCGTCCTGATAGTAGAAGACGATTTGGTAAACGCGAGGGTTTTTTCTAAGATTTTGACCAAGCGAGGAGGCATGGAGGTTAAGCACACTGAAGATGTGGAAGAAGTCATGACCATTGCCCAAAACGGTGAGGCCGATGTGGTGCTGATGGATGTTTCTCTAGCCCACAGCATGTATCAGGGGAAGCCCATGGACGGCATTAAAATCACCCAGATGCTCAAAGCTAATCCTGGCACTGCAGATTTACCCGTGATTCTAGTCACCGCCCACGCTATGGATGGCGACCGAGAAAATTTCCTGGCCCAAAGTGGAGCCGACGGCTATATTTCCAAGCCAGTAGTCGACCATCAAGAATTTGTTAACCAAATTAAAGCCGTTCTGGAGGGGTGAGGACAATAAACCCGCACCATTCAATACACTTGTACTACATGGAATGGCTTTATGCAAGCCTGGTTAACATTGTCACCGAGGCTGTCGTCACCGAGGTTGTCTCTTCTTCCCAAGTTTCCAGGAAGCCCCGGAGGAACGGGAGGTTTCTTCCGTTAACTGGCGAAGGTAGGCCTGTTCTCGTCGAACTCTGGCAGGCTGGCTAGCTTGCGGAGTATGACATTAACCGTCATGCCCTGGTACGATCCAAGGTTGCCATACCAGGACCCCGATAAAGGCATGACCTGGCCAGGATGTCGGGCAATAGCCACCGGGATGAGGTCAAACCCTGCGGTAATGCGATTGGTAGGGTCGTAGTTACGCCAGCCCACCCCTGGCAAGTAGACCTGCAGCCAGGCATGGGTCGCCCCGGCACCGATCATGCCCACATCCCCTCCGTCCAGGGCAGCATCGTAGAGGTAGCCACTGACAAAGCGACAGGCTAAACCTAAACGGCGCAGGGCTTCGATCATCAGCCAGGCGTAGTCGCGACAGGTGCCAGACTTCAGCCGCAGGGTTTCTGAGGGAGGTTGAGTTCCCTCGGCCTCTCGGGATTGGTAGGTCAAATCAGTGTTAATGGCATCCATCATGCGCTGCAAAACATCCAGGGTGCGATCGCTGGCACCCGTGACAAACCCTTTCGCCCAGACCGCCAGACCACCGTCGGGATCTTCCGCATGGGGGCGCAGGTACATCATCATAGTCATAGATGGCGCTCATGGGTTTTAGCCGACTGATTATCCTATAGAGTGGCGTTGCCGCTCAAAATCAAGTCTATAGACAAAAGGCTGGTGTGAACCATGGGGCTCCCCCCGGTGCTCCAGCCAACGGTTGGGGGGAATACCCTGGAGGAATGGAAAACAACGGGCAATGGAAAACGGCTTTATCCCTTGCCCAGGAAAGGACGTCGCCCCACAAACCCAGTCATGAGCTTGAGGGCAAATACCTTCAGGGGTGGCACATTGCGCAGCAGCCATAGGCCCACCCGGCGAGCCTGCACCACGGGCCACCAGGTATTGGAAAACATGCGATCTAAAAAGTCGGTGAAGCCCAGGATGGCAAGATTCTCGTTTTTTCGCCACCGTTCATAGCGCTTGAGTACCTTCAGACTGCCAATGTCTTCTCCCCGCTGGTAGGCTTCCTGAATGACTTGAGCCAGGGCAGCGGCATCCCGAATGCCCAGGTTCAGCCCCTGACCGGCGACGGGGTGGCAGCGATGGGCTGCATCCCCGACCAGGGCCAGATGAGAGCGCACATAGTGCTGACTCTGAAATAACTGTACTGGAAACAACCGCCGTTCACTGGTCAGGGTCAGCCTTCCCAGGTAGCCGCCGGTGTAATATTCCAACTGCTCCAGAAATTTATCTTCGTCCAGGGCAAGCAGGGCTTGGGCCTCGTCATGGGGAGCCGTCCACACAATGTGATAGCGGTTGCCGGTTAAGGGGAGAACCCCCATGGGACCATTGGGCCAGAATCGTTCAAAGGCAATATCGTTGCGAGGAGCCTGATGGGTAATCATGAAAGTCAGGCAAGATTGCCAGTACTTCCAGCCGGTGGTTTTGATCCCGGCCCACTGGCGAATTTGCGATCGTGCCCCATCCGCCCCCACCACCAGGCGGGTTCTGACCCGACGTATCCCACCCTCCACCTCGACCTCCAGGGTAGCCCCATCAGCACCATAGGTCACCCGGGTTGTTCGCGCCGGGCAGAGCCAGGAGACGTTGCCACACTTGGCGCTGACGAACTCCTGCAGAGCCTTCAACATCACGGTGTGTTCCCCAACAAACCCCAAGAATTCGGTACCCAGGTCAGCGGTTTTAAACTTCACAATGCTGGGATAGTCGGCATCAGACAGATAAATATCTCGATACTTGCCGATGTAAGGAAACATGTTGTGCCAAACCCCAATGCCCTCAAAGATTTTTCCCGATAGGGGAGAAAGGGCATACCCGCGCTCTCGGGCTGCAGCGGCCTCAAAGGTAGCAATTTCAATTAAGACAATACGTAACCCTGAATCTCTCAGGGCTGCCGCCAGAGTTGCGCCCACAATACCGCCACCAACAATGGCGATGTCACAATCCAGAGGAACCGTAGACGCACCGGCTGAGTCGAAATTCACGTGCAACTTTTGCATCAGTGACAACTAATTGTTGAACCTTGAATCGCCCCTTCACCCGTCAGGGCTGGGGGCATTGAATTAAGCCTGCACCATTCTGTCGCGGCTGTTCTCAGAACTTTGGGGCAAGGTGTTTGCCTTACGGGCTTGGAACATGCCAAAGCGGCAGAGACCCGCCCCAAAGGCCAGGCGCATTAACAGCATGGTGGGCACTTCCCGCAGAGATTTAACAAAGCCAGAAACCCCGAAGATAACTAACCCCTTGGGGCGCACAATGCCCTGCCAGATAGAATCCAACCAGGAGGGCAGGGTTTCTTGGGTCCAGTCGGCATTCACCACCTGACCTTCCACCAGCCCGGTTTCTTCCAGTTGTTCAGAGAATCCTTCGATGCTGGAGAAAGAGGGGTGAGACCACTGATCCAGCAGTTGCCGCATCACGGGTTTTTCCCAGAAGTTTAGAGGCTTGCGACGATCGTCCCGCTGGTTCCAGTCGGCGACGACCAGGATGCCGCCTGGTTTCAGTACCCGCAGCATTTCAGCCCCATACTTGGCCTTGTCCGGCATGTGGGGGCCGGCTTCAATGGACCACACCACGTCAAAGCTATTGTCCGGGAAGGACATATTCAGGGCATCGTTCACCATGAATTTGGCGTCTACCCCTGCGCCGGTCAGCTCAGTTGCACGCCGGACCTGCTGAGGGCTGAGGGTAACCCCGGTAACAGAAAACCCATAATCGCGGGCCAGAATCCGACTGCTGCCGCCGATGCCGCACCCCACATCCAGCACGGTGGTACCCCGGGGTAGAGTATCCAGCCCCCCCCAGCGCACCATTTCGTGCACAAAATCAGCTTTGGCCTTAAGAAAATCCTTGCGGCGGGGAGGAGAACCGTAATGCCCCAGGTGAATATGCTCGCCCCAGTAGAACTCTAAAATCCCGTCCTGGGTCCACTGGTCATAGGAAGTCGCCACCGTCTTTGAAGACTTGTAGCTGCGGGGAGTCAGGAGATAAATCGCCACCCCCACTGCCGCCAGTAAGACCAGAATCCCAAGCACGTAATAAAGGACCATCGAGAAGAACCCTTAATATTTATTAATCTCTGCTCTAAGATTGTAGATCGTCTTAGCTTTGAGTGAAAGTTAGCCTCCAGCAGGGGCGGGGAAGTTCCCTGATGGCACTACAGCAATCCCAATGCTCCCTTCAGCTCTCCCGGTCTGGGTGTCTTTGGGAAAGAGCCGTTTCACAAAGATTAATCTCTCCGGTATCAGGGTACGCAGAGTGCTATCATTTCGCTACTTCGTCGGTTCTGGTGGGGAACAGCCATCAGAAGTAATGGGGAAAGTGCAGTGTAAATCTGCCGCTGTCCCGCAGCTGTATTGGAAACCCGTTTTGAGTCATAAGTTTTGAGGGTTGAGTGAACCTCAATCCAAAAACTCGAAGTTCAGAGCTTTTCCTGAGTCAGAATGCCCGCCGATGAAATTTGTGTCTTTTATTCGTCTGCGAGGTACGGATGAACCAATATTTTGTGGTCCTGGTATCGACTGGGGCAAGGTTTAGTCCGAAGCGGTTTGGGCTAATTACGTTACTGGCGCTGGTGGGATTGTTTATCCCATCACTTCCCGCTGCAGCCCACCATGCTTTAGGAGGCACCAGGCCAACAACCCTTGTTGAAGGGTTCTTTTCAGGATTGGCCCACCCGGTCATTGGTTGGGATCATTTAGCCTTCATTATTGCAGCTGGGCTTCTGGCCGCCGTCATCAATAAAGGGATAATGCTTCCCGCAGCTTTCGTCCTCACATCGATGGCTACTTTGCTGATTGATCCAGCTTTCCCCTTTTAGCACCTGTTCCGAATCCAGGAATTCTGCCCTCAACCACTGGTCTGTTTTTTTATCAAAGGGCACTGATTTAAGGCTGGTGGGCAGTGCCTACCCTATAACATGGCGGGGTTTTCCGTGATTTACCCCGGACGACGGCAAACTACCCCAAACACCCCTCTTCACTGAAAACAGCAGCATGTCCCTGGCCTCTTCAACATCAGCAAAATTTTCTGAAATAGCTTTATGACTTCAATTTCCAATGCTCCAACGACTCTTTTCGTCTGCTCTCTCTGCCAGTTTTCCGAGAACGAGCCCAGTCGCCACGGTAAATCAGGGGGGCAACACTTCATCGAACAGTTGCAGCAAGAAATCCAAACCCGCAATTTACAGAACTCAGTCCATCTAACGCCTCTAAGGTGTATGGCCGGTTGCAGCCAACCCTGCAACGCGTCTTTGACGGCTCCAGACAAATTGACCTTTATTCTCAGTCACCTTTCCCCCACCGACGCTGCAGCTGCCGTAGCCGATTTTTGCCAGCAATACACCGACTCCCCTGACGGTCGAGTTCCCTACCGGGAACGGCCGGAAGCCGTGCGCCAAGCCACGGCCTTTGTGCTGCCACCATTGCCCCCATCCCAGGCCTCCTAGTCCCTTGAATCGGCCCAGACAGCCCCGCTGGTTCTGGCTCTGTCTCCTTTGTTCCCTATCTCTCTTGCTCTTTCCCTAAAAAGACCCATGCATAAAATCCCTGTTACCGTCGTCACCGGCTTTCTAGGTTCCGGCAAAACCACGTTGGTCCGTCACCTGTTACGCAATAACCAGGGACGGCGCATTGCGGTCTTAGTGAATGAATTTGGCGAAGTGGGCATCGACGGCGAGTTGTTGAGATCCTGTCAGGTTTGCGATCAGGCCGGAGAAAACGGCGGTGCCGATACCAATATTATGGAACTGGCCAATGGCTGCCTCTGCTGTACCGTCCAAGAAGAATTCCTGCCGACGATGCAAGCCCTGCTAAAACGCAAGGATCAGATTGACTGCATCGTTATTGAAACCTCTGGCCTGGCGTTACCCAAGCCCCTGGTGCAGGCTTTCCGCTGGCCCGAAATTCGGACCGGCGCGACGGTGGATGGTGTCGTCACCGTGGTTGATGGGGATGCCCTGGCACGGGGCCAAATCGTGGGCGACCTGCCGGCCCTGGAAGCTCAGCGCCAGGCCGATGAAAGCCTGGAACATGAGACTCCTATAGAAGAATTGTTTGAAGACCAACTGGCCTGTGCCGATATGGTTCTGCTGACTAAAACTGACCTGATGGAGGCGACTGGACGCGACAATGTTCAGCAGTGGTTAGAGCAACAGGTGCCCCAGGGGGTTAAAGTGGTGCCCTGCCACCAGGGAGAAGTAAACCCGGAAGTGCTGCTCGGATTTAATGCCGCTGTAGAAGATGACCTTAACCATCGGCCCAGCCATCACGACCACGAAGCAGACCACGACCACGACGACAACATCAACTCGGTCTGTGTCACCTTAGATCAGTGCCTGGAGCCGAATGTTCTCATCGAAAAGCTGCAAAAGCTGGTGCAGGAGCAGACAATTTATCGCATTAAAGGCTTCGTGGCCGTGCCGAACAAACCCATGCGTCTGGTCCTGCAGGGGGTGGGCCAGCGGTTTGACAAATTTTATGATCGCCCCTGGCAACCTGAGGAACCTCATCAGACTCGCCTGGTGTTCATCGGCCAGGGGCTGGATGCTGCAACCATTATCCCAGCTATTTCTCCGACACCAGCTCAAGTTCTTGCTCATTAAACGAGATTGAGCTGAACTTTACCGTTCGGTTCCTGAAGCGGCAAGTTAATGGGATTCCATCAAAGGCGTTTTTACCTGACTCTGCCTGAGTTCTAAAGTCTTCGCAGGAGAGATTCCCCGTGGGTATCCGTGCCGCAGGTGGTCAAGAGCTGATACTGCTGGGCCAGGGCCTCTACTTTAGGGGTCTGGGTAGGGCAGGGTTCCCACTGTTTGGGGTTGGCGTAGGCGTAGTAGGCCTCAACCCCATCGATGCCCAACCTCGCCGCTTCGGGAACGAGTTGTTCTAGTCCCAGGCGGTAGCGGGCAGGATGAGCCAGTACGGCCAGTCCCCCAGCGGTTTGAATTGCCCCAATCACAGCCTGAGCCGCCATAGCCTCCCCCCGGGGAGCTCCCCCCTTCAGGTAAGGCTGAATCGCACTGTGGTAGGGCTTAAACCCGTAGCCAAGGATGTGAACCTCGGTCCCCCCCAAAGAAGCCGTGATTTCAACCCCGGTGAATAGTCGGGGCGACTGGGGTTGACCATTACCTCCGGGATTGGAGAATCGGCAGGATCTGGGATTACGCCAGTGCCAATCTTCCAGCCAGCTTTTGGCCTGATAGTATCCCTCGACGGTGTGGTGATCGGTTATGGCAAAGGCTCGTAAACCAATACCCACGACCTGTGCCATCAGGGCTGAGGGAGTTAACTTGCCGTCTGAGCAGACCGTATGCATATGAAAATTATGGGTGTGGGGACAACTGGTCACCGACACCGCACTAAAAATCTGCCTGAGGGTCTGAGCATTCCCCGCCATCGATTTCTGATGCTGCTTGGGCTGCTCTGACGTGACAATCATGAAGCAATGATTAAGAGAATCCTTCTTACCTAATATAACCATTGGAGTAAAGTTGCGGGATATATTTATACAAAATGCCCGTACTGGCGGAACGAAATGTCTGCTTTCCTCAATAATCAACAGCTTTGTTCTAATCAACTGGACTGAACCGCACTCATGTCTTCCATTCGGGCTTCCCTTTCAGCGGATTCTCTTTACCTGGCCTCTAGCTGGCAAGGGATGGAGGGGAACCCAGAGGACTTTGGCCTGAAAGCGGCAAGATATCTACACATTATTCGAGATTTAGCGGTTAACCCCCACTGGATTGGCTTCTCCGATCGGGGGGCCGATTGCTCCCTGGCCTGCGAATGGCTCGGTGCCCACATTGGAGCGGTTAATTCCCAACTTGCAGTCATTTTGCAGGATGGGTTGGCGTGTTTTCATGCGGAGCATCGGCCTGAAACTCAAATCTTTGCCGCCCCAATTCTGCCGAAAGCGGGCATTGACGGGTTTTGCAATCTTGAAGTCAGGCCCATTACCCTGGTGGTCGATCCGAGTCGGGTGATGCGCCCCGACTGGCACAAACTCGTGATCCATGAATTAGCCCACGGCATCGCCCACTCTGCTGGCCATGGAGAGGGGTTTAGAAATGCACTCTCCCACCTTTGTCTGGCTTTCGATGTACCGGAACCACCAACCTGCGACCCCCAGCTTTTGCAAATTTGGCCTCCCTATGTCCCTAACCACAATTCAGCCCTCTTCTGGCACCTGGATAAACCTCAGCAGCAGTAGGCCACAACCTGCGTTCCGACGGGCCACGGCCTGGGTGCTCCCAACTTCACCCTTAGTGGGACAATAGCCATGACCTTAGTCTCTAAAACTGCTATGAAACGTTTACTTGCCATGCTGGGAATTGCGGTCATGCTCTGGTGGACGGCAACCCGACCGGCGGCGGCGGCTATCCCTGGAGATGTTCAAAAACTATTGGACAATAACGATTGCCCCGTCTGTATTTTGACGGAAGCAGATCTCAAAAACCAAGACTTGCAGAACGCGAATCTTAAAATTGCCGTGCTGGCTGAGGCCGACCTGCGGGGGACAAACCTTTCCGGAGCGAACTTAGTTCTGGCGGATATGGGATCGGCCAACTTGACGGCAGCAATTCTCGCCGATAGCCAAATGAACGGTGCTAATTTGCATCTGGCTAATCTGAAGGGAGCTGATCTATCCCGGGCTGAAATGACCCAGGCGAATCTTGAAGATGCTGACCTCACAGATGCCAATCTGGAAGATGCCATTATGTTGAGTGTTGTGCTGGGGGAAGCTAACCTCACCAACGCCAACCTGAAGGGCGCTAACCTGCGGGGAGTCAATCGCAGCCGTGCCATTCTGTGTAACACCACCATGCCAGATGGTGCTGTGGAAAATCGCAGTTGCCCTGAGTAAGAAATCTGCCCGTTTCAAAACTGCCCGCGTCGTCCTGGCCCAGGCGAGAATGTATGAGGGCTAGCTTTTGGGAAATTGCTCTCCGGGTTCGTACCGGGCTTTGGGGTGGCTCTTTAGAACCCCTGAGGGACCGTCAATATTCTGGCTTATTTTCCAGGGAAACTGGGGAATAAGCCGCAAGGTAGAACTTGAATCCTTTATCTGGCTGGGGTGTCAAAAGTAACAGTAAAGCTCCCGGGAATTTGTTATTAACGGGTTGTATTTCCTGAAAAAGTTGTTTGACTAACATATTTCCAGGAAGGATACGACCAAAAGCGCCATCGTAATTTGCCACACCCTAACTTAATTCGCCCATGGAAGCTGCGCTCAGTCCGCGGTTAGTTCATGAGCCGAGTTTATGGCGTCAACTCCAGGCTTAAAGCCCCTTGAAGGGGAGGCCCTTTGTTCAGCTCCTAGTCATGAGAAATTCCAATGAGCTATGTTCACCCCCGTCCTGCTAAGGATGCTGATTATCCAACAGGATCTGTTAAGTCAGCCTTAACGCTTCGGTATCGATGGCTTCCGCTAGCCCTTGCGATACCGCTGCTGTTCGCGCTTGGGCCTCCGGCCCTGGCCCAGGATGAAGCGGTAACTGGCGTTGACGCCATTTTTAAGCCGATCGTTGATCTGATGGCGACCCTTCTGTTTTTCAAAATCGGGGGAGAAAACGGTTTCCCATTTATTGTCCTATGGCTGTTTGTGGCGGCCATTTTCTTTACCTTCCGCATGGGCTTCATCAATCTGCGGGGCTTCAAACATGCCATTGACGTGGTGCAGGGAAAATATGACGACCCCCATGACGAAGGGGAAGTTTCCCACTTTCAAGCCCTGGCTACAGCGGTTTCGGGCACCGTCGGGCTGGGTAACATCGCTGGGGTGGCAATTGCGATTCAGTTAGGGGGGCCGGGGGCCATGTTCTGGCTGACCCTTGCCGGTTTTTTTGGCATGGTGACGAAGTTTGTGGAATGCTCCCTGGCGGTTAAGTATCGCCGCGTTCTTGAGGACGGCACCGTTCTGGGGGGGCCTATGTATTACCTGACCCGGGGGCTGTCGCCCAAAGGGATGCGTCCTTTAGGGCAGGGGCTGGCGGTGCTCTTTTGTATTCTCTGCCTGGGGGGAAGCCTGGGGGGCGCGAATATGTTCCAGTCTAATCAGGCCTATGCCGCTTTTAGCAGCCTGATCCCCGGTTTGCCTGCCTGGTTGTTTGGTTTGGTGCTGGCGGGGTTGGCCGCGTTTGTGATCATCGGCGGTATTCGTCGGATTGGGGCAGTGGCTGAAAAACTGGTCCCGGCCATGGCTTTAATCTATGCGGTTGCCTGTATTTTTGTGATTTTGGTGAACATCGCCCAGGTTCCAGCCGCCATTGGGACGATCATCAGCCAAGCTTTTGCACCTTCGGCGGCGGTGGGCGGTATTGTCGGGGTCATGGTGCAGGGGATTCGACGCAGTTCGTTCTCAAATGAAGCCGGGGTTGGCTCAGCGGCTATCGCCCACTCCGCTGCCCGCACCAATGAGCACATTCGGGAAGGCATCGTTGCCCTGCTGGAGCCCTTTATCGATACCATCATCATTTGCAATATGACGGCCATCGCCATTGTCCTAACTGGGGCCTACCAGGATACGGGGGCAGAATTGAGCGGTGTGGCCATGACCTCTAGCGCCTTTGAGTCTGTCATTGGCTGGTTCCCGGTGGTCCTGAGTATTGCCGTTGCTTTGTTTGCCTTTTCCACAATCATTTCCTGGAGCTATTACGGCATTCAGGCCTGGGCCTATCTATTTGGGGAACGCACCACCATCATTTTCAAAATCATCTACGTGGTTTGTACCTTCCTTGGGTCCATGGTGAGCCTGGGGCTGATCATTGATTTTAGCGACTTGATGTTGCTGGGCATGGCCTTTCCCAACCTGGTGGGCTGCTACATCCTGTCGAATGAGTTAGCGGCGGATCTGAAAGATTACTGGCAGCGGCTCACCTCTGGCAAAATGCCCACCTACGAACAGGTTGCCGTAGGGGTCACTGACGAGGCATAGCGGTTCCAACAGAATATAGAGGTAGTGTATAAATCCTTGTCGATTCACTGAGTTGAGCAGTCAATAAACAGTCAATAAAGAAGAGTTCAGCTCCTGTCTTTACCAAAGGGATCGGCAAGGTTT
>CAZPYG010000036.1:0-12094 GCA_964590465.1 uncultured bacterium | reverse complement strand
GGTCTACGAGGATTTAACTGGACCCCATACCTGCCCTTTGCTACCGGTGTTTTAGCCCCGGCAAGCCCTATTTGCGCAGCACCAGCACTGGACAGTGGGAAAACCGAACCACTCGCTCAGCCACCGAACCCAGGAAGAACCGTGATAGTCCAGTGCGGCCACTGGATGGAATGACGATTAAATCAATCCCATTGTGCTTGGCGTAGTCAATAATTTCAGAACTGGGATTGCCAATGGCAACGGTGAACGTCACCTGCTGGTAGGCGGCATCGGCAAACCGACTGTAAAAGGTGGATTTTATCTTTTCAATGCGAGCCTGGTCATCGACGGTTTGCCACACTACCCCGGGCTCGGTAGGTTCTAAAGGGGTGAGCACATGAATGGCGTGCAGCTTACCAGGGTCTCCCACAAATGCCAGGGTGTCTGCCAGCGCCTTTTGGGCTTCTTCAGAAAAGTCAATGGGCACCAAAACATTATTGCTGGCAAATAAAGTCATGTCGTCCATCCTTTTTGAGGAAACTTTCGCTGAACTTAGTCTAAAAGGCCTTGGCAAATTGCCTTGTGCCTTCTATGGCGATTTTGCATAAAACTACAGGAATTTTTGCAAATAAAAGAATATCGGCCCAGGTTTATGGCTACCTCACCCTGAATCCGATTTCAAAATTTCCAAAAATTCAGTTCATTTGCTGGGTTTCTTTCCCGTAGGCCTGCCAGGCCAGATCTACCAGGCCATTAACAATGGCAGCCGCGACCACGGCACTGCCCTTCGCTCCATCGCTGCGGACATGGGGCACCATAGTATCCTGCAGGCGGTCTTTTAAGACGGCGGTGTCGATAAAGCCGGCGGGGGTACCCACCACCAGGGCAGGGCGAATCTTTTCCGTTTCAATCATATCCACCAGGGTTTCCAGAGCTGACTCCGAACTGCCGATCACAAAAATGCCCTCTGGATACCGCTGGGCCAGGGTTTCAATGCCCCATGAGGCCTGGCTCTTACCTTTTTGGGGGCGGGTCAGGGCATCCATGCTGCAGTACACCGGGTTGGCAAAGGTTGATTGAATCACCGGGGTAATGCCCACCTGTACCATGGGCACATCGACAATGATTGTGGTGCGCGCCGCCAAAGCCGCTGCCCCAGACTGCAAAGCCTGGTCAGAAAATTTAATTAGGGCCTTGTACTCAAAATCTGCCGTGGCGTAAATTACCCGCCGCACAATTTCGTATTCTGATGGCGAAAAGCTATGCTCACCGACTTCACTATCGATGACTCTCAAACTCTGAGCATCGGTCACATGCCATTCCATATCGGCTTGACGGGGGGTAAGATTGCTGGGCTAAGTGTAGCCAGGTCTAGGGGGCAACGCAACAGGAAAGGTGAAAGTGAAGGCAGACTTCCCCTGAAAGGCTTTTCCCTTCACAATAGATGAAACGTTACAACAGACTAAACGCCATAACCAAAGGAGAGCCACCATGCGCCTGCTGCACACTATGCTCCGAGTCGGCAACCTTGACCAGTCTCTCAAATTCTATTGCGATGTCCTGGGGATGAAACTGTTGCGCAAAAAAGACTACCCCGGCGGGAAATTTACCCTGGCTTTTGTGGGTTACGGTGACGAATCTGACCACACCGTTCTGGAACTTACCTACAATTGGGGAGTGGATTCCTACGACCTGGGGGATGCTTACGGCCATATCGCCCTCGGCGTTAACGATATCTACAAAACCTGTGAAGACATCAAGGCAATGGGTGGTCAGGTGGTGCGAGAACCAGGGCCCATGAAGCATGGCTCCACAGTAATTGCCTTCGTACAGGACCCCGATGGGTACAAAGTTGAGTTGATTCAACTGGGTACCTCTGAAGGACACAAAAAGCAGGAACCCCAGACGGTGAGCGCTTAGGGAAGGGTGGAATGAGAGCGGGGATTGGGTGCCGAGTATCGGGTCCCAGGTGTAATTTGAACAGGTTTGATTTGAAGATGACTAAACCCTAAACCCAACCCCTTCCTGCTCACCTGATATACTGAACTACTTGCTGTTACACCCCTTAAAGACAACGCACGCGCCAGCCCACGGAGACTATGCAGCCGACCGATCCCGATAAGTTTACGACGAAAGCCTGGGATGCCATTTTTGAAGCACAGGATGTGGCTCGCCGCTTTAAACATCAATATATGGAAGTGGAGCACGTCATCATTGCTCTGCTGGATCAGGAGGAAGACGGGCTGGCCCACAAAATTTTAGAAAACGCCCAACTTAATCCCGACCTGATTCTGGATGAGTTGGAGACTTTTGCCCAACGGCAGGCGCGGGTGCGGGCAGCGGCAGACAACAACCTCTACCTGGGGCAAAGTCTAGACCGCATGTTGGATAAGGCTGAGACGGCCCGACAAAACCTGCAGGATAAGTTCATTTCCGTAGAGCATCTGCTGCTGGGGTTTCAAGAAGATGAGCGCATCGGTCGGCGGCTGCTGCGGGGGTTCAATGTGGAATCTGCCGAGCTGATGACGGCCATCCAGGGGGTACGGGGCAATCAAAAAGTGACGGACCAGAACCCCGAGAACCAGTACGAGGCCTTAGAAAAATATGGCCGGGACCTGACCCAGGAAGCTCGGGAGGGGCACCTCGACCCGGTAATTGGCCGGGACGAGGAAATTCGCAGGGTAATTCAGGTACTCTCTCGCCGGACAAAGAATAATCCGGTGCTGATTGGGGAGCCGGGGGTGGGGAAGACCGCGATCGCAGAAGCCCTGGCCCAGCGCATCATCAACGGCGACGTACCCGAGTCCCTAAAGGGGCGCACCCTGATTTCCCTGGATATGGGAGGCCTGATTGCCGGAGCCAAATATCGCGGCGAGTTTGAAGACCGTCTGCGCACCGTGCTGGGGGAAGTGACCAGCTCCGAGGGGCAGATTGTACTCTTTATTGATGAACTGCATACCGTGGTGGGTGCGGGGGCTGGCCAGGGCACCATGGATGCGGGTAACCTGCTCAAGCCCATGCTGGCCCGGGGGGAACTGCGCTGCATCGGCGCTTCCACCCTGGATGAGTACCGCAAGCACATCGAAAAAGACGCCGCCCTGGAACGGCGGTTCCAGCAGGTGTATGTGGACCAGCCCAGTGCTGAGAATGCCATCTCCATTCTGCGGGGGTTAAAGGAACGGTACGAAAATCACCATGGCGTCAAGATCGCCGATAGTGCCCTGGTGGCCGCGGCGGTGCTGTCGGACCGCTACATCGCAGACCGCTTTTTGCCTGACAAGGCCATTGACCTGGTGGATGAAGCCGCCGCCAAGCTAAAAATGGAAATTACCTCCAAGCCCACCGAGCTGGAGAATATCGACCGACGGCTGATGCAACTGAAGATGGAGCAGCTCTCCCTGGAGGCCGAGAAGGAAAATGGCACCTTCACCAGTTCTGCCCGGGATCGGCTCAGCCGCATCCACCAGGAAATTGAAGAGCTCACCGCCAAAGAAGATATCCTGGGTAGCCAGTGGCGCAGCGAAAAAGAAACCCTGGACGCCATTAACGCCCTGAAAAAAGAGGAAGATCAGCTGCATCTGCAGATTGAGCAGGCGGAGCGCGCCTATGACCTGAACAAAGCTGCTCAGCTTAAATACGGTCGCCTGGAGGTCGTGCAGCGGGAACGGGAAGCGAAGGAAACCCGGCTCCAGGAAATCCAGGAAAAGGGCATGACCCTGCTGCGGGAACAGGTGACAGACGCCGACATTGCCGAAATTGTCGCCAAGTGGACCGGCATTCCCGTGAACCGAATGATGGAGTCCGAGCGGCAAAAGCTACTGCAGTTGGAGACTTATTTGCACCAGCGGGTGATTGGCCAGCATGATGCGGTGGTTTCCGTGGCGGCGGCCATTCGTCGGGCCAGGGCCGGGATGAATGATCCCGGTCGACCCCTGGGTTCTTTCATGTTCATGGGCCCTACCGGGGTGGGTAAAACAGAGTTGGCCCGGGCCCTGGCGGACCTGCTGTTTGACACCGAAGATGCCCTGATTCGCCTCGACATGTCGGAATACATGGAGAAAAATTCAGTCAACCGTCTGGTGGGGGCTCCTCCCGGATATGTCGGCTATGAGGAAGGGGGCCAGCTTTCCGAAGCCGTGCGCCGGCATCCCTATTCTGTGGTGCTGCTGGATGAGGTGGAAAAGGCCCACCCCGATGTGTTCAACATTCTGCTGCAGGTGCTGGACGACGGGCGCATTACCGATTCCCAGGGGCACAAAATCGACTTCCGCAATACCGTCGTGATCATGACCAGCAACATCGGCAGCGACCACATTCTGGAGCTGGCCGGGGATGACGACCGCTATGACGAAATGCGCGACAAGGTGCTGAAAGCCCTGCGCAAGCAATTCCGCCCTGAATTCTTGAACCGGGTGGATGACTTGATTTTGTTCCACTCCCTGCGCAAGGCAGAGCTGCGGAAAATTGTGGCGCTGCAAATTCGCCGGGTACGGAAGCGCCTTGCCGACCAAAAACTCAGCCTGGAGGTTTCCGAAGCGGCGATGGACTTTATTGCCCAGAGCGGCTACGACCCCGTCTACGGTGCTCGCCCCCTGAAGCGCGCTATCCAGCGGGAGCTTGAGAACCCCCTCGCCACCATGATTCTGGAACACACCTTTGCCGAAAGTGCCGTGATTACAGTGGATTGGGCAGAGGGAGAGCTTGTTTTTGATAGCTACGAACCCGTCATGGCGTTACCTGAAACGGAAGTCGATACGGCTGAAGCATCTCCGGCCATGTCTGTGGAGTAGGGCCCGGGCTAGTCCTGCCCGATAAACCTTTAGGGACTGAGACTCTCCACAACTCTGGTTCCGGCTGTAGGAGTATAAAAGCAGCCATATCCCGGCAACGGGTTTGGCTGCTTTTAATTGCAAATCCTCGCTTTACTCAGCCGAAGCCGGCTCCGAAACAGCAGATTGCAGGTTAGTTTGCTTTGCAGCATTTCCCTGAACTTCGACTCTAGCCTCAGCAGCGATATCGGCAATCATCTCGCCAGTTTCTGCGACTGTAATTTTTGCCTTCTCGTATAGCGTTACCCCTGACTTAATCGTGGCCTTCAGGACAGGCTTCACCAGAGGCAAGACAATCGGCGTGACCGCCACCGCTGTGACTCCGACAATCAGGGCCTTTGCATTGGGATTTTTGGCTAACTCGGCCACATGAGTTCTCAAGCCGATGGGTCTTTGGTGTGCGTTCAACATATGTATCGTCTCCTTTTCCGGATGTGGATGTGTTGTATAACATCCACGACGTCATTATACCCAGCACCCGACACCCGATACCCAGTATCCGACACCCGGTACCTCATCTACCCTCTCAACAACCTCAACCCATTCAACGTCACCAGCAGGGTTGAGCCTTCGTGGCCAAGCACTCCGGCGGGTAGGGTAAGTTCGCCGAGGAAGTTGGCGATCATCAGCAGGGCGATGGAGGTGAGGGCCAGGGCGATGTTTTGTTTGATGATGCGTTGGGATCTGACTCCGATGCGGATGGCTTCCTCTAGCTTTTCGAGGCGGTCTGCCATCAGCACGATGTCGGCGGTTTCCAGGGCAACGTCGCTGCCGGCTCCCCCCATGGCGATGCCCACCGAGGCCTGGGCTAGGGCCGGGGCATCGTTGATGCCATCCCCGACCATAGCGACGATGCGGTATCGCTGCTGGAGTTGTTTGATGGCATCGACCTTATCTTCCGGCAGCAGGTTTGAGTAAACCTCGGTGACGCCGATGCTCTGGGCGACGGTTTGGGCGGTGGCGTCATTATCCCCGGTCAACATTACCGTAGCGGGAATGCCCATTTGTCTCAGCCCCTTCAACAATCCTGCTGACTGGGCACGCACCTGATCGGCCACCGCCAGTAGCCCCAACACCTGCTGGCGCTGACTGACCCAGATGACGGTTTTGCCTTCCCTTTCCAGCCGCTGCTCTGCCTGGCGCAGGGGGGGATCGACGGCATCTAAATGGTCAGCGGCGACATAGGCGAGCTTGCCCACCCGAGTGGGAATACCATTCAGATGCCCTGAGATGCCCTGACCCACTTCAGCCTGGACGGTGTCGGCAGCGAATAACGAAAAATTCTGCTTGTTCGCCGTCTGGACGATGGCCTGGGCGATGGGATGTTCGGAATAGGCTTCCAGGGAAGCCACGGTTTGCAAAACTTGCTCCCCCTGAAAGGTAGGGGCCGGAATCAGATCGCTCACCTGCAGCATGCCGGTGGTCAGGGTTCCGGTTTTGTCGAAGGCGATCGCCCGCACCCGTCCGATGGTTTCCAACTGGGCACCGTCCTTAAATAAAATGCCCTGGCGTGCCCCCCGGGCAATGCCTGACAGCAGGGTTGGCATGATCGACGCCATCAGGGCACAGGGGGAGGCGACCACCAGAAAAACCAGCGCCCGGTAGATAGTGATTTCCCAACTCCAACCCAGCAGCAGGGGCGGCACCAGGGCCAGCACCAGGCCAGACACCACAACCAACCGGGCATAGCCCCGCTCAAACCGTTCCAGAAACTGCTGGGATGGCGGCTGGCTGGTCTTGGCCTGCTCCACCAGCCGAATCACCCGCTGAATCAGGCTGCTCTCCGGCGGTTTGTGCAGTTCTACCGTAAGGGCACCGCTGCCGTTGATGGTACCGGCAAACACTTCATCCCCCGGCGATTTTTCGATGGGGATGGATTCCCCCGTAATCGGAGCCTGGTTGACGGTGCTGCTACCTCCCTGGATCAGGCCGTCGGTGGGGATGAGTTCGCCGGGTTTAACCAGGATGAGATCGCCCACCCGCAACTGTTGGGTTGCCACCATCCGCTCCTGCCCCTGCACCATTACCCTGGCCTGGTCCGGGGTCAGGTGCATTAAGCTGCGAATATTTCGCTCCGTGCGATGCATGGCGACGGATTCTAGAGCACCGCTGAAGGCAAAAATCAAAATCAAGATTGCCCCATCCACCAGCAGATAATACTGCCGCTGCCACAAACCGAGAATGGCCGCCCCCACCGCCGCCACAATCATCAGCAGGTCTACATCCAGCTCATGCTCCTGCCACAGGGTAGTTAGTCCCTCACGGGCACTTTCGTAGCCCCCGATGACATACCCGATCAGCAACAGCCCCACGCCCAGGCCGATCCAGCTGCCCTGCAGCGCCGCCCAACCCAGCAGGGTGAGCACCGCGCAGGTGACAGCCGCCGTTACTTCCGGGAAGGTTTGTTGCCAGGTAAAGAAGCGTTTGGGAAGGGGGAGGGGGAGGGAGGGAGACATGGTTTTGGGGAGGGTGGATGAGTGAGGCGAAATTGCCCTGTCCTTCAAGCGAAGCCAAACCTTTTGGCTGAGAGATATTCTCAATAAATACCAGAGATGGACTAAGTCTTTTTGCTTATGGAAAAGATGTTTACCAATCTTGAAGAACCTTAGCAGCAGCTTAAAAAGACTTCACCCAGGCCTTGAAACATATATCAACGAATGCTTTGAGGGAAATGACCCGATTGGAACAAAAATCCATGGGATCAGGTTGAAGGGTGAGCCTCTACGCAGAAGAAGACGGCGCCATCTTACTTCATCCTTCCCATCCTGGTAGAATTAATTCCCAACAAGCCCAGGCCGATCTTATCGCGCTAAAAGTAGTAGGTTCGTGAAAACCGCTGGCATTACTGGGATGGTTAATCCATTCAGTCACAACCATGAACCCAGGAAACCGCCATTGCCGCCCCAGCCTCTAGGGGCCATCTGCCAGCACCATCTTTGGTGGCGGACCTGATGGGCAAAACTCAGGAAAAACTCAAATCAGGGGGCTGCGCTTAAAAGCTCTGCTACCGCCTGCTGGATAAACGCCTCATCTTCAGGATTCTGGTACGGATTTCCCGCTCGATGTCCCCAAATGGAAGGGATGGGGCGATAGACGGCATTGGCAATCAGCTTTGCCTCTGCTTCACAGTCTTCCGGTGTGAAGTAGAGATCGGTGGTGGCAGGCATCACCAGGGTTTTTGCAGTAATGGAGGCCATGGCCCGTGGATAATCTCCCTGGTAGGTGGAATTGTTGCTGACATCACACCGCAGCCAGGTTTCAATCATGGCCAGCAAATTGTGGGGATCCCGGCGGCGATAGCCCGCTTCCCAACTCCGTAGCAGGTAGTCTTCCAGGGATTCGTACCCCCATGCTAAATAGGGTTTGGCCCGGTAGTAAGCCTGGGATGCAGCCCAGCTGGCGTAGATTTGGGTAAAGGTGTGGAAGCCCCGGTCGGGGGTGCCCTCGAAATGATCCCCCACCCAGGCGGGGTCACTGGTCAGGGCAGCCCGCAGGCTATAGAGAAAAATTTTGTTGTGGTCGGTGGTTTTAGCGGTGCCGCAGAGGGCGGTAATTCGCTGCACCCGATCGGGATGAAGGGCTGCCCAGTGATAAGCTTGCTGAGCCCCCATCGACCAACCATAGATCAGCGCCAGTTGGTCGATTTCGAGCTTCTGGGTGAGCAGGGCAAACTGCGCCCGCACATTGTCGCAGTGGGTGCAGTAGACATCGGGTTTGGCAAGGGCTGGGCAGTTGCTGGGGGAAGTAGACAGCCCATTGCCCAGCATATTGGGGATGATTACATACCAGTGGTCGGTGTCAAGAATGCCCCCAGGGCGCACTAGCCACTCAATGTCGCTGTGCTGGGCACCGTAGGAGGTAGGGTAGAGAATGGCGTTAGTGCGATCGCGATTCAACCTTCCATAGGTCTGGTAAACCACCAGCAACTCCGGCAATGTCACCCCGCACTGCAGAGGAAAATCCTGAATCACGAACTGCTTTGAAGGGGTCGCTACCTCTGCTGCTGCCATTGTTCAAGGGTCTCCAAACAATCGTTACAATTTTGTCCCAGGGATCGGTGCCTGCCCGCGCTGGGGTTGGGGGCCAGGTTGGGGAAGTTAGCCCGCTGCCTGATTTAGCAGGGCCATCAGGTGACGATGGACTCGTACATAGCCAGAATCAACCTGCTGAAAGTGGCTTACCAGTTTGCCGTGGGCCTGGGGCAACGCCTGAAACGGAATTGAGGGATATAAGTGGTGCTCAGCGTGAAAGGGCATGTTCCACATCAGCCAGCGCAGGGGCTTCAGGGTAATCGTCGTCCGGGTATTGTGAAGGGGATCATCGTCGTTGGGGCAGCCGGTGTGTTCGGCCAGCAGCACGAATCGCAGCACCGGTTGCCCGATGGCCAGGGGCAAAACCCACCCTTTGAGCAAAAACCAGGGATGGCCCAGCAGCGCTGCCGCTCCGGCAACAATACCATAGACGGCCAGCTGAACCCGAGTAGAACGAATCACTTCTGCATAGGAACTTTCGGGCAGAAAGTAACACCCTGCCAACCGGCCCAGGGCAACCTCGCCATGACCTTGCACTTTGCTGACCCACCAGCGCATGCCACTCATGTGCCAGATATAGTCCTTCCAGGTGGTGGGTTTGGGGTCGTCCAGTTCCGGGTCTTTACCCGGAATTTGAGTGTAGCGGTGATGCCACTTGTGGTAGCGCCGATAAAAAGTACTGTTGTAGAAGGAGAGCAGCCCTGCAATCCAGGCGGCGGCATCATTCCACCGGGGGCTGGCAAAGGCAGTGCGATGGCAGCACTCGTGCATGGCGCAAAACATCATGGCCAGGCTGGTTCCGTAAATCACCAGGGCAGGAATCGCGACCCATCCAGGGGCCGTCATCCCCAGCCTGCCGCTGATGGCAATTACGCCTAAATGGCCTAGAAACTGTAGCCCTCCGGCCCAATCAGAGCGCTGGTTAAGCTGGGCCAGATCATCGCCGGATAAAATCTGGCGCGGGTTAGTCGGAGGGGAGTCAGGGTAAGTTGTTGTCATGGCATTGCTGAACATCATCGGGTAAGACCTAACAGCCGTTGGGGAAATCGGAGAATAAAACCCTCAAAATAAACATTGCCTGCAGCCAGGCTATAGAGTGTGGAAGACCTGAACGATAGGAATTAAGTCGATCACAACCGAAGGGAAAATTTACTCTACTTGTTATAACAAGCTCTTTCGGGTCTGTCTATCTCTGTTTCCTGACTTTGAAGGGCAATTTTGCCTGATCCGCCGCACCGCCAAGCTCCCTGTCGCCGATGTCTGACCCCTCTAAAGCCCCTCTCCCCCTACACACCACGATTTCAGAAGCCATTCGCCGACAAATCGAGGCAGGCAAATATCGGCCGGGAGACAAACTGCCCAGCGAACATCAGTTGATGAAAACCTTTAATGTCAGCCGCATTACGGCCCGTCAGGCGGTAGCGAATCTCGTCAATCAGGGGTTAGCCATGGCCCACCAGGGCAAGGGGGTCTTCGTCACACCCCGAAAAAAAGTGGCCTACAGCCTGTCTGATCCCCTGTGTTTTCTGGAGGAGGACATGGCCCGCCAGGGCATTGACTTTTGCTTTGAAAATCTCATGCTGCGCCAGGTCAAAGCTCCGGCACCCATTCGAGAGCAGCTACAGCTACCCGGTGAAGCCAGGGTTTATCTGCAAAAAAAGCTGTTTCGAATGGATGGCGTTGTAGGGGCGATGGATATTTCCTATCTGATTGCCGAGTTAGGGCAGCAGTTTGCCCCCCTGCTCAAGCAGCAGATGACCTTTCCGACCCTGGACGACCACGGCATCTACATCCAGCGGCTAGATTCGGTAATTGAATCGACCCATGCCGATTATGAGGCCAGCAATTATCTGGAAGTGCCCCTGGGTTATCCGCTGATTCTGTACCGCTATACGGCCCATACCCCGGAGGAACACCCTATCCTCTACGGCGAAACCATCTCCCGGGCCGATCGCTTTTGTTATTCCCTCAGCACAACCCGGTAGGGGAAGTTCTTTCAATCATCCTATGGGGCAAATTATCCCCACCGGGAACTGCCGGGGGGCTAGGGGTGCGGTAGATTTGTCGATGTACTGTAACCAACCTCAAGGGAACATCACAGTGAAATTTGCCTTCATCATCGACCCCATCGAGTTGCTAGACCCCGGCCATGATACCAGTGTGGCCATGATGGAAGCAGCCCAGACCAAGGGCCATGAGGTTTGGATTACGGAAATGTCTGCCCTCAGCGTGGTCGGGGGGCGGGCCTCGGCCTTAATGCGCCAGGTGCAGCTGACCCCGGTGCAGCTGGTGGATAACCACTGGGTGGCCGATGAGCTGTGGTATGAAGTGGACGACATGGAGCAGCGCTTCCTGGATGAGATGGACGCCGTTTTTATGCGGAAGGACCCGCCGGTAACGGTGCCCTACCTCTACGCCACCTACATTCTGGACTACATTGATCCGGCCCGAACCCGGGTCGTTAACTCCCCCAAAGGGCTGCGGGCGGCGAACGAAAAAATGTACGCCCTGCAGTTTACCGAGGCCATCCCCGAAACCATCGTCAGCCAGAATAAGGCGGTGATTCGCGAAACCGTGGAACGATGGGGGGCAGCGGTGCTGAAGCCCCTGGGCGGCAAGGCCGGAGAGGGAATTTTGTTTCTGGAGGGGAGCGATCGCAACTTTAACTCCATGATCGAAATCAGCACCCAGCAGGGCAAAGAGCCGGTGATGATTCAGACCTTCCTGCCCGCGGCCAAGGATGGCGACAAGCGGATCATTCTGCTGGATGGGGAACCCATCGGTGCCGTCAACCGTATCCCCAGCGGCAGCGAGTTTCGCGGCAACATGGCAGTGGGTGGCCGGGTCGCCAAGGCAGATATCACCGAGCGAGAACTGGAAATCTGCCACCAGCTTGCCCCCACCCTGAAGCGGGATGGGCTGATCTTCGTCGGCATTGACGTGATCGGCGGCTACCTGACGGAAGTGAACGTCACCAGTCCCACGGGCATCCGCGAAGTGGATCGCCTCAACGATGTGCGGCTGGGCCATAAGGTGGTGGATTGGGTGGAGGGGTCTTTTGGGTAGAAGGGAGTAGGAGAGCGACGCGATTTCGGTGTGGGCGAAATGCTCCCCTGTGGGTTACGGCCCATGTCAGAGATATTGGCTGCGTTTAATATTGTTCAGGGCCTAACCCACGCTACAGTTTCTCTCCCACCCACCTCACCTACCCACCTCACCTACCCACCTCCCTCACCCACCCCCTAGCACGTTAAG
>CAZPYG010000035.1:10429-41108 GCA_964590465.1 uncultured bacterium | reverse complement strand
TTTTCAAGTTGTACGTCATATACGTATCCTGGCACAGCATTTTATTGCTCTTGAATAGAGCAGACCAACATAGACGGTCAAATCTTGCAATAGTTCTCTCGATGCTCTCTTTGCTTTTGGCTAAGTTTTTGTTGCTGTGGTACAAGCAAAGCCTGACCTTGGCCCGGTAAAAATGACCGTCTTGGAGCTAATTCAATTATCATAGCCTAAAATTTAGTTAGACTTATTCATCCTATTAAATAATACAAATCTGTTGTTTGTGCGGCGATATTTTCCCAATCCCACTGAGCTACTTTCTCTATATTATGCTTCCCTTTGGCCAACAAATCTTGGTGGGAATTTACAGCTTCTTGTAAAGCTTTCGACAATCCTCTTTTATTTAAAGGGTCGTAAAAAATCGCACCTTCTGGATCAAAGGTGTCCTTAAAAAAACCAATTTCAGGAACAATACATGGCCTTGCAAAAGACATTGCAAGTAGTGCAACCCCGGATGTAGTAAATATCTTATAAGGCAAAATGACACAATTACTAGCATTCATATATACTTGTACTTGATCATCCTCTATGTTTTGATTAAAGAATGAGATCCGACTATCTTCAGAAGCAGCTTTCTTGATAGTAGTTAGCAACTCATTATTTCCAGCCTTTCCTGCAATCAAAAGTTTTACATTTTTAGCTTCTAGTTCTTTAAATGAATGAATAGCTTCTAAAACCCCTTTACTGGGATGAATACTACCAAAAATCAAAAAAACCACCTGACCAGAACAAATTTTTAACTTCTTACGAGCCAGATCTTGACTAATATGATTATTATAGTACCCAACGAAGTTACCGTGAGGTATGACTTTTACTCTATTCTCATCAACCGAACTAAAAGCAGATATTATTTCCTCTCTTGTTGATTCACAATGGACAACAATAGCATCAAAAAAAAAGCCGATGACTGAGGCCTTCAAATTCGAAATCTCATGTTTACCATTACAAATTTTGTCTGCCCACTCATGAACCGTCCATAGAATCTTAAAACCAAATAACCGAAGAAGAAAAAGTTGGGAAACAAATAAAAACAGCTTGACCCAAGAATAAGCCCTAAACCTGGAGACAACACTGTCATGGATAGTATGAAAATGTATGATACTACTTTCAGTTGCATCATACTGCTTAAGAAAATCAAACAAAAAGAATAACTTCCATTTTTTTTGCTCGGTATTTATTCCTGAGTTGACTAAGCCCCGAGTCAGTAATTCTATATAAGGATGACTAGACCAAGAAGAAATTAAGTAAACATTCATACTAGTGAAGAATTTCTTTAAGTGATCACAGTTCTTTGAAATATTGAGCAAGTACCTTTTCGATTGACTCCCAGGAATATTGCTCCTTAAAAAGCGTATAAGCATTATTAACTAGAGTATTGTTTTGGCAAGAGTCGCTCCAGATGTGGCAAATACCTTCAATAAATTCATTTGCATTTTCCTTAACCAGTAAGTGCTGGTTGTTTTTAGCAACAATACCTTCAACTCCTTTCGGAGTTGTTACGACAGGTCGCTTAGCCGCAAATGCCTCCAAAATTTTCAGCCTGGTTCCCCCACCATGGATTAACGGAACTGCCACAACGGTGGAAATGGATAGATATGGTCTTATGTCAGGTACTAGTCCAGTAACGACAATGTTTGGATTCTCATTTGCGGCATTTTGCATATAGGCCGTAGGGGATTTGCCCACCAATAGCAACTGACTGTTCTTAAATCTTCTTTGTATAGGTGGAAATATATCATCAATTAAGATCTGAGCTGCTTCTGCATTGGGGCCATATCCAAAGGTTCCTGAGAAATATATAACATGAGGATTTTTAGTAAACCCACTGGGTAGTGTAAGTTTGTTATATCTGATTTCTGAAAAATCATGGTCATTAATGGTATTGGGAAGTACCTTGATTTTTGTATTCTTGCCATAGGTGGCTTGAATTAAGTCAGAGTCAGTTTTGCTACAAACCCAAACTTGATCACTCTCTTGGATGAATTTCTTCTCGATATATTTTAGTTTTCGGCAAAGGATATAGTTTTGTATGCTGTGAATGATATTTGTTTTAGATTGATTTATGTTTTGCTTATATAGATTTATCTCTACATTGTGTTGATCCAGGACTATTGGACAATCTAATTGTTTCAGTATCGGAAGATATTCATATAGGAAAAGCTCTTCTACAATAACAAAGTCAGGATTATATTGCCTGGCAAAGTTTTTTAGGCTCTCTGCAATGTTAAAACTAAATTGGTCATTCGTAAGAGGATGCTCAGACAGGTTCAACCACCATCTAACCTTTTGAAAGAATGAACGCTCAATCTTTTGGTTATTCAAAACCTGATTTTCCCAAATGGATACCCCTGGTGGTGTTTCGGCATGGCAGGTTGTCAAGCTAGATGGATGACAAACAGAGAATACGGCAACTTCTCCAAAGTCTTTGAGAATGCTAATATTTTGCCAATTTCGAAGGGGGGCTCCTCCTATGGGAGGATAGGGTTCAAACCTTGTTAAGACCAGAGTTCGCATCGCCATCAAATCAAACCATAATAATTCAAGACTAAATAAATATTGCTTGTATTATGAGATTGCCTTGTATTTATTTGTATTTCAAGTAAAATTTGCTGCAAGCAAAACTATAATATCTCGATGATTTTAATTACTCACTAATTCTTCAATTTTTGGTCTGTTGTGCTTGGCGTATATATCTATATACATTTTTAAAGTCTGTTCAACCATCTTGTGCTCTGAAAAATCGCCTACTCTGGCTTGAGCTTCCTGAGCCATTTCTTGCATTGTATTCAAATTACGCAAAGCCCACCGGATTTTCTCAAGCAGATCACAACTATCTTTAGACTTAAAAAGCACCCCATGTATCGAGTCCTTTATGACTTCCGGTATACCTGAAGCATCAGATGAAACAACTGGTAGCTTATAGGCCATAGCCTCCAGTACTGCAAAAGGTAGACCTTCATAATGACTAGGGAAGACAAACAAATCAGCCGCCATTAAGAGATCAGGAATATCAGAGCGAAAACCTAAGAAATGTACTCTTTCCTGAATCCCATATTCCTTCAATTTGTTAATTAATTTAGGCTTTTGTTCTCCATCACCAGCCCACAAGAAATAAATATTTGGAAAATCTTTTAAGAGGTGAGGAATAGTCGGAATTAAATCTAAATAGCCTTTTTGAGAATCTAAACGGCCTACAGACAGCAAAATGCAACTATCGGGAGGTAGATTTAAGTTTTGCCGGAGACTTTCTCTTGCTATTTTAATGTCTTTATCTGCAACAGATATTGTGGGAATATTTGCTCCTGTATAAATGCATTGAATATCATCTAAAGAGCAATGAAAGGTTGCCGCAATAAGTTGTCGATTTTGCTGAGAAACCGCTACCCAGTTTTGATTTCTTTGTCGTGCCCAAGAATAGCTTTTCAACTGTCTAGAACTTAGATTGAATTTTTCAGGAATTAGATGAAATACTACACAAGTTGGTATAGCAAAAAAAGCGCAAGCCATAATGCTGGGAAAACAAAAAGGTGGAAAAGTGACATTTATAGCAATAACATCAGGTTTAATTTTTAAAATTAAAAATAGTGTGCGAAGAAATCTTGGTAAGAATATCTGACCTATTCTGACCTTGCCAGGTTTTTCTTCGGTTATCTCCAAAGGGTGATAGTGGATGTCATTTTCCTCAAACTGTTGCTTTAATAATTCTGTAGATTCAGCTTGGGGAAAAGCAACATGGACATTCCATCCTTGGTGCGCAGCTCTGCTAGTTACCTTAAGACTATAAGACTCAGCTCCACCTTTTTCAGTTGAGGGGAATATATGTAATAGTTTTGGCATTTTTTGAGTCTTATTCATATTCTTTATCTTAATTTTAGACATAATCTCAAAATAAGAAACTGATTGATTAAAGCTCAGTAAATCATAGAGAAATTCTAGTGATAATGCTAATTAGCTTTCCGAACAACTTTAAAAGGTCTAAGAGAGGTGAACAATTGACCACTAGCGCGATCGATAGCCCTAGAATTAAATGGCCTTAGCGATATCCTACAGGCATTACCTGTATTAGCTTGATATAGAACGTTTAGACCATATTTTCAGCCCGAGAGATAGCTTTAGCCTAATGCTAGGTCTGAATTATGAGAAAACCTTATTATAAGGCACTAGAATTCATCATGTTTAACAATTGTTTCTCATGCTCCAATCTCGAAGTGATAAAATCTTGGTTAAAATATTTCTTTGTTATTGTGCTACCAAACCCAATGTCACAGGGGACCTTAAAAAGCCATGGGAAAGAAACGCAAGCAGAGCTTACAGAGAATACTTTGACTGGATACTTTATTGTTCCATCTGTCTGTACAAAAAACGTAGAGAAAATAACTTCAAATGGTAAACAAAAGAATCCAGGGGAAACTAATGGTATAACTTCCGCATAGTGCTTAAGTAACTCAAGCCTGAGTGCCTCAATCTTTTCTTTAGAATCACGAGGATGTGGCTTTAAATAAATCAATGACTCATTAGACAGATTAGACCCACCTATAAATTGTACATAGGCTTCTATCTCATCTCTGAGATGCATACGTTTGATTTCCGAGAAATTTGATGTTAATAAGATGGCAATATCAGAGTAATCGCTCAGTTTCGAAAATAAGTAGTTCTCAGGTGAATTCTCAACTAGGTTTTTTAATTTCAAGAAAGTTTGAAGATATTGCTCTCTTTTCAATACTTCAAAGGTGAAATCAGGAACTTCCCCAAAGGCATCAGGATAGCTAAAAAATCCTTTATTGAACTCAATATCCTCAAGGAGAGATGGCTTCTGAAAGCAGGCCAAAACTTGAGATTTTAATTGACTAAAACCGTAAATAATACCTGCCACGTTTAAGCTGACTTTTAGCCTGGATTTCTGGGGTGCAAATACCTTAGAACTTTTAGAAGTGTAAATGCCTATACCATCTCCATAGCAAATTTTGTAAGTTGAAGGATAGCAGCGACTAAGTAACTCGTTCCCGGAAAGCCAGTCTAAATTCAGATAAAGTTCGTCTGGGTCTTTAAGACCGGTTAGTGCGCATACTCTCGATATGAAGTG
Organism: uncultured bacterium; assembly: GCA_964590465.1. GTDB lineage: Bacteria > Cyanobacteriota > Cyanobacteriia > Phormidesmidales > Phormidesmidaceae > CAZPYG01. The sequence goes on along the minus strand of CAZPYG010000035.1, from coordinate 35,989 downwards.
ACTAAAACTATTATACTTCTGAAACTCCTTGAGTTCATACAAATTTTCTTCTGACAAAAAGGTGATCTTCTCCCAAGGCAGGAGTAGCTTGGCCATATCAGTAATCGTCTGAACAAAAGTATGAATATTAGAAGATGATAGATTATAGATAACCAAATAGTTTTGGTATTCAAAATCAGACGACTCTCGATGCCTTAACACAGTAACCGCTGTTGTGAGTTGTATACTACCTGTACAACCCACAAGTCTCTTTACAATAGGTTTCATTCTACTTTAAATTTTGCAGAGCTTTCTTAAGTCTAGTCTTTGCTTTCTTGGCTAAACTATTTCGGTTCTTTAATCCTGGTGAATTACCTTCTAAGAGATTAGTTCGTACATAGGTACGTGCGAAGCTAAGTTCAATATCCCTATCGGTAATATAGCCAGCATCACGAGCTTCCTGGAAATAAGAAAACCAGAGTTCTCCGTAAGGATGATTAGGATATTTCCAGGGCTGCATTCCTAAATCAGTATAGTGAATCAGGTTAGTACTATTATCCCAATAGTCAAAGGTGTTCCATTTTTCATCCAACTCACCAATCTTGAAAGGGTGGTATTGTCGAAACTTTTCGCTCATACATGAAAAATCAGTATAGCTATATAGCTGCTTATCAATTTCCTGATAGTAGGTTTCCAGATCAAAATTACATCTACTACAGTCAATTAACATAACACTGAGCGCCCATAGATGAGAATCTACTTTGTCATACGCATTGGGTCTAGCTAAAAAGTTCTTTCCTTCCAAGGGTAAATCAAAGAGTTTACCTATATCCTTAAGACAGATTATGTCTGAATCAAGGTAAATAGCGTGCCCCTGATACTGGCATATTTCTGGAATTATAAAGCGGTAAAGGGTAAATTCAGTAATATTTCTGTACTTCAAATGCAAGGGTAAAGGGGCAAGGACGGGAACTGAGTCGTTGATTTCTATGGAATTATGGGTACCGTTAAACGTGTATATATCCAATTTCCTACTTGTATGTTTTCGTAGGGAATAAATTAAAACTTTTCTCTCTAATAAGCTTGCCTCTCCAGAACCGATAAATACCCGTACAGGTAAATCAGAGCCCATGAACTATCTCCAAACTAGAAACTAGTTAATTACTAACTTTACGTACTGCAAAACTTCTCAACTACTTAAGATATAAAATGTATTTACCTCTTTACTGCTGATATAAAAGGTTTATAGAACAAAACATGCAACTAAGGGGATCGGACATTCCCTGACTTCGTCGCTAGTTTTAGGCCCATGTTATGCTTTTAGAGTTTACAGTTTGGTGAACGCTAACTATTTGTTTGAGAAGGTTTTCTAGCTGACTTAAAGGAATCATATTTGGTCCGTCACTGGGGGCCATATCGGGATTCTCATGTACTTCCATAAATAAAGCGTCAATGCCAACAGCTGTAGCCGCTCTGGCAAGGTGTGGAACAAATTGCCGCTGTCCACCTGATTTATTACCCTGTCCACCAGGCATTTGAACGCTGTGGGTTGCATCGAACACAATTGGATAACCAAGTTCTTTCATTTGAGGCAGCGAACGAAAATCTACGACCAGGGCGTTATAGCCAAAGCTGGTGCCGCGTTCAGTCAGAAGAATGCGATTAGTTCCCCCAGATTCGAGCTTACGCACTACATTTTTCATATCCCAGGGGGCTAAGAATTGTCCTTTTTTAACATTGACTACTCGGCCAGTTGCCGCTGCTGCCAGCAGCAAATCCGTCTGACGACAGAGAAATGCTGGTATCTGCAACACATCTACGACCTCCGCGACAGTAGAGGCCTGATGGCTTTCATGGATGTCGGTTAAAACCGGAACCCCGACTTTGTCTTTAACTTTTTGCAAAATCTCCAACCCTTGCTCCATCGGTTGCCCCCGAAAGGAACTAATAGAAGTGCGGTTGGCTTTGTCAAAGGACGACTTAAAGATAAGTGAGATACCCAGGCGGTCGGTAACCTTACGAATTTCGTCCGCCATTTTTAGGGTGAAATCCTCAGTTTCAATGACGCAGGGGCCAGCGATTAACGCCAGGGGGCAGTCGTTGCCAATGGTCAAATCTGGAGTTACAGATACTAAGGTCATAGGGTTACACCGTTTGAATAAGGGTCTCTGCTTTAACTAAATCGTCTGGGGTATTGATTTCAAGAATAGAGGCAGTGATATAACAAACCACAATCCGATAACCATGTTCCAACACCCGCAATTGTTCCAGGGCTTCGCATTGCTCTAGTGGGGTAGGTTCTAGTTGGGCGTACTGGGCCAAGAAATCGCGCCGGAAGGCATAGAGACCCAGGTGGTGGTAAACCGGTGCAGGAATAGATTTGCGATAGTAGGGAATGGGCGATCGTGAAAAATACAGCGCCCGGTTATGGCGATCACAGATTACTTTAACCACGTTGGGGTCACTGTATCCACTGGTACTATCTAATGGGCAGGCCAGGGTGGTCATATCAGGGCGCTCTCCGGCCAGATAAGGGGCAACCAACTGAGTTAACATTTCAGGAGTAGCAAAAGGCTGATCCCCCTGAACGTTAGCAATGGCATCCATATCAGGATATCGCTCGGCCACCTCCGCCACCCGGTCGGTGCCAGTTTCGTGATCGCTATGAGTCATTTCTACCGAGCCGCCGAAGCTCCGGACACATTCAGCAATGAGTTTACTATCGGTAGCTACCACAACTTTAGTAAAGGCTGGGCACGCTTGAGCCGCTTCGTAAACCTTTTGCACCATGGGGCGATCACCGATCTTCACCAATGGCTTGCCCGGAAAGCGTGATGAATTATAGCGGGCTGGAATAACAGCAAGAATTTTCATAAAAAACTTAGACGGCAAAATAAGAATCAAGCTTGACTGATCAATGCTTTATACAGGGGTATCAACTTAAACCGAGACAAGTTACGTCAGTAATGGGCTTGCTCCCTCTGGGAGCAAGGGCATCACCTTGGAGGGTGACAAGCGGCTATAGACATAAATACTTTTCGCCTTACGTTGATACCTCTTTATACAGAGGCTTTTAATGCTTGATAATTTACTCCTTGGTCGATTTTTCATCATATTCAAAGCATCATAGGCTAAAAGATTATCAGGGACCTGGGTTAGATTTTGGGTTATCACAGCTACCACATAGTTACCTCCACCGATAGTAATCTGCTCATTTACTTTTGTATTTTTATATGTACTACTTTTTTAGTAAGAACTCAAAAAATGAGAAAAAATAATATATAATCTTATTTTTTGGTTAAGTGTTTAACAAAGAATTTGATTTTTCTGGCTATTTTTTTCATTATGCCATCATTGTCTTCGAAGGGTAGCTGGAGTGAAGTAATTTTCTGATTTGTGCTGAATGTTTTTCTGTAGACTAAATATATTTCATCTCCTGACTCCTGAAGAGTGGCCGGAATCACTTTCAGCTTCTTTAATTTAGTCTGAATCTTATAATCTTTTCTCAACTTTCCAATTAAAATAATGAGGTCGAACTTTGTGACGAAATGTTCTGCCTTGTGCAACAAATAATTTAAGCTGTCCTGAGGAGCTGGGGCGTCAACAGCTAGAATATGAAACTCTTCAGTTTGCTGAAGTAACCCATCAAAAGAATTTGTAGATATGATTTGAATTCTTGGTAAGTCCTTTAAGTCTGAAGCGATGACTTGATTTTCACCATAATAATGAAGGATTTTTAAATAAGGATTCAATCGATGTATAGCTTGAAATAGTTCGTAGACTTTGATTCTGTCAACCAATGACGTATTTGTCTCTTTATGAGGAGAAATAAGAGCTTGACATCTTGAATCTTCATTTACCAGGAATATATCTGGTATAGACTTACCTTCTACTACGTATCCGTAAAATTGTTCACGCAGAATTTCAGGAGTATAGCAAGACATCAATTTATCATGTCCATTACGTGCAATTGAACGTGCTTCTCTTGGATTATTTAGATAATACTTGGCTTTTTCAAGCAGTTCATTCTCAGAACCATAAGCATCAAAATGCTCACCTTCTTTAAATAGAACAGATAAACCTGCTTCTGGACTTAATCTATCGGTTAGCAAAAAGCCGCCAGCCATTAATGTTTCATAGACGCGGCGATTAAGGTCCCCATTAAGACTACAGTTGAAGACTATTTCAGATTCAGCATAAGCATACATAGAGTCTTCAAAAGGAAGTTGTTTGATTGAAATATTAATATTAGAGTTTTTCAAAAAGCTTAACAGTCTGCTTCGATAAGGATGGGAATTGCTACTATTCCCTAAAAACAGAAATTCATACTTCTTTGGAGTGTCTGATGCTGGCTTTACCATCCAGGGACGTACGTTTATTGAACCTGGCATCCAAAATACATTTTGCAAGCCAGCTTCTCGATAGAAGTGAACATGTTGGCGGTTATAGGTTGTCCAATGATACTGACATCCGACTGACTTTGAGAATTCAATGAGCTTTTGAATCGGTCTATGGGTATGGTGACTATCAGTCAACTTCATAGCTGTTGAGCATTTGACATTCTCTAAACCCTTTGGCAACGGCGGATTTTTTGCAAAAACTAAAGATGAGCTTATAGAAATGAGATCTGGCTCCCAATTAGGAGGAAGTTGTTCTAGTACAAATTTAATATCAAAAGAACCATTGGGTAAAGCAATTGCTTGGCCAGTTTCAATTGCATCTAAAGGAGGATTGAGACAGGCATGGATGGCCTCTTCAATTGAAGAGGCATAATTATTTTCTCTTGGATAATCAATGGTTAAGTTTAATACTTTAAGCTTTTGGAAGTAGTCCATATTGTTGGCTTGAAATATCTTTACATACCAAGTAGGCAAACGCAGAAAATTCGTATGTTCGTTTAGTCCTCGCTCCCAGGAATGATCAGGATTGGCAAAATAACACAATAGCCCTAACTTCTAGCTCAGCTTTTCATGGCCATTTTTATCTCTTTCATATAATGGCCAACCACCTGTTCGAGTATAAAGGCGGTCACAACCGGTTGCCCCCTATTCACTACTACAGACATTTTGGGGTATCTTTCAGCTACCCTGTCAGTCCCGGTACTGGGGTTGGGGTGGGTCATTTCAACCTCTCCACCAAATTGCTTCACAAAGTCTGCAATCTGATTATTATCAGTAGCGACGACAACCTTTGCAAAACCATCGAAAGAGCTTGTAGCTTCGTAGCCCCGTTGAACCATTGAAAGGTTGCTAACTTTGGCTAAAGGCTTCCCCGAAAATCGCGGCGAGTCGTAGTGTGGGTGCCCCTGGCCAGCTTAATTCAGAAATTTGAATCTACAGACCATTTCTTAAAAGGTCATGCAAACGAATCAGGCCAATAGCGTGGTTGGTTTGGTCTACTACAGGGAGAACCGAAATTTGCGACTGGCGATTTTCCATCAACTTCAGGGCGTCATAGGCTAAAGTGTCAGTTGTGACAACGACCGGGTCTTGAGTCATAATCTTTTCTGCGGTCAAAGTCTCTAGGTTATGTGATAGAAACTTCTGCATCCAGCGGCGCAGGTCGCCATCGGTAATTAAACCTAACAGTTGATGGTTTGAATCTACGATATTTACGGCTCCTGCCCCTCCGTGGGTTATAGAACTCACGACTTCTACCCAGGTAGCCGATGGGTTTAAAAATGGATGTTCAAGCCCACCCAGCATTAGGTCTCCAACCTTCAGAGTTAAACGCTTACCCAGGCGTCCGGCGGGATGGTTTACAGCAAAATCTTCCGGGGTAATGCCGCGAGCCTGCATGAGTGCCATGGCTAAGGCATCTCCTATGGCTAAAGCGACGGTAGTGCTGGTAGTCGGTGCAAGGTTAAGGGGGCAAACCTCGCGGTCTACTGTTGCATCTAAAATTACGTCAGCCTGTTTAGCTAAAGTAGATTTAAGATTTCCTAAAACTGCAAGAATCGGAACCTGCCGCCGCTTCAAATGCGGCACCATTTCCACAAGTTCCTGAGTTTCACCACTGTTACTCAGGAGTAAAGCTACGTCTGCTGAGGTGACTATGCCGAGATCCCCGTGTAAAGCGTCACAAGGATGCAAGAAAACGGCAGCCGTGCCAATGCTAGTTAATGTAGCGGCAATCTTTTTAGCAACTATTCCAGATTTGCCAACTCCAGAGATGACTATTGTACCTTGGCAATGGTTTAAAAGATTTAGGGATCGAGCAATTTCGGAAGTATCGAGCCTTTGAGCAGCCTGATGAATCGCATTTGCCTCAAGATTTAGAAACTCGATAAAGTTTGTTACGGATATGGAATGGTTAGACGAAATCAACATATATGACAAGGACCTAATACTTTTAGATAAACTTAGGCTTGAGAATACTACCCAATGATTGCTTCGATTGCTTATTAGATGCGGAGCTCTTTTCTAAAGAGAATATGGCTACTTTTCTCTCTAGTAGACTTGCTCCTCCAGAACCAACATTGATTATTCATCGGGAGCATTTCAAAATAATGGTTGGGTATTATATGAGCTCAAGCAATGACTAAGCAGGAATAACTTTCCAGTTCCTCTCCTGGAAAAATCTGGACTCTACCAGGAATAGTTCAGGCTGCTTTTCGACGGTGAAGACATAACTTTCAATAAAGTCATAAATATAGTTTTTAGGCCCATTCAACGTTATTTTCATTGTGTATTGTCCCTCCACAAAAGAAAATATTGGCATTTCAATTCTAACAATATATTTTCCTTTTCCAACAGAGAAAATCATGCCTTCCTGATCTGAACGAAAGTGTAGAACAACTTCTCCTCTCCTTAGATCCCTAATTAGCAAGGTCAGGTTAAGGTCTGAAATATCATTGCTTGATTCGACTTCAAATTCCAGGGCGACTTCATGGCCCGTAACAGGTCTAGAAATGACTCTTTCTTCCGAATTCTTCCACTTAATAGAATTAATAAATAATTCAGGAGAAATATCACCCTTCGGTCTAACTAATACATTTTCTTCTTCAACATTATCTTGGGAAAAGAGCTCTTGCTCATACTTATCGACAACAGCTACCGCTTTGCCATCATCTATTAGCATACCTTGAGATAGATAAATAGCTCTTTCGCAAACCGAAATGATGGAAGGAGAGCTGTGGGACACTAAAATGAAGGTAGTTCCATTTGATCTTAGCTGGGCCAACTTTTGGTAGCATCTGGCTCTAAATCTAGCGTCTCCTACTGCTAAAACCTCGTCAATAAGTAGGATATCCGGTTCTGTAAAAATTGCACTGGAAAACCCCAGCCTGGCTGCCATCCCAGAGCTGTAGGTCTGTACAGGAGAATCAATGGCATCGCCAATTTCAGAAAATTTAACAACGTCATCAAACCTATCGTCTATTTCAGATTTCTTTAATCCTAAAATAGACATGTTGGCGTAAATATTTTCTCGCCCTGTCAGTACTGGACTAAACCCTGCCCCTAAAGCAATTAGTGGGGCAAGCCGACCTTTTACGGCTACATGACCTACATCAGGTTTTACGAGGCTAGAAATTATTCGAAGCAATGTCGATTTTCCACTACCGTTTTTACCAATTAAACCAAGAGCTTCTCCTTGTTTTACCTGAAAGGTAACATCTCGCAGTGCCCAGAATTCCTTTTTTCTAAGATGTGCATTCTTGTTGCCACGGATTCCAAGCATTTCTTGGCCAATGTCGGCTAAACCATAAACTAAAGAGCGCTTAAGATCTCTACAAAACTTTTTTGAGATTCCATTAACGGATAAAACTACATCTTTTGGTAAATAATCGTGCATAGTACGAAATAAGAAAACTACTGGTTTTAGTTAAGAACTGAATCTCTCGACGATATAAGGAATAGCAAGGCGATACAGTGGCCAAGCAACCAAAAGACCAATAAAAGTAAACAGACTAGCGATCCAAAAGCTAGTTGGGTTAGAAACTACCCCGGTTGTTGCCAATTCACGAGTTGTTACAAGAATAGGGGTGACAGGATTTAAATTTACCAAAAACCCAAAAAATCCTTCTTTATTTGGAACTGGAAAAACGACCGGAGTCAAAAACAGCCAAACTCCAACGAAGAGAGGCAAAGCTTTTTGCAAGTCACTATAAAGAGCTGCGAGGGGAGCAATTAACATGCCAAAGCAAGTACCCAATAGGATCAAATGCAGTAAGGGAAGAAGGCTAAGAATGGCACTAAAGGGAACCGCCATTTGAAACCAAATAAATAAAGAGACAATCAAAACCAGTTTTATTAAGAAATTAAACAAGACTTGTCCTACACTGGCAAGAATCAAAGCTTCCCTAGGGAAATTAACCCTGGATAACATCGATTTTCCCGAGGCAAATTTTCCTACAGGAATCGTCAAAGCCTCAGCAAAGACCTGCCAAAGGGTGGTGCTGAGCATAACGTAGGCTGGATAAGGAATATCGGTTTCTCCGATATTTAGCACCTTAGCATTAGAGGCAAACGTAAAACCAACGGCGGTAATAATGGGGGGAATAAAAGCCCATAAAAATCCCAATATTGATTGGCGATACTGGGATGAAATGTCCCGCTTTAAAAGTTGTAACGAGAGGCTTCTGGAGGACAGCAAATCTGACCACATGCGCCGAATTAAAGTACGTGGATGACGCATTTCGCTTTCTGGCATAGAAAACCTAATACTTTCATCCCTATGAATAGGAATTTTTTCTAAGCGAAATGCATTAGGGGAATATTTTTCCTTATTTTTAGAACTCATAAATCTCCTTAGTAAATCTGCTAAATGGCCTTGTGAAATTCCTCTTAAAACTCAAATCATAAAAATTATATCCCTGCCAATGTAGGGTGACCAGTCTTAATTAAGTGTCATTCCTCTGCAACGGGCGCATCCCACGTTTGTCATCCTGAACGAAACGGAGTGCAGTGAAGGATCTCTGGCAGAGGCCCTGGACTAAGATTCTTCGCTTCGCTCAGAATGACATTCCCTTTAGAGTGGTATTTGCAAAAGTGGGATGCACTCCTCTGCAACCTTCTCCCAAACTGGACCATGAATATAAATGAATGGCACTGAAATAAGCGGAAATCAACCATCGCAGTTCGCCGAAACCCTTGATCCGCCGTAGGGTGGGCACTGCCCACCAGCCTTAAATCAGTGACATTCGAATATAAATAAGGTTCAAACCATTTTCTTCACAGTATCTTACGAGGGCTAAGAGAAAGGTTTATTTCTCATCATTTATAGACTGTTTCAGTACCGGAGGATTAGAGGTTGCATCTAGTCTTTCATTGTGGATTACGTAATCATCGACATTTTTTCTCCGAAATCAATCGCACTGTTTTTCCCCAGCAGGGATAACACATTAAGAATTCGTGGGAAACTCAAAAATTACATTGAAGAGGCGGCGATATTTTTCTGGAGGACAGTCAAGTGGTCTTACCCCATGCCATGCCGTGGGAGTATTCTTAAAAAGGAAGCTATGATTATCCAGTATTTTTGTAGGAATGGCTATCGAAAAATCTTCAAAATCAGGATTTAAACGATTCACCTTCATTTCATCTAAAACTAGTGTTGAACCACCCCAGTCAACATCCCAGTCATTTTCGGTATTAAAATAAAAAATGTGTGTTCCTATTTTTTCAGTTGCATCAACATGAGGGGAAACTTCGCAGTTCTCAAAACCTACATGCCAGGCATATCGAACTGTGTACTCAGAGACGTTTAAGGCTTTTTTGATAAATCTTCTAAAATCCGAGTTTGATTCTAATTCATGCAGGAAACTTTGCCAGGGCAGAGGAAGTTCATTCAATTGTATGGTGCCTTTTTGGGAGTTTTCTTTATGATAAATTGAACTCTCATAAGCTAAATAATAGCGGTTATGGGGTCGTTGTCCATGCAATCTCTTAATATTCAGATGATGCTCAAATAGCTCTAGAGATGGAAAACTTTCCCATAGAGAATGAAAGCCTTCTCCCGTCAATACTCCATGTATATTTGACCAAGGAAATGGAGATTTAGTCTGAAATGAATGAAAATCGAATGACTTCATTAACGGATAGTTAAGGAAGTGGTAAGATGCTTTATTTGTCATAAAAAAACCAGCGATAAGAGATAAATAAAATGTTGCCTGTACCTTTACAGGTACAGGTAGCGATTAAAGGGCAAAACCTTTTCTCGAATGGTCAACGGCCTCTAGTAGGGCGCTGCTAACCAGACATCGGTGCTCAGCACATAACGTTTAGAGGAGGTATCCATAGGGCTAAGTTTCTTAGATATTTCAGAATAACTAGGCTTAGTTAATACCAATGCCGCCTTCACCAGCAATTCTCAGGGTTGCTTTATCGATGGTGCTTTTGGTGGCATTGCCATTCAACGGCACCAACCCCAGCACCTGCAGGTCGGCGTCCATCATCAACTTGACCAGTTCCTCAAAGGTGACCGAGGGCTCCCAGCCCAGCTTGGCCTTAGATTTGCTCGGATCCCCTATTAGTAAATCCACTTCCGCTGGGCGCAGATAGCGTTCATCAAAGGCGACATAGTCTTCCCAATTGAGATTGACATGCCTAAAAGCAATGTCTAGAAATTCGCGAACAGAATGGGTTTCTCCCGTAGCGATCACATAGTCATCCGGCGCATCCTGCTGCAGCATGAGCCACATCGCCCGAACGTAATCTTTGGCGTACCCCCAGTCTCGCTTGGCATCCAGGTTCCCCATGAAGAGTTTCTTCTGTTGACCAGCCACAATTCGGGCTACGGCACGGGTAATTTTCCGGGTTACGAAAGTTTCCCCCCGGCGAGGGGATTCATGGTTGAACAAAATGCCGTTGCAGGCAAACATCCCGTAGGATTCTCTGTGGTTTACCGTCTGCCAGTGGGCATAAACCTTCGCACAGGCATAAGGGCTACGGGGGTAGAAAGGAGTCGCTTCTGACTGGGGAATTTCTTTCACTTTCCCAAACATTTCAGAAGATCCGGCCTGGTAGTAACGGACTTCAATGCCCGTACGTTGACGATAGTCCCGGATGGCCTCTAGCAACCTTAGCGTACCCATGCCAACCGCATCTACGGTGTACTCTGGAGAGTCAAAGCTTACTCTAACGTGGGATTGAGCCCCCAGATTATAAATTTCGATGGGCTGAACCTCCTCCAATATGCGCCGTAGGGTTGTGCCGTCGGTTAAATCGCCGTAATGCAGGAAGAGCTTGGCCGTGTTGCTGTGGGGATCTTCATAAAGGTGGTCAATGCGATCAGTATTAATAGTCGAGGTACGCCTGACTATGCCGTGAACTTCATAGCCTTTTTCAAGGAGTAGTTCACTCAGGTAAGATCCATCCTGGCCTGTGATACCGGTAATCAAACACTTCTTAGGAGTTGTCATAGAAAAAAATGAAGCTGAAAATAACGTGAATGGAAAAACCGAATGTTTGCGCTCATGAAGGATAACTGTTCTATAAAATGACTCTTCCCCTAAAAGAGGTTGGGGAGCCATGGAGGAGAGACTGAGATCATGTAGACCATCGAAGCCCCTCGAATCTAAACCAGATCAGTCTGCGCTAACCTGTACTGTCATCCTTTTTTGAGATGAGATCGCTTAATTTCAAGCAGCTATAAACAAATAAAAGTCAAAGTATTCTAACCATTGTCGAAGGAGTTTTGCATTGATCGTTAAAGATTATTTTTGGAAACAACAGGTCTCCTTATTTCTCTATTCAAGATAAGAATTGGGTTTCCGGAAAAACTGGTGAATAATGAGAAAGGAATTTTGCATGGATAAGTGACAATCTCCAGAAAGACCATTGCAAAAAGCCTAGGAAGATAAAATCATAGAATTTTCTAGCCCAGGCATCCAAATAACCCTCCCCACCGTGGCTGAAGCCTATTTCATTTAGGCTCGCTACCTTACAAAAGGAATTTATACCTCTCGTCTATCCCACTTCTGATCATCTGAACGACCAAATTGTCTCAACAATATTTGTTTAAACGATAGAAGTATGAATGGAGGGATAGTACTGTAATACCGCTTCCAAAGGCGTAAAGGTTCTTGCTTAAGCCGGTACAGCCATTCCAGACCAGAAGAGCGAACCCACTGCGGAGCATGTTTGATGATGCCTGCATAGATAGGGAAAACTCCGCCCAGGCCAATCATGACCGCATTAATTTTTCCTTTATGCTGATGCATCCAAATCTCTTGCTTAGGGCAACCGAGGGCAAGGAAAACAATACCTGCTCTGCTGTCATTAATAGCTTGGACCACTGTCGCATCTTCCTCCGAAGACAAGGGCCGAAACGGTAAGGGAGACATCCCGGCAATTTTCAGTTTTGGGAATTCCCCATTCAACCGCTGACGCATTTTGTTCAGGGTAGGCGCATCGGTGCCTAAAAAATATACTTTTACTCCCGAATTTGATGCCCGTTGACAAACAGCACGAAGTATTTCCATCCCTGCTACACGGTCATGGGGACGACGCCTCAGAAGATTCATCATCCACACCAGAGGCATGCCGTCTGGGGTCAGCAGATCAGCACTGTGAAGCACTTCAGCAAAAGATGGATTCCAGTAAGCTTCCATCAGCATATGCACATTGGCCACGCAGACAAATCTACTCAGTTTTTCCTGGCCCCAATCAACGATGATGCCAATTTGGTCAACAAATGAGTCAGAAGAGATGGGAAACCCAAGAATTTGCTCGCAAGTATGAGTTTGCTTTTTTGACATGATCCCAAGGGCTATAAGGACAACAGCTGGTAGACGCCCCAATAGGATTTGTCAATTACAGATAAGTTCCTTCAATTACACAAGAAAAGGCTGGATAGTGGATTTATACTAGCTCATTTAATGCTCACTCAAAAATACAAAAAGTTTTTCATGAACATTCAGGCTCTTGAGGTTGAAGGAATGCCCCTTCGAGCCCAGAACCTAATCTAGAAGATTTTTACTTTAGGTAGCCTAAGTCCAGTTCATGCGACTGCCCCTGAGGCTGTGAGGGTAAATGCTGCTCATGGTTTATGACTTGAGATCAGTGCTCAAGGAAGACCCTGGACCCTGGTGTTGGAAAACAACATACCCCTTGCGGATAATGATCACAAGGGAATAGCCACTCACTAATCAGTAGAAACACATAACAGCTTATGTTAGACCCTAATAACCCAGTGATTTTACCTAACCTTGTTACTTTAGGTACCTTTGCAAAATTCCCGAAAAGACTTACCGGAATTTGCCTGGGGCCAGGAAAATCGTACGGAATTACTCCATGAGACCTGAATAGTGAAGAGAACTCAGGTGTTTAGTATCTCCAAGGAGTTTAAGAATCTATGCCTTCATCCTCCTGGTCATCAAATTCAGTAGTGCGGATAGCCTGGCTGCTGGTTATCTCCACTGCTTTGTGTGGTTGGGATCACCTCCTACCCCGCCGGGGGTATGCCCAGACAATGCCAGGTTCTTCTACCACCACCCCTGCTTCTGCCTCCCCTGGAGAACCTGGTGCCAGTAATTTTGTAGATACCCCAGGCGAAACACGACCAATTGTTTCGCCGCTTCTGGGCGAAGACCCCTATGTTCTGGGCATTGGCGATCAAATCAGGGTTGATCTGTTTCAGGCCCCAAACTATAGCGGAGAATACGAGATACAAGTTAACGGGTATGTCAATCTTGCCGGGGTAGGTCCCGTGAGGGTAGAGGGCTTGACCGTTAGTGAAGCAACAGAACTAATTTCTGCCCAATATGGCCAGTTGCTGCGGCGTCCCATTGTTACCCTCAACATTGTCAGTCGTCGACCTCTTGTCGTTGGAATAGCTGGAGAGATTAACAGTCCTGGTTCCTATTCCCTTGACATTCAAGGGACGGCCTATCCTAAACTCACCCAGCTTTTACAGAATGCAGGTGGCATTACCCAAAGTGCAGATTTGCGCAACGTTCAGATTCGCCGCCAGCAGGGATACCGAGTTGAAACCATTACTACTAATCTGTGGCACCTGCTCAACACCGGGGATTTGAGCCAGGATGTAATTTTGCGGGATGGAGACAGTATCTTCATTCCATCAACATTAGTGCCTTTGGAGGAAGGGGCACTATTAGCCGACGCCAACTTTTACGCCGACACTAACGAACCTATTAACATTGCTGTGGCGGGAGAAGTCTTCCGGCCCGGCCCCTATCGTTTGCGGGGTGGTTCCACCCGCACAGGGGATGCTGGGGTACCCGGCGGTGAAGGCGGCTCTGGTTCCCTGGTCACAGTGTCAGATGCCATTCAGGTAGCCGGTGGCATTAAACCTAAAGCCAATATTCGTCAAATTCAGGTACGGCGAACAACCCGTTCTGGTGGAAAGGAATCTTTTACCGTCAATCTCTGGGATTTGTTATCCTCTGGCGACCTTGAGCAAAATGCAATTTTACAGGAAGGGGATACGGTTTTTATCCCCACCTCTACGGCCCAGGCTCTACCATCAGAAGCGGCTCAAACTGCATCGGCTAGTTTTTCCCCAAATACCATTCAAATCAATCTGGTCGGAGAAGTTCAACGCACTGGGACCGTTGAAGTACCCCCCAATACCCCGCTGAACCAGGGAATTTTAGCCGGTGGGGGATTTAATGACCGGGCAAGAACCGACAGCGTTGGCCTGGTGCGCCTTAATCCCGATGGTACCGTAACTCAAAGGGAAATTGCGGTTGATTTTGCCCAGGGAATCAATGAAGAGAATAACCCTGCTCTGCAGAATAACGACATCATTATTGTGGGCACCTCAGGGGTCGCTAACTTTTCTGATGGCCTGGGAACCGTTGCTGGTCCCATAGCTGACCTGCTCTTTATTCTGGGAGCGCCCTTCAGATTACTAAATATTTTTGATTAACCGCAAGGACCACCTATCTTTATGGAGGAATCAGGGAATGACAGCACAAATTCAACCATCTAATTCAAACATTACTCTCCCGTCGAGCCTAGACGGAGCTTCTGAGGGGGGCATTAATTTAGGAGTTATTCTTGAGACCCTAAAGCGTAGAGCTGTTTTAATTGCAGGTATTACTGCTGCTGTGGGGGGAGCAGCAGGGTTACGAGCTTATACAAATCCTGCCATTTATTCAGCCAGTTTTGATTTTTTAATTCAACCCTTAAGTGTTGAATCAGAAGTTTTGGGAGATCCCCTGATTGAACAGGAAACTTCCCTAAGTCTAGAAGATCAGATTCAAATTCTAACAAGCCCTGGAGTTCTCGACCCTTTAGTCAGCGAAGTCCGAGCACAGGGCATGGAAGACTGTACTCCCCCGGTTTCCGGTTCTGCTGATACTCTTCAAGAAGAGGAACTCCAGCGACAGTGTTATACCATCATTAATAGCAATCTTAGTGTAGAAGGTTTTCCAGAATCTGACATTGTTCAGGCCATATATAGCAGCGAATCAGAGTCAAATGCTAAATATATTGCTGATTTAGCGGCTCAAACTTTCTTGGATTATGGATTGAGCTCCAGACAGCGGAATATTCAGCAGGGATTAGATTTCCTTGACAGCAAGATTCCTGATTTGAGACAAGAGGTTAGAGGCTTTGAGAACCAGATTCAAAACCTGCAGCAAACTTTTAATTTTCTTTCCATAGAAAGTAAAGGCGGAAATGTTTCTGGACAGGTCAGCAACTTTGAAAATCAGTATCTCGATATTCTGATTGAGCTTGAGCAAAAGCTTGACCTCTATGAAAGTTTAAAAACGGAATTAGCTACCAGTTCCATCGAAACGGCTGTTTCGCCTGCCCTCAGTGATAATGGTCGTTATCAAAATCTGATAGCAGATCTCCTGGCCCTAGACAATCAAATTGCTGAGGCTTCCAGCATTTATACAGACAATAGCCCAGAGATACAAGTTTTGAACGATCAGAGAGAAAATATATTAAATCTTCTAACTAGAGAAGGACGACTTGCCGAGCAGGAAGTACTGAGCGAGATTGATGTATTGGCCTCCCAGGAATTGGCCCTATCGAGAACCCTGGAAGATTTAAACATTGACATTGATGAAATAGCCACGTTAAGTCGACAGTTTACAGAACTCCAAAGAGAACTGGAAATTGCTACAAACAACTTAGGCCAGCTAATGGCCCGTCGAGCAACCCTGCAAATTGAGGCGGCCCAACGAGAATTGCCCTGGGAGTTAATTACTCCGCCCAGGGTTTCCAAAGAAATTCCTAGTTTGTTTAACAGTATAGCGGTGGGATCCCTATTAGGATTCTTGCTTGGCATGGGAATTGCCCTGGCATTAGATGCCCAGAAAGGCATACTCTACACAGCCAAGGATCTGAAGCGGGTAACACCAGTAACCATCTTGAGCATTATTCCCTGGAATGAATCAGTGCTTAAGGGACATGAAAAATATCAGTTAGAAACTTTATTTCAACCGTCCACCTCGAAACTTTCGTTTGATTCTACAGCCACTTTAAGCAATGGAGGTCTTGAACCCGACGGGATGCATGAATTTAAGGAGGCATTTCGTTCATTGGTCGCGAATTTGCAACGGGTCGATGTTGAGAGACCAATTAAATCACTGACTATTAGCTCCGCTGATGATCAAGTTTCTGATGCTACAACTGCAGCCTATCTAGCCTGGTCTGCAGCTGAAACTGGAAATCGAGTCTTGCTGATCGATGCAGACCTCCGTGACCCCAGTTTACATACTCTGCTTGACTTAAATAATGAAAAAGGATTTTCTAACGTACTGTCAGGAGATTTAGAGCTGAAAAATGCACTTTGTAAATCTACTATCGAATCCAACTTATTTGTATTGACGGCAGGGTCTGCATATCTTGAACCGGCAAAAATTCTGACGGTTAGCAGAATCAGGAAATTCCTTAGTCTAATTGGCTCTCATTTTGATTTAGTGATATTTAGCTCTCCATCATTCTTAGATTATGCAGATTCGGCTTTGATTGCAGGCGAAACAGATGGTCTGGCCCTGGTGTCTAATCTGGGTAAAGTTAAGTCTGCACAACTTGAGCAAAATCTTGAGAAAGTGTGGGTTTCGAAGATTCCCCTCGTTGGTATTATCGCCAAGGAAGCTGCACCAAAATTTTCTTTGCTAGGTGTCTAGTGTTTTTTTAGACCTTGCTTAGATATTAAAAAATGACTTAATTTAAGTGGAACCGCGTCGGCAAACTCTTGCCTGGATTCCACAAGTCCCCGACCAATGGGAGAAAGGGTGTGGGTTCTCAGGTTTGCACAGGAACACTAAATTTGAAGGTCTGCTAATTTATCGGTATGCATGTAAGTATCTTTATCTGAATTCTTTAATCATGAGCTATCAAGCTTACAATGTGGCAAGGCTTCACGCCAGAGATATGATCTTTAGGCTTAAAAGCTCTACGCGTAGAGTTAAGACTCTAGGACCCAGAAAAAAACCTTTGATTCTGTGTAACTCTTACCCAAAAAGTGGAACTCATCTGCTTTATCAGATTCTTTATTCTCTGCCTGATACTGTTAAATGGGATAACATCATCTCAGTCCAGGCTCTCTGTGGGATTATGAATACTGCCAGCCATATTCGCTGGAAGCTTGGCTCTGCCCCGGATGGTTCAATTGTTCGTTCCCACTTAATGTGTACTGATGAAATCAAGTCTATATTGGCGAAAGAATCCTGCAAAAGATTTTTTATTTATCGGGATTTAAGAGATGTTACGGTATCCCATGCACGGTGGGTATTGAAAGAGCCAAGAATATTTCTCCATAATATTTATAAGCAGCTGCCTTCTTTCGATGAACAACTCATGAGTACGATTCAGGGAGTTCCTTTGGGTACCCCTTTGGGCTCAAATTTGTCTCAACCCAATATTGGACAGGATTTTTCCCGCTGGTTAGGTTGGCTTCAGGATGCAGAAACCCTTGCCATTCGTTTTGAAGACTTAGTGGGTGAACGAGGGGGAGGCGATGAAGATAAGCGTATCTACATCATTTCAAAGATTCTAGACCATTTAGAAATTAATCTTTCCCAGGCCGAAATTGAATCTCGTTTTTCGTCCGAAGCAATGGATCCTAGTGAGTCTCACACCTTTGTAAAAGGTGGTAAAGGTCAAATTGGCAACTGGAAAAATTACTTCAATGAACAACACAAGGAGGAATTTAAGAAGGTTGCGGGAGATCTTTTGGTTCGCCTAGGGTATGAAACTGACTACGAATGGTAATTTCTTTGACCTGAAGGTTTAATCTGGTAATCGTTTCTTCTGGCTGGAGGGATGTATCTTTATATATTCGTCTTCACCATTGGGGATTAGATTTATGTTTGTGACCGTTTGGGAATAACTGTAATCTTATAATTGCTCCTTATAACAAGGTATTTATGCGCATTCTAGTCACCGGCGGTGCCGGCTTTATCGGCTCCCACCTGATCGATCGCCTGATGGCGGCCAACCACGACGTTATCTGCCTCGATAACTTCTACACCGGCACCAAAGCCAACATCGAGCGGTGGTTCACCCACCCCTATTTCGAGCTCATCCGCCACGACATCACTGAGCCCATTCGCCTGGAAGTGGACCAGGTCTACCACCTGGCCTGCCCCGCCTCCCCAATTCACTACCAGTACAACCCCGTCAAAACCATCAAAACCAACGTCATGGGCACGTTGAACATGCTGGGTTTGGCCAAGCGGGTGAAAGCCCGCTTTTTGTTGGCCTCCACCTCTGAAGTATACGGCGACCCCCAGGTGCATCCCCAGCCCGAAGAGTACCGGGGCAACGTCAACCCCATCGGCATTCGCAGCTGCTACGACGAGGGTAAGCGGGTGGCCGAAACCCTGGCCTTTGACTATCACCGCCAGAACGATGTAGAAATTCGCGTGGCCCGCATTTTCAATACCTATGGCCCCCGCATGTTAGAAAACGATGGTCGGGTGGTCAGCAACTTTGTGGCCCAGGCTTTGCGGGGGCAACCCCTGACGGTGTACGGTGACGGTTCCCAGACCCGCAGCTTCTGCTACGTGGCCGACCTGGTGGAGGGGTTAATCCGCCTGATGAACGGCGACCACACCGGCCCCATTAACCTCGGTAACCCTGGGGAGTATACCATCCTACAGCTGGCGGAAACTATCCAGGGCATGATTAACCCCGACGCCCCCGTGCAGTTTAAGCCCCTACCGAAAGATGACCCTACCCGTCGTAAGCCTGACATTACTAAAGCTAAAGAATGCTTGGGTTGGGAGCCCCAGGTTCCCCTACAGGAGGGACTGGTACCGATGATTGCAGACTTTCGGCAGCGCCTTGAGAACGAAACCGCGCGTCCCGCCGCTGTGCAGACCCAGTGAGTTGACTCCGGGTTCCCGTGAAACTTTCATCAAGGGCCAGGGAGAGCTATCCCCTGCACCAACGGGAATGCTATTTAATGGAAAACCTATTCGCCTTATACGTAGTTCTTTAACGGGGATATCCTATGCGAGTTTGTGTTATTGGTACCGGTTATGTTGGTCTGGTTACCGGCGTGTGCCTGGCCCATACCGGTCACGATGTCATTTGCGTCGACATTAATGAAGAAAAAGTAAAGCTGATGCAGTCGGGCCAATCTCCGATCTATGAGCCCGGATTGTCTGACTTGATGCGGGGTGCTATTGCGACTGAAAACCTGCGATTTACCACTGACCTGCAGAAGGGAGTCAACCACGGGGAGATCTTATTTATTGCTGTGGGTACCCCTGCCCTCCCCACGGGAGAAAGTGACACCCGTTATGTCGAAGCGGTTGCCCGGGGTATTGGCGAGCACCTCGACAGCACCTACAAGGTGATTGTGAACAAGTCGACGGTACCCATCGGTTCCGGTGACTGGGTGCGCATGATTGTGCTGGAAGGAGTGGCCGAACGGCAGAAGACCCCGGTAGCCGCCGGTGGTGCTCCGGTGGAAACCTTGCCCCCCGTTTCGGTAGACTTTGACGTGGTCAGTAATCCCGAGTTTCTGCGGGAAGGGTCTGCGGTTTTTGACACCTTTAACCCCGACCGCATTGTACTGGGCGGCAGCAGCGATAAAGCCCTGGCCATGATGAAAGAACTCTACGCCCCCATCGTAGAGCGCAAGTTTGCTCAAGATCAGAGCCGGCCTCAAGTCCCGGTGTTAACCACTGACCTGAGCTCGGCGGAGATGGTGAAGTACGCCTCTAACGCTTTTCTGGCGACCAAAATTAGCTTCATTAATGAAGTCGCCAATATCTGCGATCGCGTCGGTGCTGACGTTACCCAGGTGGCCCAGGGTATTGGTCTCGATTCCCGCATTGGTCCCAAGTTTCTCCAGGCCGGCATTGGCTGGGGTGGGTCCTGCTTCCCCAAAGATGTTTCGGCCCTGATTCACACCGCTGATGACTACGGCTACTCAGCCCAACTGCTCAAAGCCACCGTCGATGTCAACCAGCGGCAGCGGCTGATGGTGCTGGAAAAGCTGCAGCAGACCTTAAAAATTCTCAAGGGCAAAACCATTGGCCTGCTGGGTCTGACCTTTAAGCCAGACACCGACGATATGCGCGATGCCCCGGCCATGATTCTGATTGAGCAACTCAATCGCCTGGGAGCCAAGGTCAAGGCCTACGACCCGATTGTGTCCCAAAGTGGTTTGCGCCATGGGTTAACCGGGGTAGCCGTAGAGGCAACCGCCGAGCAACTTGCCATGGGATGCGATGCCCTGGTGTTAATTACCGATTGGGAGCAGTTTAAGACCCTGGACTACGCCAAACTGGCCCAGGGCATGAATAACCCGCTGCTGATTGATGGCCGCAATTTCCTCAATCCCAAGACCATGGAGGCTCAAGGGCTACAGTACCTGGGCATTGGGCGATAGCCCCGGCGCTAATCCCCAGCCTGATAGCGACAACACCCAAACCATCGGAGTTTCATTGCCCCTGGTCCTTTTCAGGAAAATTGGCAAACAGAAGCTCCGATGGTTTTAGTTTTTTATCGCTAGCCAAACAGGTGAGGAGATCTCTGAGAAAGAGAGTACCAACCGGAGGGGCGAAGCATCTGGCAGGAAACTGACGTGACTGTTCCCCTAGTTTTTGCCCAGATGCTTCGCCCTTACTCATCAAAGCAGGGGAGCCGGAAAGCCTTGTCTTGCCTCCCCCTCTCCCATTTTTGGGAGAGGGGGATTGAGGGGGTGAGGGCAGATCTGCCTAACGGATAGCTCCACGGAGGGAATAGATCTCCCATGGTCGCTACCGGGCGTTATTCCGACCTGACGTTAATAACCCTGAATAGAGCCATACCAAAAAAAAGAACCAGCCGTCCATGCTGGTTCCTCAATCAAAAGGTTGGATTCAAAGGGTTGATTGATCGGCTTGATTTATCGTTTTGTTTATCAGTATGAAAGTTAGTATGGCCAATGGGGCACGGGGTCATGGGTAAATGACCTGTGCCGTTAAGGTTTGGCTATCAAATCTTGACACCAACCACACTGGTTATACAGTAAAAGACTCTCGAGAAAGCTTTTGTTACAAAATTAACCCTTTGCGGGTGGCGGGCTCTTCTTGGTGTCCTAAGGGCGCAGGCCCTGCGTTCCTACTGGGTTACTTTCTTGCCCAGAATGCTCCTCGGGCAAAACTCCAATTCTGGACCTGGACAAGGTTTAGAACTGTCGGCGGGAGAAAATCATCACCGCAATGGTGAGCAGCAGTGCGGTATAAATCAATCCATACAGTACGCTGCTGAGCAAACTCATGGGGTCCGGTAGAAGCTGCATCCCGTATATTGCCTCATTCCGCAGGTTGAGCCGTTCCAAATCAGGCAACACCAGAAACAGCCCGTTTGTAACCCGCTGCAGGGCCGGATTTTCGCTGAGTTCACCCAGGGCTACCAGGTCCTGGGTGAGGTGCCCCATCAGATAGGTGGCGAAGGTCAGCAGGGTAGCCAGCAGGGAACTGGTAAAAACGCCGAAGAGGATGGCCACCGCCGTCAGCAGTACCACCTCCAAAAACATAAAGGCAATGGAGAGCAGTACACTCTCTAGGGGAAACCCAATGCCGTTGAACGCCACCACCGCCAGGAAAATCGCGGCCAGGGCGGCAATTAGGACCGCCAGCACCGCCGACAGCCCCAGGTGCTTTCCGATTAAGAACTCGGCTCGGCTGACGGGTTTAGCAATCAGCACCAGCACCGTGCGTTTTTCAATTTCTTTATTGACCAGGCCGGTACCGACGAATACCGCAACAATCACGCTGAGCAGGTGAATTCCCGCCAGTCCTAAATCCAGGGTGATTTTGTCCTGGGCTCCAGCGGAGACTTCCGGCAGCATCACCGAGGCGGCTACCATCAGCACTGCAAAAAGGGCGATCAGGTAAAGAATGCGATCGCGAATGACCTCTAGAAAGACATTTTGAGCAATCACCACAATTCGGGATAACACCATAGCCAGGGATTTTCCTTTTCTATGTCGTTAGGGCAGAAGCCGACCTGGGTAAAGCGCCCCAGCTGCCATCTTACGCACCTCCTCCAGGGGGCCTACCCGAGTCCGCTGATGCGGGTCAGCCGGGGGGCGGACCGGGATACCGAGGGGTTTCCAGGCGGCAGTCCAAACTGGTCCAGGTGGTTGGGGTTGAGGCTTCACCCGCCGAGTCCGTTGACCTCGGGTTAAGGGTACCCCGACTGACGGGTTTTAATTCACAGGTTTTTTCCAGGTAGTACCCTCCCGGATCGGCTGATGGGCCTTCCCAGATGGCCAGCAAGTTCAGCTGGTACCCTTCACCGCTGCTGATGGGTTGGGTGAGGCCAAAGCGCCACAGGGGAGCTTCCAACGAAGATTGACCATGGACCTGGTCAATTTCCTGTTGAATCAACTGCTGTTGACCATTCAGGTTGAGCAGCCAGCGCTCTGTGGATGACCAGGGTTTCCCGTTTAGTGCGGTTTGTAGAATCGTTTCTGCGGTGGTTAACTGGGCGATGCCGGCGGCTACAGGGGCAGGTTGTCCGGGCAGGCGATAAACAAAGGTGCTGCGGTTCAAATTATCGGAGGCCAGGCTGGGATAGCGATCCAACCAGGTTTGAATGCGAAAATAAAACTGAAACCAACAGCTAAACAACAAACTGAGTAGAAACAGCAAAATCAGCTGCTGCCGCACCCCCGGGGGGACCGGTTTAGGCTGCAAATCCCAACCCAGCAGCTGGGGTACCGCCACCACTAAAAAGGAGATCAGCGGCCAGGCGGCCAGGGCCGGGCGCAGCCAGCTATCGGTAAGGGTGCCGAACAAGAAAATGCACAGAATGGCCCCCGCGACCCAGGGGGCGGTGGGAATGCCAAACAGTTTGATATCGGCAGCATCGAAAAACCAGCCCACCCCCAGGGCCAGGAAAATCCAGCTGAACGTGGCCAGCAGCATGACGGTGAATTCTGTAGCATCCAGAGCCCGAGCCAGCAGGGAGGTGAGCCAGGAAAACAGGCTCATGTAAATCACCGTTTGCCAGGAAAAGTATTGATCTGGCACCAAAAAATCGGTGATGGTCTTGAACAGATTGCGCAGTAAATCAATAAAGGTCATTACCGCACCCCCGCCGCCCGCTGCAGCAGCAGTAGAACCAAAATGGCGCTAAAGCTGAGACCATTCGCCTCCAGCACCGCCAGGGTATAGGGCGAGTAGCCGCCCCGCTGGTTGCCAGACTGCCCCTGCCGGGCCATGGTGTAACGGTCCATGCGGCTCTCGGGGCCCTGGTCACCCTCAGCGGCGACGGGTTTCCGTCCCAGCAAAAGCAGCAGCAGCGTCAGCCCCTGCAGTTTGACCCAAAAGGTGGCGAAAAAGCAGATAATGCCAGCTACCACCAGCAGTACCGGAATATTTTCACCCCAAAAGTTTTCGTAAAATCGATTAAACAAAACGTAGCTGATAATCTGAGTCTGTAGGGCGGCCGGTATCAGGGATTCCAGGGCCAGAAACAGGAGCCATCCCAGACTTGTGGCCAGCAAGTTGAGGGTGGCGGCATATTGCATACTAGTCTGATACCCCAACCTCAGCCGTTGCCGCAGCACCACTGCTTCCAGGGCAATGGCCACCAGCAGCAGTAAAGTTTGGAAAGCAATGGCCCTGAGAGGTAAAACCCCAACGTCAGCAAGCAGGTCGGTAATGGGCATGGCCAATCGGTTAACAAATGCCAGTAAACCATTACTCAGGGTATATCGTCGGACCAGCTTTCGCTAGAATTTCTGATCGGCCCCCTAAACAAATTGCAACACAAAGACCATGGTTAGAACCGGCATCGGCATTCGCACCGCGCAACTGATTAATGAACGACTCTCGGGGCAAATTCATGTCTACGATGGGGAGGGTAAAGGCAAGTCCCAGGTGGCTCTGGGGGTAGTGCTGCGATCCATCGGTCTGGGGATTCAGAATTTTATGGAAAGCCGGGTGCTGCTGCTGCGGTTTTTGAAAGGGCCAGGCCGCACCTACGACGAAGATGCCGCCATTGAAGCGCTGCAGCGGGGGTTCCCCCACCTGATTGACCAGGTGCGTACGGGCCGGGCGGAGTTCTTCGGGCCGGAAGATATCACCAAGTTTGACCAGCAAGAGGCCCAGCGGGGTTGGGATGTGGCCAAGGGGGCGATTGCTTCAGGGCTGTATTCTGTGGTGGTGCTGGATGAAATTAACCCGGTCCTGGACCTGGGCCTCCTGCCCCTGGATGAGGTGGTGCGCAGCCTCAGCCATAAACCTGACCACCTGGAGATTATTGCCACCGGGCGCGGGGCCCCCCAACCGCTGCTGGATATCGCTGATCTGCACTCGGAAATGAAGCCCCAAACCCACACCGCGGGCGTTCCCGGTCTGGATGGCATCGAAATCTACACCGGGGAAGGCAAGGGGAAATCCACTAGCGCCCTGGGGAAAGCCCTGCAGGCCATTGGTCGAGGCATCAGTCAAGACCTCTCCCACCGGGTGCTGGTGATGCAGTGGCTGAAGGGAGGAAACGGCTATACAGAAGATGCCGCCATTGCCGCCCTGCGCAAAAGCTATCCCAACCTGGTAGACCATCAGCGCTGTGGTCGGGATGCCATCGTCTGGCGGGGGCAACAGCAGGAAATCGACTACGTGGAGGCCGAACGGGGGTGGGAAATTGCCCGCACCGCCATCGCTTCCGGGCTTTATAAAACGATTATTCTGGACGAGCTTAACCCCACCGTTGACCTGGAGCTGCTGCCGGAAGAGCCCATCGTCCAGTCCTTACTGCGGAAACCCAGGGGCACCGAGGTAATCATCACCGGGCGCTGCCAGAACCCCCCGGCCTACTTTGAACTGGCCAGCGCCCATTCTGAGGTGTTTAACCATAAGCACTATGCGGAAAAAGGGATCGACCTCAAACGGGGGGTGGATTACTAAGCAATGCGGCCTACATCATTTTTCTGGCGGCTCGTTTCCGCCTGCCGGGAAATGTGCTTGGCAAGATGATTTTTAACATCGGCCTGGAGGCAGTTGTGGGAACTATTCCCCTGCTGGGCGACATTTTTGACGCCTTTTACAAATCAAACCTGCGTAACCTGGATCTGCTGGAAAACCACCTGCAACATGAAACTCCAGGTCTAAAAGCTGCAGACCAGTTGGATTTGGCAAGCGCCCGAGCAGGGGATATTCATCTGGCCACATAGGGTGGGTACTACCTGCCCTGGCCCAGACTAAGCCAG
>CAZPYG010000035.1:0-10329 GCA_964590465.1 uncultured bacterium | reverse complement strand
GGCGATGACCTCCATTTGAAAGCCCCGGGCGATGCCAATGACTTTTTCGCCAATGGTGCCGGTTCCCACTACGCCAAGGGTTTTCCCCATTAAATCAAATCCCTGGAGCCCTTCCTGGGAAAAATCTCCTTTGCGGGTGCGATCGATGGCTTCCGTCAATTTATGGCTGATGGTGAGTAGTAGGCCAAAGGTATGTTCGGCTACGGTGTTTTCTCCGTAGGAAGGAACGTTGCAGACCTGGATGCCGTTTTCGTCGCAGAAATCCGTGTCGATGTGGTCAAACCCGGTAGACCGGGTGGCAATTAATTTGAGTTTGGGAAACTGCTGCAGGACCTCCCTGCTGACATCCGAATAAATGAATGGTGCGATCACATCGGCATCGCTGTATTGACCGGCGGTTTCAGCCGTAAGGGGGGCTTCAACACATTCCACCTGATGGTCGGATTGCAAAGGAGCAAAGCTTTCCGCTTCCCAGGACTCGACTTCAAAAATAACCACTTTCATAGAATTTTTTAGGGCAATAACGACCGTTAAGACTCGCTGGCATCTTAAAGGTGAAGGGACGGCAAACAGGTCTAGCTTTAGGCAGGAATAGCCCTAACCCGAAGGGTTGAGCTTCACAGTCTTGTTATAACCAGAGCCGGGTACTTCCCTTGTAAAGGCTGCCCCTGGGAGGATGACATTTCCAGGCTGGATAGAGAAACTCGTTACAGAGTGGAATGCCTGAAGTGGTGAATTTTCTAAATAAATCGTTAACACGAATAGTTGTCGTCCTGGTTTTGCTGGCTAGTACATTGCTCAGCGGCTGTGAGTTTTTTACCCCAGACACCAGCCGAGCCCTATCCCAGTCCCGGCAGATGGAAGAACTCCAGCAGCAAACCAAACAACTGCAGCGCCAGGCGGATGCCCTGGAAAGACTAGCGGATGCCGTGGATCAGGCGCAGCCTTGATGGGGACATTAGATCCCGGGGTGCTTGAGCCAAGCAGGGGAACATCCCATGAATTTTCCCAGGGCTTTTGACTGAGAAACCAATCTGGGGTAATTTCCCTAAGATTTTTCTTCCTGGACGGCCTGGTTCAGGTCAGCCTTATTCATTTTGCTGCGCCCTTCAACGCCCAGTTCCTTCGCCTCTTCGTACAGTTCTTTCTTAGTGGGCTCCTGGCGGGAGTTGTCGGAACTGTCAGAATCTTTTGAATTATCAGAACCATCAGGGGCATAGCCTGCTGCAGCCATGGCCCGTTTGATGGCAGGGGTCCAGTCGACGTACTGCTCCCCTGACTTCGAGCCCTTTTCCTTAGTGCGCTCGGCCTCGCGCTTTTCTTGATCGCTGAGTTTATCCCATACCTCTTCAGGTAAGAAGTCGAGGCCATTAGCTATCCACCGGGGCCAGGTCTGGTTCCAGCACATCGTCGGTCTCTTGACTCACCGCCTCCGGTTCGGGCACTTGCAGCATGGTGATGGCCGCCAGTCCCAGGAATCCCCCCCCTAGCACCAGAGCCCAGAGCCGGTTGCCCTCTAACAGGTTGCGCATGACCCAGCCAAAGCCCAGGGACATAGCTATTTGCGGCAGGGTGACAAAGCCATTGAAAATGCCCATATAAATGCCGCTTTGCCCCTCCGACAGTTGATCCATCAGCAGGGCATAGGGGATAGAAAGAATGCTGGCCCAGGCAATGCCAATACCCACCATGGACAGCAAAATTGGGTAGCGGCTGTCTATCAGCAGTAGGGAAGATAGGCCCAAACATCCGGCCATGAGGCAAACAGCGTGGGTGTTGACACGGCCCCACCAGCGGCTCAGGGTGGGAATGCACAGGGAGGTCCCCAGACATACCAGGTTATAGAAGGCGATACAAACCCCTGCCCACTCTACCCCGTGGGCATAGGCCGGGGATTGTTTGTTGGCAGCGCCAAGAATATTCAGGGCAACGGCGGTGGGGAAGTAGAGAAAAATGGTGTAAATGCCGACCCAGGTTAAAACCTGCACCCCCGCCAGGCGGCGCATGATGGGCGGCATGGAAACCACCGCCTGAGTCATGGTGCGAAACAGCGAGGAAGGGGGGTGATCGCCTTCTGGATCTTCTTCTGGATCTTCCGCCGATTCAAAGGCTTCCGGCGGCGGTTCGCTGACCTGCCAGAACGTCCACAGGGTACCGGCTAAAATCAGAACCGCCCCAAAGTAGTAGGCAAATTGCAGGGTGCGGGGAATGTCGGAATCCCCCACAAAGCCCAGGTCGAAGAATTGTTCCAAGATCCAGGGGCAGGCCGCGGCGGTGATGGCCCCTAACCCAATGCAAAAGCTCTGGACGGCATATCCCAGGGTGCGCTGCTCTGCCGCTAGCAGGTCTCCTACAAACGGTCGGGCGGGGGCGATCGCAATATTCAGAGCCAGTTGCAGCACCCAGTAAAACGTGACAGCCAGCCACAAATGGGTGGCATTGGGCAGGGCCACCAGCATCGCGGTGGACAGCAATGCTCCGGCGAGGAAGTAGGGTTGGCGTCTGCCCCACTGGCTGTGGGTGCGATCGCTCCAGTGCCCAACCAGGGGTTGGGCCAGTAGACCCGTAACCGGGGCCCCCAGCCACAGCAGGGGGAGTTGGGTTGCCTCCGCCCCCAGACTTTCAAAAATGGCGCTGGCATTGGCGACCTGTAGGCCGTTGGCCACCTGCACCCCCCAGAAGCCAACGTTCATGTTAAACAAAAGAGTCAGAGACGGACGATCAGCGGTCATCGTTACCCCTGACTGGGAACTGACCTAACCCCTGGCTGGTATCTAAAGACTCGTTTTGCCGGGCATCCAGAATTAAGCCGCCCGCGATATAAAGTCCAAAAATTATCACCAGGCTCAAAAATACATAGAACAAAGTATTACTGGGTCGTTTTGCCATTAGTACTCCTCAAAAGTTAGAGAACTATTCCCTAATGAAATAGGGGTACATATCGCTTTTTCAGGGGCCTGCTTCACTCCCGCTTCCCTGAGTGTGGCCGGGCCGTCGGTCATCAGAATCATGAATTTACTAAGGGGAGATGGATGTACAGGATCTTGGCCTTAGAGGGTGAAAATATTTCTTCAGGCGGATTTAAAATATAAATTTATGTGGCAACCCGGTTAGCCTAAAACACCCGTGGGTTCCGTATAGTCCAGCCTAAGCTCGAAACTCAATTACCCCTTTTATGATGGAGAATATGCACGTTACTGAATCCCTTTGAGGGATTGTCCCCGAGGAAAATTTAACTAAATGTTCAACTAAAGGCGTCTGACCCAGTACCAGAGATAGCCGCACCCCGCCGCCACCCCCAGCAAGAACAGAGTAACTGTCCAGGGGATTTCGCCGGGCCAAAAATGGTTGGCCATGGAACCCAGTAAAAATCCCCCCAGGGGAAGGCCCACCATAGCTCCTAATAAACGACCTGCAAAGGCGGTTAAGGGACTGCTTCGGGCTTTTTCCGAGAGGGGGGAATTCGTCAATTTAGCGATTAACTTTTTCATTACCTTGAGGATCTTTTCCCCTTTGAATTATCGCCAGGTACGCTCACCAGATTCATCAACTCGGGCTTGACGAATCACGTCTGAAATTTCTTCGGCGTCTTTAACGTGGTGAAGGGCTTTCTGGCCTTCTTCGGGGTCATCGACGACGAAGTAGGTTGGTACTACAATGCGATCACCAGTGATGTCACCGGTGTCGACGGCCACCTGCTTGGCCTTCTCTTCCAGGGATTTTTCTTCATGCACCTGATCCCCGGGATTGACGGTCGGATTTCCTTCTTCTAAAACCTGCTTGTGGGCCGCTTTCTGTTCCGGAGATACCTCCTCAGGAGTTAGCGGTTGGTGAATGGTGCTCTGTTGTTCGGAATTTTGAGGAGTGGGGGTTTCCATAAATTCTCCAGATATCTACTGTATTTAACCTAACGAACCAGAGGCGGAGACCCCATCGCCCAAATGGGACAGTTCTTCCCTTTCAGGCGACTGAATTTAAGGGGGGAGAACCGTCTAGCGGGGGTCGTAGGACCAGCCTTCGGGCACTTCCAACGGTTCTGGCTGTTGCCGATCCTGGGCGGGGCGGGTGCCGGCTTTATCTATCAACCGCACCGTGCTGGCCTGGGGACCGTTTTCGCCTTCAGATAGGAAAAACTGCACCCCTGCGCCGACGGTAAGACGGGGAAAGTCATCATGCAGGACGCTGTTGCGGTGGAAAAAGATTTCTCGGCCATCCAGGCTTTTCAGAAAGCCATAGTCTTCCGAGGGGAACAGCTTGGTAACAATGCCGCCCACCGTCTGTTCTGGATGCCGCTTTTGACGATTGTGCTGCTTTTCGTTTAAGTCCTTGAGCTGCCGTCGGGCGGTGTCAAAGGCATCGCGAATCACCGACTCCAGAGATCCATACTGGGTTCCTTCCCCAGGATTTTTGGACACGGCTAATTCATGACCCGGGGGCACTGTTATATCCAGGCGCACCCGAAATGGGGAACCCTGGTCGGGATGGGTATGGGCCTTTTCAACCGCTATGTGACAGCCAATAATATGGTCGCAAACTTCTTCCAGCTTTTCGACTTTGGTGCGAATGAGTTGCTCCAGGGCGTCGGTTTTCTCAACGTCGCGATAGGTGATGTCCAAGGGTACTTGCATGGGGTGTTGAATCGGTAACTTCAAAAAAGGAAAGGGCCGTAGGGATGAATGTCACTGAATTAAGGCTGGTGGGCAGTGCCCTTCAAAAAGAAAATGGGAAAGGGAGGGGGAAGTAGGTAGATGAGGGTGATGAGGTAGGTGAGGTGGGTGGGTGCATGGGCCAGGTATAAGGAGTTAAGTTTTGGGGTATCTCTTGGACTTAATCCTTAAACGCCTTCCCTGCACCCTGCACCCTGCACCCTGCACCCTGCACCCTGCACCCTGCACCGTAGACCTTATACCCGGTACTCGGTACCCTGCACCCAAAACCCTCGCCTTTTACCCTCAGCTAACGGCCATTGTGGTCGGCAGGGGCGCTTCAACGCTGTCGCCAAGGCGGGCCCGATAGAGATCACCAACCCGTTCTTCCAGCCGTCCCAGGTTGTGGGCAATGCGCTCGAGCATGGCGCTGGTTACGGGGTCGGTCAGCTGGGCCGAGAAATGGGTGGCATCTACCAGGCCAGTTTGCAGGTCTCCCAGGGCCCGGCGCAGGATTTCTTTCTCATCGCTGGACTGTAGCCAACCCTGGAGGGTGGCAAAGGCTTCGCTGCCAATGGCCTGCCAGCTTACGGTTTCGTCAAGCTGCCGCAGCCGCACTTCCAACTGCTCGATGTGGGTCTCTTTAGTGTTGATGACTTCCAAGAACACAACATTGGCTTCGGCATCGGTGAGTTTTTCGTTGTACTGGCGAAAGGCACCCATGGTGTAGCGCTCCCCCACCAGGGCGGTGTTAATGACGTTGACGATGTCTTGCCGAGAGGAACCGCCCCACTTCGCTCCCAGTTCCCACCAATCGTAGGTTTCGTCGCTGGGGTCGGGCAGGGTTTCTGCCATAGACAGGCCCAGGTAGCTCAAAATCATGGTGGTAAACATGGGCAAATCGCCGGGACGGCGGGCCGTGATCAGGTTGCCGTCAACGACTACCGGATCATTCATGTAAGTTGCGCCGGCATTCTGCATATCTTTGCGAATGGCACGAAAGCCGGTGGCCT
The DNA here is from genome assembly GCA_964590465.1 of uncultured bacterium. Classification (GTDB taxonomy): domain Bacteria; phylum Cyanobacteriota; class Cyanobacteriia; order Phormidesmidales; family Phormidesmidaceae; genus CAZPYG01. The sequence continues at coordinate 4,670 of CAZPYG010000035.1, read as the reverse complement.
GTTTGCCCCGCAGTTGGTCGGCCTCAATCAGCACCTGGGGACCGTGGCACACCGCGGCAATGAGTTTACCCTGGGCCATGGCGTTCATCACCAGGCGGACTGCGTGGTCATTAACCCGAATATGATCAGGAGCGTTGCCGCCAGGAATCACAATGGCGTCGAAATCATCGGACAAAACTTCGGTGGTGGTGGCATCGGGCTTAATGGAAACTTTCCCCCGCTTACCTTTGTATTCTTCGTTCATGCGGGTGCCCAGCACCACAAGTTCTGCGTTTGTGCGCTGGAGAGCGGTGTAAGGCACGTGGAATTCTGAATCTTCGAAGCCATTCTCCACCAGAATGGCAATTCGGGTCTTAGGGGAGCCGTTTTGGTTGGGGTTGGTCATGGATGTTCTCCTGCGATCTCAACTTTACTGAGTTCTTTCTTCGGGATATTCTTTCTGCAACCGGACCGACCTCTGTCATACCGACCGATCCTGGTGTAGAGACTTTCGGGGTTTGTTTACGCCCAGCGTTTATGCCCAGAAAATTTAGAATAATCAGTTCTTTAAATCATAAAAATTCCCTGCCCCTGCCACCTCGATCTCCTGATAGATCTTAGACAGGCCGGGCCGGGGGAAAAGGGAGCATGTCACCGCTGCACCCTCTCAGCTTCGGCCTAGCTTAAGGCAGACCTAAATCCCTTTTCCCGGGCAGGAGAGGAACTTTAAATCCGGCCCCTTTTTCTTCTGTAACAGAAGATAGTTATACAATCCCTTACTTTAGTTTCTAAAATAATCTCCTAACGGCAGCAAAAAAGTGCCTTTAGAAAAGTATTTGAGGGATATGACCAGAAAAACCCAAAGTAGCCAATTTAACAGATTGGATAAATTCTAAAAATAAATCCCGCTTGCGGGAGAAAAAACAAAGTAAATTCTTCTTCCTCTTTGTAGAGGCTGAGGACGATGTCAAATTGTTAACTTAAATAACAAGTCAAGCACATCTGACTCAAATCCTACACGTCAGGTAACCCCTGGCTTGGGATACCAAAGCAATCATTGTCGTTATAAAGGGCTTACACCATGGCTAACCCCCAAGACCAAGTAACTTACGAAGATCAATTTAGCCGCCAGTACGGTGAGTACGGCACCAAGTTTGAATTTGGTTCTAACCCCAGCGCTGAACTGTGGAACGGTCGTCTAGCGATGCTCGGCTTCCTCGGTGCCCTGCTGGTTGAACTGACCACTGGCCAGGGCTTTTTCCACTGGTTGGGCTTGTTTTAATGTATCCGTCATTAGGACTTGATCCTTAAGACAATAATTATTAGCAAGGAAGTGGTAACCCGCTTCCTTTTTTTATATCGGTCAGTCCCTGCAAGACCTTAAGCGAGTGCCACCAAAACAGCCGTAAGGAGAAGCTTTCACCGGGTTTGACAACCTTGTTGGAAGTAGGTCAGAAACCGCAACTCAATTAAATAGTTGGCCTGCTCCCCTTTTGACGGACAGCAGGCCAAACCTCACCCAAACACCCTTCCCTTGCTAAATCACCGTATCGTCTTCCAGGACGGCTCCCCGCAGAACCGTAACAATGCCGCTCCGAATATAAAATCCTTCATCTTCCCGGTCGGCTTCTTCCACCCGGTCTTTGTTGAGAATTTGCACGTTGCAGCCAATGCGGGCATTTTTATCAATAATGGCGTTCTTGATGCTGCTGCCCGCCCCAATACCAAGGGGTACCGTGACCCGACTGCAATCTCCCCGACGCTCGAAGTCTGAATGGTAGTAGTCAGCGCCCATCAGCAAACTATCCTCAATGACGCAACCTGATTCAATGCGGGTGCGAATGCCGATCACCGAGTTCGTAATCTGGCATTCTTTAAGGACGCAACCCTCACTAATCATGGACTTATTCACCTGGCATTTAAGCTGTTTAGTGGGAGGCAAATACCGGGCCCGGGTAAAGATGGGGGCATCTTCGTTATAAAAGCTAAAAGAAGGATTAGGCTGTTTCACCAGGTCCAGGTTGGCGTTAAAGAAGGATTCAATGGTACCAATATCCTCCCAATAATCGTTGAAGAGGTGGGCTTGAATCCTGTAGTCCTTGGCTGCATTTGGGAGAATTTCTTTGCCAAAGTCCGTGTATTTGGGCTGCTGGTTGAGCAGATCAATAAGAGCCTGTCGCTTAAACAGATAAATGCCCATGGATGCAATGTAGGGCTTTTCTTTGGCCTCCGCTGGAGTTAGCCCCAGGGTAGTGGTATCAACCTGCATGTTTTTCAGGTCATCGCCCTTGGGCTTTTCGCTGAAGTCAATGATGCGACCAGTATCGTCAATTTTCATCAAGCCAAAACCGGAGGCTTTTTTTTCATTTACCGGTAAAACCGAAAGAGTAATATCTGCATCGTTTTCTCGGTGGTTCTGTACGAACTCGCGATAGTCCATGCGATAAAGATGATCGCCGGATAGAATCAGATATTCATCCACATCCAGTTCCTTAAACAGCCACATGTACTGCCGCACAGCGTCAGCAGTACCCTGAAACCATTCCAGGTTTTCGGGGGTTTGCATGGCGGCTAAAATTTCCACAAACCCCTGCTGGAATCCTGAGAAACCATAGGATCGGGACACATGCTGGTTTAAGGAGGCAGAGTTAAACTGAGTCAGCACATAAATTTTGTAAATATCTGAGTTAATGCAGTTGCTAATGGGAATATCAATTAAGCGATGTTTGCCTGCCAGAGGCACCGCCGGCTTAGCCCGCATCTTTGTTAATGGATAAAGGCGAGTGCCAGCACCGCCACCTAAAATTATTCCGAGTACTCTCTTCACAACGTTTTCCTTCCCTATATTGCTTTAATCTTTCATTCCGGCTCAGGCGTCATTTTCATGGAGACTTAGAGGGAAAATTCGGGCTGAAACGGTTTAAATTCACACCGTTTATTGTCGAATCCAGGCGTAAGAGCTACATGGGTCAAAGGAAGGAAATGTTGTCCCTTAATAGGAATCTTTATGGGAAGTTGGTTGCTTTGCAGATGTCAGTAGGGTGCGCAAAAACACGACTGGGGTCAAGCAGAGCTTTTTCAAATTCCATGGGATATTCTTTGAAGCTAGGCTTGAAGCTTAGAGCAAATCTATGGCCAGGTCATCTACCGGCGGTGTGAACCTGGGGCAAGCCAACCCCAGGGCAACCTGATGACTTGAAAGACGGGATTGCGGGTTGCGGCAGACATTGTTATCTGATCTAATCCTATCCAGCGAATGATGCCCTATCTAAAGCCCTTCCCTAGGCTTGAAGGTATGCTCACATACCCTGGATTTCAGTGTTTTTCGCCCTTCTTTTTCGCGCTTCTATGGAAACCTTTGACATCATTATTATCGGCGCAGGCCATAACGGTTTGGTCTGTGCCGCCTATCTGCTGAAAGCCGGTTATCGAGTGCTGCTGCTGGAGAAACGCTCGGTCCCCGGCGGTGCGGCCACCACTGAAGAAGTTATGCCTGAAACAGCCCCCGGCTTTAAGTTCAACCTCTGCGCCATTGACCACGAATTTATTCACCTCAGCCCCGTGGTCGAGGAACTCGAGCTGAAGCGGTTTGGGCTGGACTATCTCTACTGCGATCCGGTCGTGTTTTGCCCCCACCCCGACGGCAGGTTTTTCCTGGGCAACCGTTCCATAGATCAGACCTGCGCCAACATTGCCCAGTTCAACCCCCAGGAAGCCGAGCGCTACCGGCAGTTCGTTCAGTACTGGCAGCAAATTATCAATGCTCTGACTCCCATCTTTAATGCGCCGCCCAAATCCATCATCGACATTGTGCGCAACTACAACGTCGATGCCCTGAAGGACCTGCTGCAGGTCGCCGGCACCCCCAACAAAGCCCTGGACTTTGTGCGCACTATGCTCACCAGCGCCGAGGACCTGCTGGATGAATGGTTCACCGAACCCTGGATGAAAGCGCCCCTGGCCCGATTGGCTTCCGAGTTGGGACTTGCTCCTTCCCAAAAGAACCTGGCCATCGGGGCCATGATGATGTCTCTGCGCCACAATCCCGGCATGGCTCGACCCAAAGGGGGAACCGGTGCCCTGATCGACGCTTTGCTAAAGCGGGTCTGGCGGGACGGCGGGGTGGTTTTGACGGATCAAACCGTAGATCGCATTCTGGTGGATGACGGTAAAGCTATCGGAGTGCGGGTCGCCGACGGTAAGGAATACCGGGCTAAGTGCGGTGTTATTTCTAATATCGATGCCAAACGGGTGTTTCTCGACCTGATGGACTCCGCCGATGTGGATGCCGCCGATGGCCACCTGCGGCAGCAGGTCGATAAGCGCATTATCAACAACAACGAGAGCCTGCTGAAAATCGACTGCGCCCTGGCGGAACCCCTGCGGTTTGAGCACCACAAGCACCAGGATGACTATCTGATTGGCTCTGTGCTCATTGCCGATTCCGTCGAACAGGTCGAAACCGCCCACCATGAAGCCGCCCGGGGTCGTATTCCCGACCGGGACCCTTCCATGTATGCGGTGGTGCCCACGGTGCTGGACCCCACCATGGCCCCCGAGGGCCAGCACACCCTCTGGATAGAATTTTTCGCCCCTTACCAGATTGCCGGAGCGGAAGGCACCGGACTCAACGGCACCGGCTGGACCGACGAACGGAAAAACCAGGTCGCCGACCGGGTGTTAGCTAAGCT
>CAZPYG010000034.1:40793-41907 GCA_964590465.1 uncultured bacterium | reverse complement strand
TCTGCCCCTACCAGGGGCTGGAAGCCTTTACCCCAGAAACCCGTCAGTTCTTCTACGGTCGGCAAGACACCGTAGACCTGCTGGTGCAAAAGCTGGAAACCTTCAATTTTGTGCCGGTGATTGGTCCCTCCGGCAGCGGTAAGTCATCGGTGGTGCGGGCGGGGCTAATGCCCAGGCTAGAGGCCAGCGGTTGGCGCGTGCTGGAGCCGATTAAGCCCAGGGTGAATCCCATGGCTTCCCTGGAACTGGCCATCAGCACCCTGTTTCAGCGGGCGACCGACATCAAAAAAGCCCAGAGACTGTGGCAGCAGCAGAGCCTGCCTCCCATTCTTGAGATGCTGGCGGCATCCCCCGCAGCTGCTAAAGCGAAAACCCTGCTGGTGATTGACCAGTTTGAGGAAGTCTTTACCCTCTGTGCCATTGAATCGGAACGCAGCCGATTTATTGACTGCATTACCGCTGTGCAAACCCTGGAAAACTCGCCCCTGGCCATTGTTACCACCATGCGGGCAGACTTTGTAGAACCCTGGCTCGACTACGGCGACCTGGTGCAGACCATTCAAAATCAGGCGGTGTGGCTGGGGCGATTGCAGGGCGAAAATTTAAGGCAGGCCATTGAGCAACCGGCAAAAGACCTGGGCTACAGCTTTGGGCCAGGGCTGCTGGACTTTATTTTGCGGGATGTGCAGGAAGAAAAAAACTGCCTGCCCCTGCTGGAATTTGCCCTGACGGAACTGTGGGAACAGCGAGACCGCCAGAACAAAGAACTCTCTCTGACCACCTACACCACCATGCAGGGTCTGAAAGGAGCCCTCAACAAACGAGCCGAAGAAGTTTACAACGACGACCTGACCACCGACGAAGAACGCACCTGGGCGAAACGCCTGTGCCTGGAACTGGTGCGCATTGGGCCAGATGTGAAAGATACCCGCCAACCCCAACCCCGAGAAAACCTGCTGGCCCTGGCCAGGAACGAAGATGATCGGGAGGTGATTCAGGAGGTGATAGAAGCCCTGGTGGAAGGGCGGCTGTTGGTGACGACAAAGGGGGACGAGGTTGACCTGGCCCATGAAGCCCTGATGACGGGATGGGAGCGATTTGCAGAGTGGCGGCA
>CAZPYG010000034.1:38335-40693 GCA_964590465.1 uncultured bacterium | reverse complement strand
ACCTGGCCCATGAAGCCCTGATGACGGGATGGGAGCGATTTGCAGAGTGGCGGCAGGAGGATCGTAATCAACGGCAACTTATACAGCGGCTACAAGACGCTGAAAAAGAGTGGAACGCTAGAGGGCGAGACGATAAGTATCTCCTTCAAGAAGGATTACTACTACAAATGAAAACACAGAAAATCGGAGAGTACTTAGAGCGCTATCCGGCTTTGAAGAAATATTGTGGAGATAGCGTAATTCAAAATATGTTGCAAAATTCGACCATTAAGCATCAATTTAAGAGAGTGATCGAAAGATTAACCTATTTTAGTTTCAAGGATCCCACAAGGAAGGAGGCGTTTAAAGCCGTCTGTCTTGAGCTTTCTTATATCAATTCAGAAGGAACTACTTTTTGTCTGCAGAAGAACCAAGAAGACTTGCTTCAGGCAGGGGAAGATGATGTATCAAAAAAAATTATTCATTTAGTCATGGGAGAAATGCTTACTGCTGGCTTGTGTAATTTAATCTTCTCTGACAAACAAAGAGAACTAGGTGATATGAAGTTTAGTCATCCACTAGCCTTAACTGCCCTGATGGAATGTTTCCCAGACTGGTGGTCAGAGCCAAATTCACAGGGATATTTGCCATAGACTTAAAAAAATCTCAAGGTTAACTTCCGTCTAATAAAGACTCTATTAGTTGTATTGCTTGAGCCTGTCTAAATGACTATGGCGGCTCTTTGGAAACGCTAATTGTGTTCTCAATTTGTGGCAAATCAGAACCTGGCGCGACTGGCTGGCCCTATGCTGCAACCGCTTTCGCTACCATCCCTTGTTTAAGAATGCCGACCGGGAGCCGTTTATTTCGGCCTGTAGGGTTTGTGAGGAGTATGTTTGGAGCCAGGAGGAAGAAAGTGGGTGAGGTAGGTGAGGTAGGTGAAGTGGTGGGTAGTAAGTAAGTAAGTAGGTGGGTGGGGTTGTCTTTATTCTTGTTTTGTTTGTCGTTGCTGAATATCGGTCCAAATTTCATCAAGGCTGAGACTGTCTAGCCACTGATGACGGTCTTGGGAATAGTCACCGCTGCCCGTTTCAAACTGTTTGAAGAAACGCACCGCATTCACATAGCCTAAGTTATCGACTAAAGCCTTAAACGCTAAACGATTAATTTCTGCTAGAGTCATCCTTTTCTCCCTCTCTATTGGTTACTTCCATAAACCATGTCACTGGCTTGGCGACCTCGACGTTTAGGTTGGCTCGGAGCCTGAAGTAACCCTCGATGTCCCTAATCACCTGGCCACCGCCTTAAAATAAGGTAAACTCACGCGGCGGCGCAGATGCTGCAAAACCATGTCTCCTGAACTGCAAGCTGGCCACAAAAATCTATATGCCACCGACTATGTCCATTGGGTCGATGTCACCGTACAGCAGTTACGGGCAAAAAACTATGCTGCGGTCGATTGGGACAATTTAATCGAAGAAATCGAAGACATGTCCCGCCGTGAGCGCAAAAGCCTCAAAAGCAATCTCATCGTGGTTTTGTGGCATCTGCTCAAATGGCAATATCAACCAGATCGGCGTAGTGGCAGTTGGAGAGGCAGCATTCGAGAACACCGTAGACGCATCAACGATGATTTAAAGGATTCTCCAAGCCTGCGGTCCTACCTACAAGCCGTATTCGACGAATGCTATGACAATGCCAGAGCCCAAGCCTCTGACGAAACCGAAATACCGTTGCACAGGTTTCCGGCCAGTTGTCCTTATTCCCCGGAGCAGGTTTTGAATCCAGAATATTTGCCAGCTTAAGTTCTTAAGCTGGACTTGGTATAACTCCTATCTACGAAGCACTGGGGAGCAATATGGTACAGACGATTCAGGCTAACAACATTAGAGAGCTGGGTGAGCTTGTTGACCTGTTTGGTCTGAAGCAAAACTTTGAACTGGACTTTTTTCCTGAATGGCAACAAGACTTGCCCGCTCTCAGCGATTTTGAGCAACAAGCCCTGCAAGACATGCAGCAGGACTATCAGCACCTGTCTTTGTATGCCAATCTAGAACCCATCGTCAAAATGGTGGTGGTGGGGCCACTGCTGAAAATGGCGGGGTTCTATCGTCCTCCCTTTCGGGGCAAAGCCGAGAAACGAGTAGAACTGACGGCAGAAGACGAGGGCACCGTAGTGCGTGGGCAGCTAGATGTGCTGGTAATGCATGAGCGATTCTGGGCTGTTTTGATTGAGGCCAAACGGGTTCAGTTTTCTCTAGATGCTGGAATTCCCCAAGCATTGTTCTACATGCTGAATGATCCTGAGCCTGCAAACCCTATTTATGGTCTGGTGACGAATGGGCCAGACTTTCAATTTCTTAAACTCGTCAAAGGAGA
>CAZPYG010000034.1:11169-38235 GCA_964590465.1 uncultured bacterium | reverse complement strand
GGCTCTGGCGCTTCATTTCGGAGGCAGAGCCTCCGGGAGCATTCCAATGCTCTGCATTGGAATGAGCGTGGGACGAGTTCTGTACCGACGTTCTAGGGGCCAGCGATATCAATCCTACAGATTATTCAGGAAAGCATCCAGATCCTGCTCCAACAAAGGCTTTAAGATTCTTGCCCGCTCCAAATTGCTGGTTAGTTGGGCATAGTCAATCGTCACGCCGTAAGCATGGCGGAAGAAGTGGCGAAATGCTCGTAGACCATTGAGCCCCAAATAGCTGTCCTGGCGGATAACTGCCGGACGCACTCCCTCCACAGCCTGGGTCATGCGCTGCAGTAGACGGCTATGCCATTGAGCAGAATCGGAAATATTGTTCTCAAAGTAGGTGGCGATGACCTTGAAAAGGTCCTCCACTGCCCCATAAAGATTGTGGAGCTGGTAGGCGACGCTCTCCAGTTTTTCGGCTGGGCTGTTGGCAGACAAGTCAACGGCACGATCTTCGAGCATCCTGAAGATGCGGTCGATGGTCGCCCGCTGTGCATTGATATCGGCTTTTAAGAGGGCTTGTTTGGCGGCGTCCATGGTTGTCCCGTTTGACGAATGCGTTCAGCAAAGGGGCATTTGTGCAGTTCCACTAAGTCTACATCTCGCCCAACGGCTTCAGACAAAGCCGCCATAGCCTGGAAGAAGTGTTTTGCATCAACGGCTTCGACAGCGACATCTACATCCGAGTGCTGGCCAAAGCGGTTAGGACGAAGTAACGAGCCGAACACATAAGCCCGATGGATACCGTAGATTGCAGCGTGCTGATCCAGCCATGTCAGGACCTGCTCTAGAGTGGCAATGCGTTCTTGTTCGCGCTGCTTTTGCTGCTCTGCCAGGGCCTGATCCAGCAGGGAGGTATCGAATTTAGGCATTGGATGTACCCTCCGCCCAAAAATCTTCGGAAAGTAGGTCCTCTGTTGTGCGACTGAAGGGAAACTCTTGAGGCAACGAATTTTCAGGATAGGCTTCCCTGGCTTCAGCTAAAGCATCCTGGTAGACCTCTTTCAGCACGGCCTCCAGATACGATTTGAGGCTTGGGGACTGCTTCAGCAAGCGCTTCAGGGCGTTACGCTGTTCCAGCATGGTCAATTGCCAACCTCGATAGCAATCTGGCAATTCAACATAGCACCGTTTGAGCAGATGGTTGAGCAGCAGGCTGAGGCGGCTTTCCAATTCCCGCTTTTCGGATTTGCCCAAGTCCTCAATCTCCTCAAGTAAGCTCTCCCAATCGAGATGTTCAGCATCTCTGGCGCGCAGGCAGGCTGCAGTTGCCTCTATCCAACGGGCAAAGTCTTTATCGTAGAGCTGTCGCAAGGACGCTTGGAGATTTACCTCGGCCATAGGCGATGCCGTGCCAAAACTATCCGTTCTCTCCAGTGTAATGGAAGCTCTTTAAGATCCCATTGTTGGGGGCATTCCGCTAGGCTTGAAGTATCAATATTCCGAGGTTTCTCAATGTCCTCGCCTTTGCCGCTGAATCTTCTGACCTCTGATGACCACTATGTCTTTTCCTACACCGGAGCAAATGCAGCACTATGTGGCAACCGCTCGCCGTCGTGACCGAGAACGCCAGTCCAGGCTGAAGGATCGACGGCAAAGGGCACTGGCGGTAGCCCGAAAAGCGTCTGTCCTGCTGAAGTCTGAGTTTGGGGTTAGCCGGGTTGTGCTGTTTGGCTCAGTGCTCAGTGACTCTACGTTTCACGAAACGTCGGACTTAGACCTGGCTGTTTGGGGCCTTGCGGAAGCGGACTATCTGAAGGCGTTGGGGAGACTGTTGAATTTATCGGAGTTCCCTGTTGATTTAGTGATGGCAGAAACCGCGAGTGACTATATTCAGGATGCGATCGCTCAAGGCCTTCTCTTATGAGTCGTTACGGTGTCTTAGTTGCCCGCATCAAAAATGAGTTGACGACTTTAGACAAAGTCGTCCAAACTGCCCGATCTCAAGTCCAAAAGGGGCAGGCAACGGCAGATCCAGACTTCTACCAGGCTGCAGCGTTGAGCCTCCAGAACTATTACATGGGAGCTGAACGCATTTTTGAGGAGGTCGCCAAGCAAATCGATCAATCCCTGCCGACAGGAGCGAATTCCCATCAAGCTTTACTGCAGCAAATGGGTCTAAACATTCCCCAAACCCGTCCAGCTCTTTTGTCTGAGCAGACCCTCGAACGCATCAATGACTACCGGGCATTTCGCCATGTGGTGATCCATCGTTACGGTTTCGAGCTACGTCCCGAACGGATAGACGAACTGGTTGAGCAACTGAACAGTTGCCATCCGAGCTTTAATCAGGATGTTGAGGATTTTTGTCAGTTTCTACTTCGGTTAGATGCAGCACTTTAAAAAACTGCTGCCGCTATTACGCCTATCTTTTTACAGCGAGCTGGAATCTAAACTGGCAGCCTCTTCTGGCGATTGGGGCAGGTGCAGACCGCATTCCTGCTTCAGGCCTTTAAATCGGGTATCCCGCTCGTTGCTGTCCCCAGCGGTGATGGGGCGGCTGGAGTGCCAGTCTCCCACCGTAACGTAGCCCTTGTCGAACAGGGGATGGTAGGGCAAGTCAAACTTTATCAGGTACTTGTACACATCCTTCGCCGTCCACTGGAGAATGGGCATAACCTTATAGCGCCCACCCTGCATGCCCACCCGGTCAAGGGACTTACGGTGATCGGTCTGGTCAGACCGCAGCCCCGTTAGCCAGGCAGTGGCTCCCAGTTCCCGCAACGCCCGCTGCATGGGTTCAACCTTACGGATCTGGTCGTAGCGGTTGAGCGCTTCAATATCGTGCTGATCCCACAGGCGACCGTAAAGCGCTTCCATGCGGGCGGGGCTCATGGGTGACTGGTAAACCTTCAGGTTCAGGTTGAGGCGATTGGTGAGTTCCTCTGCGAAGCGGTAGGTTTCCACCGGCAAATACCCCGTGTCTACCCAAATCACGGGAACATCGGGTACCACCTGAGTCACCAGGTGCAGCATCACCGCCGACTGAATGCCAAAGCTGGTGCTCATCACCAGGCCATGACCGAAAGTGTCGTAACTCCAGCGCACCAGAGCGGTGGCGTCAGCATCCCCCCATTCTCGATTCACTTCCTCTAAGTCGAGATCGGGGATAGCCTGCTGCTTGCTTTGCAAGAGCACGGCATTTGACATGGGTTTACTCCTTCCGTTCAACACAGGTGTAGCTCCACAGCCGACGACTGACCTCATTGCGTTGTCAACAGGTGCTCGACAGCCAAATTGGATCAGCGCAGGGATTAACCAGACCCAAGACTAACGCAAATTTATCCTTAATCTACTGATTCGACAGTAGTGCATTTCACGATCATAAATGACAGATTTCGAACATTTTTGTCACAATATGCCAGTTATTTCCTAAAAACCAAGCTTTGTGGATCCATTTACTTCGCAACAGCTAGGCTGGGATCCTCCAAAGATAAGCAGTAGACTCCAATCCAAAACCCCACTAAAATTCGCTCATCGTTGGCGAGAAAAGCATCTATGACTGCAGAATACCCCTACCCCCGCGCCATGGTTGGCTATGGGCAAAATCCACCTGATCCCAAGTGGCCAGGGAACGCCCGCATCGCCGTGCAATTTGTCATTAATTACGAAGAAGGCGGCGAAAACTGCATCCTCCACGGCGATGCGGCTTCAGAAGCTTTCTTATCAGAAAGTGTGGGCGCTCAGCCTCTTTTAGGGGTGCGTAACCTGAACATGGAGTCCATGTATGAGTACGGCAGTCGGGCCGGGTTCTGGCGGCTGCACCGGCTGTTTACCCGTCGCGATCTGCCCCTGACGGTCTACGCTGTGGCCATGGCCATGGAGCGCAATCCAGAAGCCGTTGCCGCCATGGTCGAGGCCGATTGGGAAATCGCCAGCCACGGCTACCGCTGGATCGACTACCAGTACATTGGAGCCCAGACAGAGCGGGAACACATCCGTAAGGCGGTGGAGATCCATACCCAAGTGGCGGGCACTCGCCCCCTGGGGTTCTACCAGGGGCGCATCAGCCCCCACACCCGCTTTCTGGTGGTCGAAGAAGGGGGCTTTCTCTACGACGCCGACAGCTATGCCGACGACCTGCCCTACTGGACTACAGAATTTGGCAAGCCCCATCTGATCATCCCCTACACCCTGGACACCAACGATATGCGGTTTGCCACCTACGCTGGGTTCAACTCCGGGGATCAGTTCTTTGCCTACCTGCGGGATGCCTTCGACACCCTCTACGCCGAAGGGCAGGATGCTCCCAAAATGCTGAGCATTGGGTTGCACTGCCGCTTAGCCGGTCGTCCGGGACGCACAGCGGCTCTGGCCCGGTTTCTGGATCACGTCCAAAGCCACGACAAGGTATGGATTTGCCGTCGGGTAGACATCGCTCGCCACTGGCATGAGCATCATTATCCGGAGTGATGCGGTACCCTTTTGCTATCGCAGAATTTGCTCCTCTAACCTATGGCTGATCCTTCCCTTGTCGTTGATCGTGAATCCTCTCCAACCCAGGATATGCCCTGGGCTAATCCTATCGCTGCCTCTCAGTCTGAGCCTGTTGTTCAGACTGAATCCGAAGATATCGATATTGTGATTGAAGACGCTGACGATACTGAAGAACCTCTAGACATTGACCCTGAAAAACGTCGGGTAAAAACTGAAAAGCAGGATTTACCCGTGGAAACCATGGTGAGTTGGGTAAATCGGGGCAAGGTAAACCTGCAGCCTGATTTTCAGCGCAATTTTGTCTGGAATACCAGTAAGGCCAGTCGCCTGGTGGAATCGCTGCTGCTGGATATTCCTATTCCCGTCATTTATGTCGCGGAAGAACCCAACCGTACCTATTCTGTGGTGGATGGGCAGCAGCGACTGACCAGTATCTGTTCATTTGTTAATGGTACTTTGCCGGGTGGTCAGACCTTTAGGCTGTCAGGGCTGCAGGTGCTGAGCGAGCTGAATCGCAAAACCTTTAGCGACCTGGCGATAGAACAGCAGGAGTCGATCCTCAACTTTACTTTGCGGGTCATTATCATCGAGCGGGATTCTGACCCCGATGTCAAGTTTGAAGTGTTTGAGCGCCTGAACCTCGGGGCTGAAAAACTTAACGATCAGGAAGTGCGCAACTGCGTTTATCGGGGCAACTACAACGAACTCCTTCGAGATTTGGCCCAAAATGGTGTTTTGTTGAAAATTCTGCGGTCTGAAGAACCCCACACCCGCATGGCCGATCGCCAACTCATCCTGCGGTTTTTCGCCCTGTGGCGACATTCCCCGACCGGCTACAGGGGGCCGATGAAGCGGTTTCTCAACAGTGAGATGGAGTACCACCGCAACCTCAGTTCAGAGGCGCTGCAGCAGATGCGGCAGGTGTTTGAGGATGCGATTGAAGTCGCTTATGCCGTTTTTGAGGAAAATGCCTTCCGTCGGTTTAAGCCGGGAAATGCTTACAACCCCAACGGTTCCTGGGAAAGCAGTCGACTCAATGTGGCCTTGTGGGATACCCTTCTCTACACCTTCACCCAGTTTGATAAGCCTGCTCTGCTGGCGGTTGCTCCCCATATTCGGGAAGAATTTCTCGATTTAAGCACCAACGACAGTAAGTTCAATGAATACATCAGCAGCAGTACTGATAAACCCGATCGCATGCAGTACCGAGCCCAGGTATTGGGTGAGCGAGTATGCAGCCTGGTCGAGGGTTTCCAAAATGTGCAGGAAGTCACGCTTTCTAGAGACTTTAAGCAGACGCTATTGGACCGAAATGCCACCTGTCATATTTGCTGGAAGTCCATCGAGAGCGTGGATGATGCGATTCTGGCCCATATTCCTGATTTCTGGCGTAATAATCAGCAGATTCCCCAAAATGCCAGGCTAGATCATCGGTTTTGCCACAAGTCGAGGTAATAACCGCTCCTAATAAAGCTGCATTTGGTGCCCCTCCCGACCTCCCTGACCAAGAGGAGGTCGGGAGGGGTCATTAAGAACCTTGGACAGAGCATCGGTATAACTGAAAAGGGCATCAGGACTTCAGGGTATGCGCTTATGCACTCAGAGGACTTTGCGATTATATAATCACTTAGATATATTTGAGAGGGACCTGCGATCTGATATGCCCATGTTGGGCCTTCACCAACTATGAAATCCCCCCTGTCTGGCAACCCCAGCACTTCGCCCACCGCCTTTCAGCGGTTGACCAACTATATTCCCGCCCTGGACTGGCTTTTGCATTACCAGTCTGAAAATCTGGTCGGCGATATTATTGCTGGCATTATCGTGGCCAGTCTGTTAGTTCCCCAGAGCATGGCCTATGCCCTGTTGGCTGGGCTACCTCCCCAGGTTGGCCTTTATGCAAGTATTCTCCCGGCGATTCTCTATCCTCTGTTCGGTACCAGTCGAGTGCTCGCTGTGGGGCCGGTCGCGGTCGATTCGCTCATGGTCGCAGCCGCGGTTTCCCCACTGGCCCCCCAAGATAGCCCCCAATACCTGGCTTTTGCCCTCACCCTGGCGTTTTTAGTCGGAGTTATCGAGCTTTCCATGGGCTTGCTGCGCCTGGGGTTTCTGGTGAACTTCCTGAGCCGCTCAGTGATTTCTGGTTTTATTAGCGGGGCGGCACTGATCATTGCCTTTAGTCAGGTCAAGCATTTGTTTGGGCTGAGTCTGCCCTCAACGGATTCCTTTTTTGAGTTGTTGTTTGTCTTAATCCGCAACTTGCCCCAAACGAACTGGGTGGCCCTGGCCCTGGGGGGGGGTAGCGTGATGATTTTGCTGTATTTCAACAAACCCCTGGTCAAACAATTGAAGCGGCGGGGCTGGAGCGATCAGAAAATTTTGCCTGTGGCTAAAAGCGCTCCCCTGCTCGTGGTCATTTTGGGAACGCTGGTGGTTAGTAGCCTGCAGTTAGACCAGACCGCTGGCATTAGAGTAGTGGGCGAAATTCCCCAGGGGCTGCCGCCGCTGACCTTGCCGCTCCTCAATATGCAGACCTGGCAGATGTTGCTGCCAACGGCGCTAGCCGTTGCCCTGGTCGGCTACATGGAAGGTTTTGCTGGGGGTCAGGCCCTGGCCAGCAAACGGCGGGAAAAAATCGACGCCAATCAGGAGCTAGTCGCGTTTGGGGTGGCGAATCTGGGGGCTTCGTTTACGGGGGGCTATCCCGTTACCGGAGGAGTCAGCCGTTCGGTGGTGAACTATTCGGCGGGGGCCAATACGGGGTTAGCTTCTATCATCACGGGCTGCTTGCTGGCGATTACGGTCCTATTTTTGACTTCTCTGTTTTACTCTCTACCCCAGGCCTGTCTGGCTGCCATCATCATCACTGCCGTCTACAAGCTGATTGACTTTGCCACCTTCAAGCGCATGTGGTCTTACGATCGGGCCGATGGCATTGCCTGGTTGGCGACGTTTTTGATTGTGCTGTCCTTAGGGGTTTCCAGAGGAATTATTTTCGGCGCGTTGATTGCCCTGGGGCTGCACCTGTGGCGCACCAGCCATCCCCACATCGCGGTGGTGGGTCGCCTGGGAGATTCAGAACATTTTCGCAATGTGCAGCGTCATCCTGTCAAAACGTCGCCCCAGGTTTTAGCCGTCAGGATGGATGAAAGCCTTTACTTTGCCAATGCGAAATACTTAGAAAACTTTCTTGCCCACGAAATTGCAGATCACCCAGACCTGCAAAGCCTGCTGCTGGTGTGCAGCGCTGTCAATGTGATTGATGCCAGCGCCCTGGAAATTCTGGAAACCCTGGTGGTAGACCTTAAAGCGTTGGGCATCGAGTTTTATCTGTCTGAAGTCAAAGGCCCGGTGATGGATAAGCTGGTTCACATTGGGTTCATCGACCGCCTGGGCCAAGACCACGTGTTTTTGACCACCGACCAGGCCATGCAAGAGTTAGGGGGACTTTAGGCAGCCCTGTCAAGGTGTGTCGAAAAGAGGAGATTTATCCTGTCGATTTCGCCGAAAGCTGGATTATGCGTAGGGTGTGTTCCCGGCCTCAGGCTCCCTGGGCAATGATGCAACCATCTCGCCTTGGCCGGAACGCACCGTTCGTGTCAAGCAAGTCACTCGATAAAGACGCGCTATGCTGGAAGTCATAGGATGTCTTAACCGCCATGACCACCAGTAACGATCGCCTCGACCGAATTGAGGCTCTGGTTGAACGTAACAGCGAAGCTATTGACAAGCTGACGGCTGATATTTCACAGCTCTCAGAAGACGTTAAACGCTGGGATAACCGTCTATCCGAAGAGATTAAGCGTTGGGATGACCGATTCTTCCAATTTTCGCGGGATAACCTGACCATTGCTCGTACCATTATCATCACAGCGGGTACGGTGGTCATTCTCTCCCCTGTACTGCAAGCCCTGGCTCCAGCGATTGAAACGGTCGTATCGCGTTTTTTAGGAGTTGGTCAGTCGTAATGGTTGATACTCAACACCCCCGGTTGCGAACCAACTTCACCAACATTCCACCGTTGCAAAGCGGCGACCGGCTGTCTCGTCCAGAATTTGAACGGCGCTATGCTGCTGCGCCCCACGTTAAGCAAGCGGAACTGATTGAAGGAGTTGTCTACGTGGCCTCTCCCCTCAGATTTGAACCCCATGCGGAACCCCATAGCGATCTCATTGGCTGGCTGTAGACTTACAAAACAGCATCCCCAGGAGTGCGCCTGGGAGACAATCCCACGGTACGTCTGGATCTGGATAATGAACCTCAACCTGATGCGTTGCTCATGATCGATCCGGCTAACGGCGGCAACGCCTACATCGGTGAAGATGGTTATGTTGAGGGGAGTCCAGAGTGTGTGGCTGAGGTCGCTGCCAGCAGTGCGGCAATTGATACGGGTGACAAGAAACATGCTTACCGTCGCAACGGTATTCAGGAATATCTGGTCTGGCAGGTGTTTGACCAGAAAATTGACTGGTATCAGTTAGTTGAGGGAGATTATCAGCTCATCGAAGCTGATGAAAATGGTGTACTTCGCAGTCGGGTATTTCCGGGTCTATGGCTCGACGTAGCTGCTATGTTACGAGGAGACATGGCCACAGTGCTGAGGGTTTTGCAGCAGGGCTTGACCACTGAAATGGAGGCATGACAATGACTCAGGCTACCGAAAAGCCCCCATTAATGAAATGGAGCCTTAATAAATATCACGAACTGGTAAAAACAGGTGTTTTGGAAGACTGCCGGGTCGAACTGCTCAATGGACAAATCGTTGAAATGCCTCTATTAGAGCCCATTCACGATGATACTCGCGAAGAACTGGCAGGCTATCTACGGAGCATCTTAGGCGATCGGGCGAAAGTGCGAGCGGCTACAGCGGTGACGCTCCCTGACGACAGCGAACCGATTCCCGATATTGCGGTGGTTCGTCCTCAACGCTATCGCGATCGTCACCCCTACCCAGAAGACGTTTATCTAATTATCGAAATTGCCAATAGTCGACCCGCTCGCGACCTTGGCCCCAAACGGCAGGTATACGCCCAGGCGGGCATTCGGGAATACTGGGTCTTCAATCTGGCGAAGCAGGAACTCAAAGTTTTTCGAGATGTTCAGGGCGATGATTACCAGGTAGAGCAAACCTGGAGTAACCCAACCATCAGCCTTGAGGTGTTTCCTGAATTACCGTTAGAGACTGCCGTTTTGAGGGAATTAGCGTTTCAAGATGGCTAACGGTCGTCCATGAATTTCATTTCTCCTTCTATGAAGATTGGAAGCAACCTCACCCTAACGGTGCAGTTGTGCCACGGTAAATAACCTTGAACTCTCATGCATAATCTCTGCCCTGTCAGCACCACTACAGTGCTAGCTGGACGTGGGAGTAGAAGATGCTGAGCAATCTAGAAGTATATGGTACACAGCTATTGCACTACCTGTTATGCGTTCATGCCTGCTAACCCATACATCAGGCATGGAAGATAGAACTTGAACTTGCTGCAAGAGTTGTGTGATACGCAAATCATTGTTTAAATCTCCATCAAAGCTCCTCTTCAATTCAGATTCCCAATAACTTGTAGCATCACTTTGAACATAGCCTACCATCGCTGCCTCTGGGTATTGTGATGCGTATACTTCTTTAACAAAGCATTGTAGTCCGTCTTCACCCACATATTTTCCGATGGGATAACCGTTTTTCCGTAATCTTTTAGCTTCAAATATGTACTTAGGCCTTGGACGACTGTGACCACTAACCACTACCAAGTCTAATCGTCGTCTTTTTTTACCTTTACGTCCTTCAACGGCAATTGGCTTCTCTTCATCGATAGAGTATCGATCAAATTTCTCTGGAGTAGAAGGGGCCTCAAGCCTTTTCTCCATTGCTTCCGCTATAAGCCCTGTGATCTCTTCCTCTTGAAGATCGCAGTGGATTTTTGCCAAAGTATCTTGATACCCCCAAGCAAGAAGCTGATGTGCATCTCGCCGAAATCCATAATCATACGAACTCCGTGCAAATGAGTTCAGTTCCTCTGCTCCCATTATCGAAACACCCCATGGAGTTCACGATTTGCAGAGAGAATTTCCGCAATAATATCATCAGAATCATTCAGAGCTTGAGTTCGAGTCCAATCAATTAAACGCGGAGACTTACAGATATAGACTCTTGAATCCTCAAAAATACGAAGACTTCTCTGCACATAAACCCATTGACTAAAGCGTTGTTTAGCTTTCTCCTGAACGTAACTCAGAAAGAAAGATAAATCTCCTTGCGCTTTTTCAACAGATACATCTATTGAGGCAAAAGAATCTGAGCATGAAAACTCTATTGAACATACAATTAAGTGTTTTGAATAGGTCAGTTCTACTTTGTGCCGAAGTCCGCTTCCTTCAGTAAAGGCATCAAGTTCGTTCCTAAGATATAATCCATACTCTTGCAGGTGTTCTTCATTTGGCGGTGCAGTTGCAGGAACAACACCTTTCCCTTTATTAAGCTGTAATTTGACAGCAAGAAATTCTCTTGCAAGGATTGTAATATTTTGGGGAATCAGTAGAAGATCTTCAACTGTATCATCTAACAACTGCTGAAGAGAAGCGTCTGGCATATCCGTAAATTCTTCTAGGTATGCCAGTCTCCTCCATAGCTGTGCAAGCTCTTGAATTTGCTCTGGTAAAAGTTCAGGAAGAGAAACCGTTCTTAAATCCTTGGCATAAAGTTTACTACGTCCTACTCCCCAAGAAGAGCTATTAAAGAACAAGAAATACTGGATGACACTTGAGTTCAGCAAGATTGAAACGGCTCTCAAATAATCAGCATCTTCTTCATTTGTAGATATACCTATTTGAGGTTCTGAAATAACAAAATTAAGATCGCTATATGCACAATAAATCTTTCCATCAATTATACCAAGAACTATATGTGGCTTTCGAGCGACCACAAATGGTAAACTCCGTCCTTTTGAGACGAACAAAGAGCTATCAGGAATCAAATTCAGAGAGTGTTCAGATACCACAAAACGGAACTGAGTTCTTAAAACTTCATTGGCATTATTTTTTTTATATATGTCAACTTGCTTCCAGCCTGCTAAATATGGTGCTGCCTCAACATCTTCTCTTGAATCTTGGGTTCTAATCTTTAACCCCGTGTGAAAATTCCAGTTTCTACGATCTACTATTTCCTGTAGGGTAGTAGGTAATAACTTCTTCAACCGCTTTACTGTTCTTTTTTCTCTGATTTTTCCCCATAAAGCTGTTTTCCATACGAGAAAATCGCCTGTTTTTGCATCTTCAGATGAGATTATTGAAATTTCATCCTCATTGACAGTAATTGTCCATGTTGATTGATTTTTACTGCTTCCCCAAGAACGGTTTGCAATTTGATTGATGATTAGCGGAGCAAAGTGGATAATTTCAGACTTTTCGGACTTGGACTCTGAGGGACAATAAATAAGAGTCGCAGCAGGTTCTTGTCCTCTACCACCAAATAAAACATAAGCCAAGTTGGAAAAGTTGGTAATTCTTGCTACAGCATGACTCTCAAAGAAAGATTGGCGATATTTCTTTGATTCTTGGTTGAACAAGCTAGTTGCATGAACCAGTAATCCTACATACCCATGCTGTTCTAGTAAATTGACAACTCGCCAACTAAAAGCCTCACAAACCCTATTACCACCGACAGGTCTAGTCTTGAGGTTAGTGAAAATCCATTCGCGTACAAAATCTTCGCCTTGCGTATTTTTTTTGAGTTCAATCCAGGGGGGATTACCCACAATCCAATCAAACTTTTTATTCTGCTTCCAGAAATCTGACTCATCATCAAAAAAATCACATTCAAAGATTTGCGTATTATGCAGCGAAGGAAACTTAAATTCTTTGTTCTGATGCAAATCAGGAGGCTCGATATAACTTAGTAATGTTAGGATCAGACTAAATTCAGTGACATAGCAAGCTTCCTGATTTCGCTCTACTCCATAGATACTTTCACACAGAATTCCCTGTAGTTCTATAGGCTTTGGTAACTCTCTATTGGGTCTCTTTGCTAAGTCTAGTTCAATCAGTCGGCGATAAGCTAGCACCAGAAAAATTCCAGAACCACAACATGGATCAAGAATTTTCATGCCACTCTGCAAAGGTTTAGATTCCTCTAATTCACACAACAAGTAATCTGCTACAGGCTCAGGAGTATAGACCGCTCCAACTTTTTTACCTGTCCCTTGCGAATGTAGAAATTGTTCGTAGATGGAGGATAACGTTTCAACTGGAATATAAGAAAAGTCATAAGCTGGAAAGTCAAGATGTAACTGCCCCGAAATATCATCACCCTTAAATGTAGAGGCAACTAGAGATACAATCTCATCACTCAGTGTCACTTCAATGTTAGATGGGAGGGGAAAAATAGCTCCATTGAAGCGGTTTTCTAAAATTTCAGTTAAATGAATTAACCCGGCTAGAGTCGCATTTCGACTTAGCACAGAATCTAAATTTATACTATTTTCTGTAAGCCATTCTTCTGAAAGGATTTTTCGGTCGTAGAGATAGCGAATATAGACATACTTTCCAATCAATGCATGAATAATCGGTAAATCTAGTTTTCTACCTTCCAAATATTTTTCTAATTTTTTGAGGTTGTTGAGTAAATGTGTATCTACCCTTTTTTCCGGAGTAACATACTTTGATTGAGTTTTCCAAATTTTCCCAGAATCTATGGAATCAGAAGTAAAATCTGAAAGCTGATTACGCAGACTTTCAAGCGTTAGATTAATGACTCCTGGAATTTCTTTGACTAACCCCCTCTTCTCATTAGTCAGGGAAAAATTAAACCCTGTATAAACTCTAATTTCGTTGGGAAGAAGAATCACTATGAAAGGCGCATTTCCCAGGTTCCATAGCTTCCGATGAATTTCTCTCGCCTCTTCCCTCGTTTTAGCTTCAGCAACATATACAGCCGGACGAGGCGGAAGAATATTCCGCTCTAGGGGACTGGTTTGAAAAACGTATGCTCCCTGAACTCCTGCCTTCTTAGCAGCACGGAAAAGATGCTCAGTCAACGGCTCCTGCGAGGAATCGCTAGTAGCACGATAATTTTGTGACTGGGCATATCCAAGTTCATCTAAGAGTTGATCCAGGTTCAGAAAAACACCCCCAGCATAGGTCAAAATCTTTGCGATACAGACATTGCAACCTTTTAACGCAAAATTTTGAAGTAAGTTACGTCCAGTATTTTAGTACATGGGATCTTTCCTTGAAAGACCTTACTGTCGAGTAGTCGCTTTACCGCTAGTTTTTTGGCCAATCTTTGCATGAACCCATGTCTTTGTACATGTTCCCTGGATGAAGCGTGAAGGCAAGTTGGCCCCTGGATTGTGCGGCAGCAGGGCTGGCAAGGCAGGCGTCGCATCATGACAAAATCTGAATTCTTGCGCGAATCCCTTACCCAAAGCTTAGCCTGAAGGCAGACGCGCTCCATCTTGCAACCATGGCCTCTCAGGCAGACATTATCATTATTGGGGCAGGCATTTCTGGGCTGGCGGCGGGCTGCTATGCCCAGATGAATGGCTACCAGACCCAAATTTTCGAACTCCACGATTTGCCTGGTGGGCTGTGTACCGCCTGGCATCGGCAGGGCTATGTCTTCGATGGCTGCATTCACTACATTTTTGGCTCAGGGCGGGGGCAGCCCTTCTACAACGTTTGGGAAGAGTTGGGAGCGGTGCAGGATCTGGAGTATGTGAATCAAACAGACTTCATGCAGATTCGCGGCCCGGCGGGGGAAGTGCTGAATGTCCACAGCTATCCCGATGCCCTGGAGCAACACCTGAAAACCATTTCCCCTGAAGACACCAGGTTGATTGAGGGCTTTTGTCGGGGCGTTCGCACCTTTAAGGACTTCGATCTGTCGATGCTACAGCAGAAGCCCAAGTCGCTGATGACGGCGGCAGACTGGGCCAGGGTTGGCAAAGAGGTGCTGCCCTTCATCCGAGTCCTTGGCAAATGGGGCAACCTGTCTCTACAGGAGTTGGCCAGCCAGTTTAAGCATCCCTTTCTGCGGCGGGCGGTGCCCCATATGTTTGCCTGGCCCGATGTACCCGTGATGGTGGGCATGTCGCTGCTGGCCTACCTGGACAATCGCAATGCGGGCTTTCCTGTCGGTGCTTCTCTGGAATTTGCCAGGGCCATCGAGCGGCGGTATCTGGACCTGGGCGGCGAAATCATCTACTCAGCCCAGGTGGAGCGGGTACTGGTGGAAGATGACCGGGCGGTGGGGGTGCGGCTGTACGATAACCGGGAATATCGGGCTCATCGGGTGATTTCCGCCTGCGATGGGCGGCGTACCATCTTTGATATGCTGCGGGGCGAGTACCTGAACCGGCGCATCAAAAAGCTCTACGACGGGCATTTGCCCCTGCATTCCCAACTGCAGGTTTCCCTGGGGGTAAACCGTGACCTATCTGGGGAACCCCATTGGGTGACTCATCTGCTGGATCACCCCGTGCTGATAGCTGGGGAAGACCGCTACGAAATTGGCGTTAAGCACTATTGCTTTGATCCCTCCCTGGCTCCACCCGGCAAATCAGTGATGGTGGTGATGCTGACCACCTCCTACTCCTACTGGCAGCGTATATATGGTCACCGGGATTATAGCGCCGAAGAAATTCAGGAGGCGGGCATTCTCATTGACCGACTGGAGCAGTTCTACCCCGGCATCAAATCAGAGATTGAGGTGATGGATGTGGCTACGCCCCTCAGTTACGAACGCTACACCAGCAACTGGCAGGGGGCAAGCTGTGGCTGGTTACTCACCAAGGAAACCCTACCCCTGATGATTAAAGGCGTGCCCAAGCGACTGCCGGGGCTGGAGCGGTTCTACATGGTCAGCCAGTGGACGGAACCCGGAGGCAGCGTTCCCATTGTGGCCATGTCGGGCCGTAACATGATCCACGAAATTTGCCACGAAGATGGCAAGGCTTTTGTAACAAAAACTCCTTGAGCCGTGACACTTCGTTGCAGCTGGCCGGGGTTCCAGCAAATCCACAGGACAATAGAAGTAGAGGTTCCTGGCAAAACTGACTTTAGATCGAGCCGTTGGCAACTTACGGGGGTGAATTCAGAATATTGCCGTGGCATTGATCTCAGGAGCCATTGCATTCGGAGGATGGTCCCATGTTGTCTATGTTATTGACCTATCACGATGCCCTGTACCTAGCCACAGAATTGGGATTACTGGCTGTGGTTTTGTTGGCCTTCTGGTTCCTGCCGGGGTCCGCGCATCGTCACCCTAACCAGTCTTAAAAACAGAGGGTAAATAAACTAAGGAATCAGAATGGAATAAGTTCCAAATTTTGAGTTTTAAGTTTTGAGTTTTGAGTTAAGCGGTCCATTCAAAATTCAAAACTAAGAACTTAAAACTTATTCATTCCTAAGGGAAAGGAAAGGCAAATGTACACCAAAATTTTGGTCGCTCTGGATAACGAAGAGGCCAGTCAGGGGATTTTTCAGCAGGGGCTGGAAATGGCTCAGGCTATAGGCGCTCAATTAATGTTGGTCCATGGTTTAACCAGCGACGAAGCAGGTAGTCCATCCCCTATTCCGCCAGATATGGGGACCGACTACTGGGCACCGGGAACCACCACAGAAATGACCTTTGACATCTGGCGTGAAACCTGGGAACGTTACGAAACCGAGGGCCTGGAAAGGTTGCAGCGGCTTGCCGCGATCGCAAACCAGGCCAACGTCAATACTGAATTTCGGCAAGTAACCGGCAACCCGGGCAAAGTCATTTGCCATATCGCCCAGGCCTGGGGAGCCGACCTGATTGTCCTGGGTCATCGGGGAAGGTCAGGGATCACCGAACTCGTGCTGGGCAGCGTCAGCAACTATGTCATGCATCGGGCTCCCTGCTCGGTCCTGGTCTTAAAAGCAGGGGCTAAGGCCGAGCTAGCTTCAGATCGACAGACAGAAGCAACCGTCTAAAGTTTCTGCACTACAGTTTTTGCAAAATATCCGGCAGCAGCTCCCCTGGCACCTGCGACAGAATGGCTTGCTGCCCCGGCAGTCCTAAAATTTCGAAGCTGAGGTGGATGTTGTAAACCAGGGCAGAAACGAGGATTTCCAAATTTTGGGGCTCATCCTGCCAGCCTTGATAGGCCACCAGATAATGCCTCAGGGCTTGCTGAAGGTGGAGTTGACGCTGCTTCGCCTGATCGGCAGGCAACCCCTGAGCCAGCTGATCGTGAACCACCCCAATACTGTGGAAAGTCGCCCAGATATCAAAGCCTAACGATATTTCGGGAGACTGCTCCAGGGCAAATTCAGCCGCATTCAGGGCGTTTTCATAGGCGGTGACCGCCTGCTGCAGGGAGTACAGACGCTGATCAGGATTGTAGGTATGCTGTTGGGCCAGATCCCAATAGGCGGTCCCCAGGTTGTTGTTAGTAGCCGCACAGCTGTGGAGAGATGCTGCTTGGGTACGATATTGCAGAGCCGCTTGATAGGCCGCAATGGCCTTTGCCAGGTAATGTTGGGGCTGCTCGTGGTGGGACAGGCTCCAGTAGGCAATGCCCAAATTGTTTTGCAGCATGGCAAATTCTAGCGGGGCAACCCCAGGGTCATGATGGGGGAGCGCTTCAGCATAGGCGACAATAGCCTGCTGCAGATAATATTGGGGCTGGTCAAGTTGAGCCAACCGCCAGTAAATCGCTCCCAAACTATTCTGTAAATTGGCATATTCCAGGGGAAAGAACTGCACCGGGGCATGTTCTAAGGCCCGCTGATAGGTCATTTGAGCTGCTTCCAGGTTCGCCAAGGGCTCCTGCAAGTTGGCCAGTAGACCGTGTACGGTGCCTAAATTGCTGCACAGTCGCAGCCAGGTTTCAGGGTTATCCCCTGGCTGGAAACCATCCAGGGCTTTCTGGTAGGCCGCAATGCTCTGCTGTAACCAGGCGCTGGTGGCACTGGGGTCAGTATCCTGTTGGGCTCTAAGCCAGTAGAGACTGGCCAAATCATTGAGGGCATCGCACCAGTTTCCGTCTCCCTCCAACAGGCCCCGAACCGCTTTTTGGTAAGCTGAGATCGCGAAATCGAGCAGGGCGACGGTCGGTTGGCCAGCTTCAATATAATCGCGACTAAACTGGCCCAATCCCAGGTAGGCCCTGGAAAGAGTCAGCGGTCCGGCCTCTTCTGCTTCGAGGGTGTGAATGTACTGCCAAAGGGAAACAACATCGTCATCCTGGACCAGTTCCTTTGGTAACCCCTCCAGATTAATGGCGGTGTTCGCAACGGCATCGGGTTGTGGAGTCGTTGCTTTAGCCGGTTGCGCCTGGGGCACTGCGGCAGGTTGGGCAGCCGTTCCCCCAGCATCAGGGGTGGTAACAGGCGGATCTACTTTCCCTTTGATGGGTTGCGGTGTGGAGTCCCCGGAGGAACCGGATTGGTTCCCCGGTTGCATCACCACCGTCGCCAGCGGAGCATCCGTAAACACCGTGAACTGCTTGGCTACAGGCTGGCACTGAGCCGCCGTCGAGGGGCCTTTGATTGAGGGCCTAGGCCCGGGGGCGGTGCCGAACGGGGTAGCGAACTGAGAAGGCGGAACCGAATCGAGAAAACCGCTCGCCGTTGAAGGGCGATTCTCAAAGTTAGAGAGGTCTTCTCTTAATATCGTCCACAGGTTTCTAGCCGGATTGGTAACAGCAGGGGCCGCATCAGAATGCTGTTCCCCTGGGCCTGCCGGTTGAGTTTCTTTGCCCAGCCGGGGCAACTCTAGCGCAGCAGTCTTGCCGTTTGAGGGTCTGGTGCTAGGGCGTTCCCGGATCTCAAAGCTAAGGGGAGCGCTGGGCGTAGGGGTTGGATCCCCAGCAAATTCAAACAAACCACTACGGGATCGCCAGAAGCTCGGCACAGCCTGCTGAATCTTGCCCATCCAGGGACGGGGAACCCAGATCAGGATCCGACAGTCCAGGCGAGTAATCAATGCGTCGACGTAGGTGAGGGAAGCCAAAAACGTATTTTGAATCGTCTGCGACCGTCGAGTCAACTGTTCCAGGCCCACAATTTGGAAGGCAGGAATGGTGTGAGCAGAGGCTTTCAGCAGACGATGGTGTTTCAGCCAGAGCAGAACCTGCCGCACCGGGTCGGGCTGCTGGTCATCCAGCCTCAGGGACACCAGGGGAGATAGCTCCACTCGTCCGAAGGACGTTCGGTTTAGATGGCGTGTTTCCGGGCTGTAGGGATTTAGATCGGCTTCTAGTCGTTGGGCCAGTTGAGTTTGCAGTGCCCCATCATCACATACTGCCAGCAGCAGTTGACGCCTTAGATTAAGCTGCAGAGCCAGTCTCAGGTCCTGATAGGTGGCCTGGTTGTGGCCTAAAAAGGTTTGCGTATCTAGGGAAATAACTGCCGTCACGGTAAGGAAGATGCAATGTCGTATACTTTAAAACTTCATCAGTTTCGACTCAATTTCAGGACAATTGTGACAGTTCCCCCGGTGGTTTGTGATCAGCCCTTCCCCCCGATGGAGCACGATGTTTTGTTGGGCTGGTGACCACTCACCGCAACTGTTCCAGTCAGGGGTATGGAATCTCCGACCGGGGGGTAGGGCAAAGGCGGCCCCAAGGGTGAATCCACGGTGTCCCTATCCAGTCATAACGGGGACTTCAGCCAATATGCCGGTAACTGTAACACAAGAATCCACTACCGGTAGTCGTTGTCAGCCCTGAAAACCATGCCCCATATATCCCTGAATCTGCTGGCGACTTTAGAACGGTTAGCTCACTCGGGAGGTCACTGTAGCTCCCTGGACGAATTGTTCGAAAACGCTCAATGTAGCGGTATCCAACGGATAACAATCTGCCAGCAGCTACGCCGGGCCGGCTGGATTGATTTCCGGGAAGTTATTGTCCGGTTTGGCCTCACGATGGCGGGGAAAACCCTGCTGAAGCTCGACACTTCCGTTTGGCCTGTGACTCCTGACGAACTGCTGGTGTTACGCTCCTGTGCCCGAGGGCGGATTAGCCCCGGCCAGATTCACCCCAGGGTTCCGGCCAACCAGCGGCAACCCCTGTTGCACCAACTGGCACAAAAACAACTGATCGTGATTTATCAAACAACCCTGGAGGACATCACCCTGACTCAGCAGCCTCTCCATTAGTCGGGGTTAGCTCTAGAGTCGCCACCCATTGACGCCCCTGACGCCGGAACTGACACCCAAGCTTTTGGCAAACTCGCTGCAGGGCGGTATTCTCGTCCAGCAGGGACGTTTCCACCCGGGCCATGCCCTGCCGCCGGGCAAAGTCTACCAGTTGCTTGACCATGGCGGTGCCCAAGCCTCGATTCTGCACCGTTTCATCCACCACCAGGGTAAATTCCGCCGTGCCCCCATCGGCTCGACCACTCAACCGGGCCAGACCCAGCATCTCCGGTGGTTCGCCATTGGGGGCTAACCGCTCAGCCAGCAGAGCCAGGTTAAATCGATAGTCCAAAAAACACAGCTGCTGCAGGCGCTGTCGTCGCCCCTGGGGATTTTGAGGCAGCAGGTTGCTGCGCTGTTGATACAGGCTCTGTTCTCCCAGCCGATCCAGGAAGTTGCTTAAGGAATCTTGATCATGGGGCCCCACAGGTCTAAGGGTCACGGGCCAGGGTTCCGTTTCGCCGTTATTCAGCTGAAGGGTCGTTACCCAATCAGACGGATAGGGCCGCAGGACCGGAGTTGGCAGCTCCTTCAAGGAGCAGGAAGCGTCGTGCAGTTCAATTCTGGCATCTAACACTAACAGCGGCGGCCGAGGCGGCGAATCGGAGGGAGGCCGGTCCACCGCCTCGGCAGGAGGCATGACCCACAGGGGATTGATGTCAACGGCCCGCACCCAGGGCTGATCAACCACCAACCAACTCAAATTGACCAGCAGTGTTTCCAAATCCCCCAGGTTGACCGCCGGATAGCCCTGATGCCCACTCAGGGCCTGAAAGATGCGGGTTTGCTCGATGGTTCGTCGAGCCAGGGCTGGGGTCAGGGGCGGCAAGGCCACGGATCGATCTTGATCGACCTCGACCAGGCGCCCCCCTTTGCCAAAGGTCAGCACTGGCCCAAAATGCTCATCGGGAGCGATACTCACCATCAGCTCGTAGGCTCCATGGGGTTCCACCATGGATTGAACTACCACGGTAGGAGAATGGCTTTGGGCCATCAGCAGGCGGTAGGCATGGCGGACAGCTTCAGCATGGGTCAGATTAAGCTGTACACCGCTGGCATCAGGGGTGTGGATTCCGGGTTGATAGGGCAGCTTCAACACTACGGGGTAGCCCATTTCTTCGGCTTTGGCGATGGCCCGGTCTTCGCTGGTTGCCAGGGCGACCGGTAATAGCGGAATGTTGTACGCCTGCAGCACCATTTGGGCCTCAACGGAGCCGAGCACCGACTGTTTAGCCTGCAGCGCAGATTGAATAATGTCCCTGGCCAGCGCCCCGTCAAAGCAGGCAGCCCTGGCCCAGTCGTTTCGGGCGGGAACTTCAGCCATTCCCCGCAAACTATAGCTGTGGCGCGCCATGAGGTTAAATAAGCGAGCTGCCGAGTCGGGGTAGGGGTAGGTGGGAATCTGGTTTTGGTTCAGCAGGCTTTCTCCGGCCATGACCTCGGCTCCCCCCATCCAGCTGGCCAGAATCGGCTTATAGCGGTACGGAGTATCGTGTAGTCGGCGAATTGTCTCTTTCAGCCGTTCCGCTGTGTCCGTTGGGTCCGCGGCGCCCTGGGGGGTAAAAATCACCAGCACTCCGTCGGTGTGAGGATCTTGCACCACAATATCGACCGTTTTCTGAAAGCGCTCCCCATCGGCGTCTCCCAAAATATCAACGGGGTTTTGATGGCTCCATTCCTCGGGCAGAATGCGATTCAAACGGGCAACGGTAGTTTCGGTGAGATCGGCCAGTTGCCCCCCGGTGGCAATCAGGGCATCGGTCGCCAGCACCCCCAAACCACCGGAGTTGGTAATAATACTGAGCCTTGCCCCAGTGACGTGATAGTCGCGCTTGGCCAGTACCTCGGCCATGTTGAATAGTTCAGAGATGCGGTGGACCCGCAGTACTCCACAGCGGCGCAGGGCAGCTTCAAAAACGGCATCGTTACCCAAGATTTCGCCAGTATGGGAGAGGGCTGCTTGCATCGCCGCCTGAGTTTGCCCTCCCTTAATTAAGATAATCGGCTTCGACTGGGCGACTTCCCGGGCGGCAGCCAAAAACGATTGGGCATTTCCCAGAGTTTCCATGTGGATGATGATGCTTTGGGTATACGGGTCGCTGCCCAGGTGGCGAATCAAGTCCCCCCAGTCGATATCCACCATGGACCCCATGGAAATAACACTGCTAAAGCCAACTTTTTCGTAACGGCTCCAGTTCAAAATGGCCCGGCAGAGGGCACCACTTTGGCTAATAAAGCCGATATTGCCCGGTTGGGCCAGGGCATTGGTCAGGGTGGCATTGAGCCCGTGGCGAGGGGTCATAATGCCCAGGGAGTTAGGGCCCAGCAACCGCAGGGAGCTACCTTTAACCAACTGTTTAAGCTGGTGCCACACCTCGGGGGCAATCGCTCCTGACTCTCGGAACCCGGAAGAAACCAGTAGCGCACTTTTGGCCCCGGCAGCAATACAATCGCGAACCATCGCCGGCATTTCAGCACTGGGGCAAACTGCGATGGCCAGATCTACGGGGGTGGGCAGGTCTCTCACCTTCGACCAAGTGGGAACCCCTAAAATTTCATCCGTTAGGGGGGTGACGGGATACACGGAACCGTTGAAAGGGGCGTGGATTAAATTCCACAGCAGGGTGTAGCCCACGGTACCGACCTGCCCCGAAGCACCCATTAAGGCGATGCTCTTTGGGTTAAACAGGGTTTCTAGAGGAGCGTCATTGACCCGCAAAATATCATAAGCAGGTTCTACTAAAGAGTGAGTTTTAAGCAACATGACTACCTTCCCCTGGGATAAAATGTCTTGGGCTTTTAAGTTGTTTTGTTCTCTCGAGGGGAGTGACGGTCAACTTCAGCCCCTAAAGGCAAAACCCATTAGCCCCACGCATCACCGATGGATTCAAGCAAAGGGCAAACTTAAACGAGAACAGTCTCTAAAAGACTGAAAAACAGCAACCCTGCATTTTCAGCCATATTTATTTTCAGCTGTATTTAAATGATTAACCCTGGGCATGGGGATCATGAGAAAATGACAAGAAATGATGGAAAGATCAACGAAATTAAATCTTTCTTCGAAGGAAAATTAGGCTCAAGCGAAATAATCTTTGGCCAAGTCCAAAAATGGAGCTTTCATGCCAATCTTTATGTCCCTGGGTTCTTCCTTCAGGGGAGAGGGGAACCCCAGGCATTTACTATCTCCCCAGGGCATAGGGAGCCGTTCAGCCATACCGCCGGTGCGATACTGATAGGGAGTCAGTCAGTCGGCCCGCTATTTTCCGCTAAGATGCAACGGTATTACGCCTTACAACACACTGTACCTGTGCAGCAACTGTAGTGCCCTCCAATAACCCGAAACACGTTGAAATTTCCGAAAAGCTGCGGTCTGAAATTGAGGCTGGACTCTACGAACCCGGCGAGAAATTACCCAGCGAATTCGACTTGGGGGAACGGTTCGCTGTCAGCCGCACTACTGTACGGCGGGCTATCACAGATCTCACCAAGCAAGGTCTAGTGACCACTTACCAGGGCAAAGGATGCTTTGTCGCCCACCACGAAAAAATCAGCTTTTCCCTGGCTAGTCCGCTCATCTACTTCGACGCCGAGCTGAGGCGGCAAAACCTGGAAGGACAGATCAAGTCGATCCGGTTTGATTGCCTTGAAGCCCCTAAAGACATTGCTAGGCGCCTGCAGCTCAGTGAAGATAACCGGCGCGTCTACTGGCAGGAAAAAGTCATCTACATTGGTGAGGAGTCCATCGCCCTGGATATCACCTACTACCGCCAATCCATTGGTGATCTGCTGGGCGACCAGCTGCAAACAGGATTCACTTATCACACCCTTGCCCGGAATGGCTTCAAACCTAACAGTGCCGAAGTCCGGGTCGAATGCGCTCTGGCCACCTTTCAACTGGGAGAATGCCTGGGTGTACCCCTGGGGCTACCGCTGTTTGTCTACAACTACGTCGCCAAAGATGAGGACGGTCTTCCCTTCGTTTGCGGAAAAACCCTGACCCGATCGGACAGGACCTGTTTTTCGGTAAAAATTGCAGAAGGGAATGTGGAATAGGCGGACAGTTCGGTTTTCGCGACTTACTCCCAATTCGCCCCAGCGATAACCTAAACTTTGGTTAGCACTCGACAACTGCGAGTGCTAGTTTTGTCAGTGGAGAGCAGAAAGACAGGACATGGCAAAAAAAGTTTCCTTTGATGAGGCCTCCCGGCAGGCACTTGAGAAAGGTGTCAACGCCTTAGCGGATGCAATTAAGATTACCCTGGGGCCACGGGGACGCAACGTGGTTTTAGAGAAGCAGTATGGTGCCCCGCAAATTGTGAACGACGGCATCACCATTGCTAAAGAGATTGAGTTATCAGATCCCTTCGAAAATCTGGGTGCCCGCCTGATGCAGGAAGTGGCCTCCAAAACCAAAGACCTGGCGGGTGACGGCACCACTACCGCTACGGTACTGGCCCAGGCCATGGTGAAAGAAGGATTGAAAAACGTTGCTGCGGGCACCAATCCCGTGAGTCTACGGCGCGGTATTGAAAAAGCGGTTAATCGACTGGTAGCAGAGATTGCCGCCGTGGCTAAGCCCATTGAGGGCAACGCCATTGCCCAGGTGGCGACCGTATCCGCCGGCAGCGACGAGGAAGTGGGCCAGATGATTGCCGAAGCCATGGACAAGGTCACCAAAGACGGGGTGATTACCGTTGAGGAGTCCAAGTCCCTCTACACCGAACTGGATGTCGTAGAAGGGATGCAGTTCGACCGGGGCTACCTTTCCCCCTACTTCGTCACCGACCAGGAGCGAATGATTACCGAACTGGACAACGCCAGGGTTCTGATCGTGGATAAAAAGATTAGCTCCATTCAGGACCTCGTGTCCGTGCTGGAGCGCATCGCCCAGGAAGGTACCCCGCTGTTGATCATTGCCGAAGACATTGAAGGAGAAGCCCTGGCAACCCTGGTCGTCAACAAGGCTCGGGGGGTACTCAATGCTGCAGCGGTCAAGGCTCCCAGCTTTGGCGACCGACGCAAGGCCATGCTGCAAGACATTGCCGTACTGACCGGCGGTCAGGTGATTTCCGAAGAAGTGGGCCTGAGCCTGGAAATGGTTGACCTCACCATGCTGGGCAGCGCCCAAAAAGTGACGATCACCAAAGACACCACCACCATCGTGTCTGAGGCCGGTAATAAAGGCGATATCGACAAGCGCATTGCCCAAATTCGCCAGGAACTGGATCGCACCGACTCGGACTACGACAAAGAAAAGCTGTCAGAGCGGTTAGCTAAACTGGCCGGTGGTGTGGCTGTGATCAAGGTCGGTGCCGCGACCGAAACCGAACTCAAAGACCGTAAGCTGCGCATTGAAGACGCCCTCAGCGCCACCAAAGCTGCGGTAGAAGAAGGCATTGTTCCCGGCGGCGGTGCCACCCTGCTGCACCTGGGCAAAAAGCTCGAAGACCTGAAGGCTTCCCTCAAGGATCCTGAAGAAGTCATCGGCGTCGATATCGTCATGCGGGCCGTGGAAGCTCCCCTACGGCAAATTGCCATCAATGCGGGGCAAGAGGGTTCCGTGATTGTCGAGAAAGTGAAGAGCCAGGGTTTCCCCGTCGGCTACAACGCCATCACGGGTGAACTGCAGGACCTGATTCAGGCGGGCATCATTGATCCGGCTAAGGTCGTGCGTTCTGGACTGCAGGATGCAGCCTCCATCGCCGGCATGGTGCTCACCACCGAAGCCCTGGTGGCCGAAATTCCTGAACCCGAGCCTCCTGCCGGTGATCCTGGCATGGGCGGCATGGGCGGCATGGGCGGCATGGGTGGTATGGGCGGCATGGGCATGCCCGGCATGGGCATGATGTAAGCCCTGTAGCGTGCCATACATGCTGAACTGATTCCGTTCTATAGAGGGCGCGGCCATGGCTGCGCCCTTTATGCTATTGCTGAAGGCAATGGTGGGGAGAGAGTTCATGGCTCGCAGGCGCAAGGTTCGAAAATCGAAGGAACAACCGCTGGTGACCCAACCGAATTTGCGGTCTGAACAGTTCCTCTTAGATCCAGAAAACAATCCTGGGGAGAACGGCCATGAAGCTACCCCCCCTGAGAATTCCTGGGATGACGATGACGACGAAATCATCGAATTTAACTACACTGAGCCCGGTACCCTGCCCGGTACCCTGAATATTCCTGAAGATGCGCTGCCCACCGAACTGGTGCTGATTGACTACGGGCCTAACGTGGCTCACACTACCCGTCTGGCCCATCCATCGGATTGCCGTAACGCTGTTAAACCTGGCGTCATTACCTGGCTGGATGCCCGGGGGTTAGGCAGCGAACAAACCCTGAAGCAACTGGGGCAAACCTTTAAACTGCATCCCCTGGTGCTGGAAGATGTGGTGAACGTACCCCACCGGCCCAAGGTGGATTACTACGAAAACCATGTGCTGATTATTCTGCAAATGGTGCGTACAAATGAGTCCGGGTCCGGCATTTCTGGAGAACAGGTGAGCTTTGTGCTGGGCAAGGAATTTCTGGTCACCTTCCAGGAAGAGCCCGAGTGGGATTCCTTTGAGCCGGTGCGCGATCGCATCCGTCGCGGCGTTGGCACCATCCGCAACCAGAAAGCCGACTACCTGGCCTATGCCCTATTGGATACCATCGTTGACAGCTTTTTCCCCGTCCTGGAAATCATCGGCGAAGAACTGGAAGAGCTGGAAAACGAAGTAGTCGAGTGCCCTACTCGCGCCACTATCGAAAAAATCCACCGCCAGCGTCGAGCGTTAATGAAACTACGTCGCTACATCTGGCCCCAGCGTAACGTCCTCAACAGCCTCATCCGCGACGGCGGCGAACTGGTCAGCGCCGACGTACGCATTTACCTGCAGGATATATACGACCACATCGTGCAGGTGGTAGACATCCTCGAAACCTACCGCGAAATCGCCTCCAGCCTGATGGATGTATACCTCTCCTCCATCAGCAACCGCATGAACGAAGTCATGAAGCTGCTGACGGTAATTTCCACCATCTTCATTCCCCTCACCTTCATCGCTGGAGTCTACGGCATGAACTTCAACCCCGAAGCCTCCCCCTTTAACATGCCGGAACTGGACTGGTACTGGGGCTACGTCGCCTGCCTGGCGGTCATGTTTGTGATAACCGTAGCTCTGATTTACTTTTTCTGGAAACAGGGCTGGTTTGAGAATTCCACCGAAATTCGGCGACGACGTTAGTAGGGGGTGAGGGGTGAGGAGCGGTGCCGGGTTTCAGGTACCAGGGCCACCAGAGTAAGTCGCACTTTATCCACAAATTCGCCACCCAAACCCGACACCTAACACCCGATACCCGAACCCATCCACCCACATCCCGCCCCAAATCCGCCACCATCCGCTACCATAGCCTCAACTCCTACACCGACGGTAGATACGATGTCCCAA
>CAZPYG010000034.1:0-11069 GCA_964590465.1 uncultured bacterium | reverse complement strand
ACCATCCGCTACCATAGCCTCAACTCCTACACCGACGGTAGATACGATGTCCCAAGAACTCACCCAGTGGATTACTGAAGTGCGGACCCTGCAGCGACAGCTGGCGGATACCCGTAAGGAGCGAGACCAGGCCTACAACAGTGCCGCCAACTGGCAGCGGCTCTACGAAACCGAGGCGCGACAACGACGGGAAGAAACCCAGGTCCTACGAACTCAGGTGCAGACACTACAAGTACAGCTACAGCAGGCTGATGCTAAAGGAAGCGCTGTAAGTACAGTAGTCCGCCACAATTTAGAGTCCGTAAATTCGATGGATGGGTTGCAGGCCCAACTAGAGGCCCTCGTCGCTCGTTGTCAAGAACTCACGGACCAGCTGGAGACCGAGAAAGAGGCTCATGCTAAAACTCTCAAGGACCTCACCGCTGCCCTGGGCGATGCCTTTGATACCCTCACCCCTGAACGGTACCTGGCCCTAAGGAAGAGTTAAGCGATTGGCAGGTCGATACCCCTCAGATCTCTCGTTGCAATCCCAGAGACTTGAAACAGGGCCGCCGCGGGGCTGAAGCCGTAGGCTTGTAGGACGAGGGCATCGAGCTGTTGATGGAATTGGTAAAGCTGGCGGTTGGGTTCGTCGAAGTAGGTTGGATGTAGAGAACATCAGCTTCAGCATCGTAAACGATGAAAAAGGGTTTCTTAGGTAAGCACCCGTAGGATGGGCAAAGGGCCTGAAGCCCGTGCCCATCATTACCAAGCCTTTGAACGATGGGCACGCTTCGCTTTGCCCATCCTACGGATCTTGGCCGCCCCTGACGTTGTGCAGTTCGGGACACCCTAGCACCCGTAGGATGGGCAAAGGGCCTGAAGCCCGTGCCCATCATTACCAAGCCTTTGAACGATGGGCACGCTTCGCTTTGCCCATCCTACGGATCTTGGCCGCCCCTGACGTTGTGCAGTTCGGGACACCCTAGAATAATTCAAGCCTTCTGACAGCGTACTCTGTCGATGGGGTTAGCCGCTGGTTGGAGGTGCAAGGGGAGAGAAGACCGGCTGATCAACACATCAAAAAAAACAGAAAGCCGTACCCGACCGATACCATCCGACGTTAGTCTTAAAAAGGCAGGAAAGCTCTTCTGTTATTTATAAAGGCGCTAACAGAAGTAGCGTACCCACTGCCCTATCAATTCTGGCGGATTGTTGTGTGGGAACAGAGCAAAAACCATGGTGTTGGAAAAACTGAACAATCTCAAAGCCCTATTTACCGACATGGATCGGGCCTTAATTGCCTATTCAGGGGGAATTGACAGTACCCTCGTAGCAAAGGTGGCCTACGATGTGCTGGGAGAAAAAGCCCTGGCGGTAACGGCTAATTCCCCGTCCCTGCTGCCCGACGATCTGGAGGATGCCAAGGTGCAGGCCGCCGCCATCGGCATTCCCCACGAAATTGTCAAAACCCACGAACTCGACAATCCCAACTACGCCGCTAATCCCGTCAACCGCTGCTACTTTTGCAAAAGCGAGCTGCACGACACCCTTAAGCCCCTGGCGCTGGAACGGGGCTATCCTTACGTTGTCGATGGAGTCAATGCCGATGATCTGCAGGACTACCGACCCGGCATTCAGGCGGCCAAGGAAAGGGGTGCCCGCTCTCCCCTGGCGGAAGTGGGCATTTCCAAGCTGGAGGTCCGGGAGATTTCCAAGTATCTGGGCCTACCCTGGTGGGATAAACCAGCCCAGCCCTGCCTGAGTTCCCGCTTCCCCTATGGCGAGGAAATTACCCTGGAAAAGCTGCAGCGGGTGGGGCAAGCCGAACGCTATCTACGCCGTTTAGGACTGCTGGAACTGCGGGTCCGCTCCGCTGGGGATACCGCCCGCATTGAAATTCCTGCCGCCAATATTAAAGATTTTGTGGCAGAACATGACCTAGAGGCGCTGGTAGCCGCTTTCCGGGATTATGGTTTTACCTATGTCACGCTAGACCTGGAAGGATTCCGCAGCGGTAAGCTGAACCAGGTCCTGCAACTGGCCGTAAGTAGCAATTAGGGCAAATCGAAGTCATGACACATCTTCTCGCTGGTGACATCGGCGGCACCAAAACTATCCTCCGCCTGGTAGAAACGGACCCGGCCAACAATACTGCTGACCAGAAGGTTTTGCATACCCGCCACGAGCACACCTACTCCAGCCAGGCCTATCCAGACCTGGTGCCCATGGTGAAAGAATTTCTCCAGGCTGCCGAGCAGTCCAGTGGCGTCGCGGCCCATCCCGAGCAGGCTTGTTTTGCGATCGCAGGACCCGTGGTCAATAACCGATCCAGCCTGACCAACCTGGCCTGGTCCCTGGGCGGCGACCGCCTGGAGGAAGAACTCAATCTAAAACGAGTTGAGCTCATTAATGACTTTGCTGCCGTTGGCTACGGCGTCTTCGGGTTAACCGATGAGGATATTCATACCCTGCAACCGGGCAACCCGGAACCCGATGCCCCAGTTGCCATCATTGGGGCAGGAACCGGCCTGGGCCAGGGATTTGCCATTAAGCAGGGCAGCTATCGCCAGGTGTTTCCTTCCGAGGGAGGCCATGCCGACTTTGCCCCCCGTTCAGAACTAGAATTTCAGCTGCTGCGCTACCTGCTGGATAAACACCAGATTTCCCGCGTCTCCGTAGAACGGGTGGTATCGGGGCAGGGAATTGTATCGATATACCAGTTTTTACGCGATCGCGAATTTGCCCACGAGTCCCCTGACATTGCCGAAGCGATTAC
Source organism: uncultured bacterium (assembly GCA_964590465.1). Classification (GTDB taxonomy): domain Bacteria; phylum Cyanobacteriota; class Cyanobacteriia; order Phormidesmidales; family Phormidesmidaceae; genus CAZPYG01. The sequence continues at coordinate 8,311 of CAZPYG010000034.1, read as the reverse complement.
CACCTGGGAACGTCAGACCGGCTTACAGACCAAAACCGTCGATCCTGCTGCAGTAATTGCGCAAGCTGCCGCAGAAGAGCGAGATCGCCTCTGCCAGAAAGCCATGGAAATTTTTGTGGAAGCCTATGGAGCTGAAGCGGGAAACCTGGCCCTCAAGCTGCTGCCCTACGGTGGCCTTTACGTGGCGGGGGGCATCGCCGGCAAAAACCTATCCTTAATGAAGACGGGGCCGTTTATGCAAGCCTTTTCCCACAAGGGGCGGGTCAGTCCTCTGTTAGATAAGGTGCCGGTGCATATCGTCTTAAATTCCCAGGTCGGGCTGATTGGTGCCTCGCTGCGGGCAGCGAGGCACCAATCAGCCAGTGCGCCACGTAGTTCGTGACGCACTCCGCAGGCATAAAAATTCAGCTTCACGCAGGTCTTTCGCCTAAGCCTGCTGCCAAATCTGACCGATTTCGCTGGGTAAGTACTGAGTAATCTCAGCAGACTTTTGCTCTGGCAGTGCCTGCTTCAGGGCCGTGAATACAGCCCGAGTGACATTTTTAGGGTCAGCATCACGAGGCAGGGCACCCTCCTGGTTCAACCGGAGCAGAAATGTGCCTGATTTGATTGACAACTGCCGCAGGGGGCTAATGCGGCTGAAAAACGCCACCATAACATTGGGGTCATTCCACAGGTCGGCGATTTCCATGTTGGCTTTGGGAGCGTCCTGGTGAAGCTCCGCAGAAATCCGGTCGATCTGATCAGTCGGCATCAAGTCCCGCAGGATGCGAAACACTACTTTGCTAGCTACTTGAGCCTCGTTTTCGGTCTGTAGCTCACTCTGGTCGATGACCGTCTCTAAAAAAGTTTTTTGTTGTTCTGCAGTTTGCTCTGCCATAAAGGTCCTCGTTGTCATCGCAGGAACGAACCGCTTTAACAGCTCTCAATTCCTGTGTGACTTTATGTTAAGAAACCCTTCGCAGTCTTTCCCTCGTTCAGAAGATAGAAATGGCCCTACCGATAGCCGTATCAATATTCTAGAAAGCAGGGATAATAAAGCAGTAGCACCAGATCATCACACCATGACCGTTGCAGCTACCTTCATGAGCCTTGAAGACTTTCTGGCCTATACCGACAATACAGACATCCTTTACGAGTTGGAGAATGGGGAACTGCGGGAAATGCCCCCGGAAAGCGACCTGAACCAGAGAATTGTTTCGTTTCTGTTTGCTTATTTTCTGCGCCAGGGAGTTCCCCATGAATACCTGCGGACGAAAGCTGAAGTCTCTGTCAGTGGGTCTCGGGTAACTGTGCGATTGCCTGACTTTATGGTGTTTTCAGAAGAGCTGGCGGCAGCGTTGACCGGTGCAACCCGTACGACAGTCACCATGGATATGCCCCCGCCTCAACTGGTGGTGGAAGTGGTATCGCCAGGGAAGAACAATAGGGATCGGGATTATCGATATAAGCGATCTCAATACCAGGCCAGGGGCATTGCTGAATATTGGATTGTAGACCCCACTGCCCAGCGAGTGACGGTGCTGACGCTGGTTGAGGGACTCTACGAGCCTGAAGAATTTGAGGGAGATGCCGTTATCTCGTCAACGCTGTTAGACGAGTTGACCGCGGAAAGGGATCTAACCGCAAAGCAAATCTTACAAGCTGGCCGATGAGCCGAACTCCGTCTTTTCCGAAGTCCTACATCCCCATAATGTTGTAGCCCGAATCGACATAGAGGATTTGGCCAGTAATCCCGGTCGATAAATCGCTACAGAGAAACGCTGCCGCATTCCCCACCTCAGTCTGGGTGACGGTGCGCTTCAGCGGGGCAATTTCCTCCACATGATGAATCATATCCAGAATGCCGCCCACCGCCGAAGAGGCCAGGGTGCGAATCGGACCAGCTGAAATGCCATTGACGCGAATATTGTTTTCGCCCATCTCCGAGGCCAGGTAGCGCACATTCATCTCCAGGGCGGATTTGGCAATGCCCATGACGTTGTAGTTGGGCACCACCCGCACACCACCGAGATAGGTGAGGGTGACAATGCTACCGCCATCGGTCATCAACGGCTTAGCCCCCCGAGCCAGGGTAATCAGCGAATAGGCGCTCACATCCAGGGCCAGTTGATAGCCCTCACGGGACGTGTTGCTAAAGTCTCCCGACAAATCATCCCGATTAGCAAACGCAAGGCAGTGAATCAAAATATCCAGCTTGCCCCACTGGTCTTTGATAGAGCTGAACACCGACTCAACCTGAGTTTCGTCCTGCACGTTACAGGGCAAGAACAGACTGGGATTTAACGGCTCCACCAGATCCTTAACCTTCTTCTCCATCTTGCCCTTATCGTCGGGGAGATAGGTGACCCCTAAATTGGCCCCCGCCCCATGGAGCTGCTGGGCAATGCCCCAGGCAATGGAGCGATTATTGGCAATGCCCGTTACAAGGGCGTTTTTCCCGGTCAGATCTAGCATGGCTGTTTGAGATGATTCGCATACAGCGTTTTTGAAACCAGGGAGGCGGATAGATAGTCCAACAAATCTTGTGTTCAGAAAGTAGACTGAGCCTCGCCCGGCAAGAAAACGCTGTATAGGAGTCTACGGGAATTTGGTCCCCATGAATAGGGGACCACCCCCGGTAGAATGGATAAGCTCAGTCAGGAGTGAAGCCATGGAAGTCATCCCCGCCATCGACCTGCTCGAAGGCCGCTGCGTTCGCCTTTACCAGGGAGACTACAAGCAATCTGAAGTCTTTGATGACAACCCCGTCGCCGTTGCCCGTCAGTGGGCCGACCAGGGAGCCACCCGCCTGCACCTGGTGGATTTAGATGGAGCCAAGTCTGGCAAGCCCGAAAATTGGCAGGCCATTGAGGCCATCGTACGGGCGGTGGATATTCCTGTAGAGGTGGGTGGCGGTTTGCGAGACCAGCAGCGGGTTATTGACCTGTTTAAGCTGGGGGTGCGCTACGCCATTTTGGGGACCGCTGCGGTGGATAATCCTGATCTGGTGAGCCAGTTAAGTGAACAGTTTCCCGGCCAGATCATCGTGGGTATTGACGCCAGAGATGGCAAAGTCGCAACCCGAGGCTGGCTGGAAACCTCAGAAGTCGATGCCGTAGAACTCGCCCAGCAAATGGAACAGCGGGGAGCCGCCGCTGTCATCTACACCGACATCAAGCGCGACGGCACCCTCAAAGGTCCCAATGTAGAGGCCCTGAGAACGATGGCCGAGACGGTCACCATACCTGTGATCGCCTCTGGCGGAGTGGGTGCCCTGCGGGATTTGCTCAAGCTGCTGCCGCTGGAAACTCAGGGGGTCTCGGGCGTTATTGTGGGGCGTGCTCTTTATACGAAGGATCTGAGCTTAAAAGAAGCCATTCGCGCTGTGGGCAATGGCCGCTGGCAGGATGTTCCCCCCACCCTGGGAGACTCCACCATTGCCTAGAAGATCGATACAAAACTTGTCGCACTCTCGTGCCAAGGCTCTGCCTTGGCATGCACCCCGGAGGCTTTGCCGCCGCAATGAAGCGGCTGAGCCACAATCCCGAAATGCCCAGGCAGAGCCGGGACACCAGATGATGGGTATCCTCTAACTCGCCGCAACTTGCTTCCATTCTTGAACCGTTTGCGGGGCAATCTGGAGCACGACCGGATCTGCATCAATAACCGGGAGCCCCAGTTCCAGAGGAAGTTCGGGTCTCAGATCGCCCAAAATCGGCTGCAGGTCGTACTGGCCGATGTGGGGTTCGGGATTGTCAGCGTCCGTGAAAATGGGGGCAGAGGCATCCTCAACGGTAAGGGTATTGCCGAGAGAATCCTTGAGCATCAGGGGACGAGACCGGTCGATGGTGACAGCCCCCGGAAAGCCCACCAGCCGCAGACCAACAATTTCGCTGCCGTCCGGTTTGGTGCGCTTAAAGGTGATGGCCTGCCAGCGGTTACCAAACTCGTCTTTTAATGTCGTTCGCGACTGGGTCAGCATCTGGCCAGGGGATTCTTCAAAGGTGCGAATTGCCGCCTGGGCAGGCAGGCTATCGGCGAAGGCAATGAACAAAGCTAAGACCAGAGCAAGTAAAATCCTGGCCAGGTTAATCAACCTCGGTAGTTCAGAGAAAAACATAGGGCTTGACATTTTTTATGGGTCGGAATGCCACTAAATTAAGCTGAGACCCCACTTTCGTAGGATCTCGAAAGTTTTGGTCTACTGTAGGGTAGCCTCTGCCAGTCCTGTCAAGGTGATCTGCAAAGGGCGGTTATTATCCTTTCAAACTCACCGAAACCTTGATTATGCGTAGGGTGTGTTCCCGGCCTCTGGTCCACTTTGGGATCGGGCAAAATACTCTGCCTTGGCCGGAACGCACCGTTTGTGTCAAGCGAGAAGCTGAATACCGTAAGCGATGCGTTACGGCCCAACGTTAGAGTTTGTGAGGCTTTGCGCGGGTTATTGGGCCGATAACACATCCTACGCCGGTCGCAGATTCGGTTTAAATCACACCTTGAAAGGGCCGGGTGGACGCTGCCCATCAGCCTTAATTCCTCGCCATCTAATGGAAAGAATGGCACTGAATTAACGTAAAATCAATCCTCGCAAATGGCCGAAAGCCTTGATCATCCATAGGGTGGGCACTGCCCACCAGGCTTAATTCAGTGACATTCATCTAATGGAAAGGTTCTCAATAACCAACCCCATTACTCAGGCATCCATTCATCCGCTAAGACAGACTCCATCGGAAATGGGCACCCTTGCGGAAAGGTCTGGATCGGCAGTTCAGTCTCTAAAGAAGCCTGTTTTCGTGCTTTTTGATAGGCTCTATCAAAATTATCCGAGAAATACGGCTTTAGGCTGGGGCTTTCTTCAAATGCTTCTTGAATCCGTAGACGATGCTCAATGATGCTACTTCGCCAACTTTGGGTTCTTTTATTCGGCTGATACTTGTATTTCAGCAGATGCAGGAGCAGAACCCGGAGGTTACTCAGCAACGCCCGCTTCTGACTGCCGCTCATGTCTTCGACTTCCTCGATTAAGTTATCCAGGTCGAGTTCGGCAAACTTGCCCTCCTTGAGTAGTCGGGCCATGTGTTCGGCCCATTGGCAAAAATCATTTTCGTACAGCTCATTCAGTTGGCTTTGTCGAACTTGAGCGGGAGTCATATCGCCACGTCTCGAAAGGCTACTGTTTAAATACTGCCAGTTAAAACTGCCAGACATTGAAAATGGTTCTCTTACCGGTCAAAGTTTGAGTTTTTTTTGACCCCTTGACTTCGGGGGCAGGCAAGACCTCCGATAATTCGCTGCAACTATCCCCTCCTGGGAGGGGCAGGGGTGGGTTAATCGTTGCGGTGAGAGTTCTGCCCAGGACAAGCGGGATTCTAGCTGTTGTAGTTTTGACCCACCCCGCCCTCTGGGCACCCCTCCGGGGAGGGGATTGTACCGAGATTCTTGATATTTCGAGTTATCCAGCACCGAAGTTTTTCGGATAGCCCCTGAATCAGCGGGCTCCCTCTACTGTAGTGATGCCTGTACCGCTGCCTGCACTTCGTCGGGAATAAACACCGAATACATGCCCCGCAGGTCGCCCACGTTGAAGTCAAAGGCCCGGTCTTCGGGATATTTGTTTTTCACGAACTCAGGGCGAGAGCCTTTGCCCCCATGGCAGGCCAGGCAGCTAGCTTCCACATTAATCCGCCGATAGTAGCGGGTGCCGGCCTGGCTATCGCGGGTTTCTCGATCCCAAAATCCCACCAGGTCTGGATCTTGCTGGAACTTGGCCAGAGCCATGATGGCCTGGGGACCGTCGGGTTTGTGAGTCGGGTTGCGGTACTTTTTCGAAATTTGCTTCACCTGCCAGCCGTTTTCTTTGCTGAGCTGCATGGCTCGCATGCCCACCGGCTTGCACACCTGTTTGAAGGTTTCCCCCGTCACAGGGTCAGTATTACCTTCCAGGGTGGAGGCTAGTCCTGACCGCATGGCATCGAGATTTTCGACTTCCTCGACGGCTTTGGCCAGAGTAGCGGGGTTGGTCTGGGCCAGGGCTGGGGCAGCGCTCAAGGCCCAAATACCGATCATGGCCACTAAAGCCAGGGCAGCACCTACAAGCTTTTTAGCGATCTTGTTAACGATTTGCTCGGACTGGGCAGTTTCCTGTACGAATCTCGTCATGGTGAACTCCTCTCGCTTTAGTTTCTTTATTACACGGGCTGTTGCATCTGACTGGAATCAGCTGCTAACTTTTGAGACTTGTAATTCTCCGGCAAGGGCTTGACCAGCTTCACCCCGAACAGGCGCAGGCCCACTTTTTCAAACCAGGGCAGGGCGCTACCGAAGCGCATCTTAGAGATGTAGTACTTCTCAAAGGCCCATTTGGCAGCGGGGACCCAGGCTCCATGCAGGGCGATGGAGTTTTCCCGTTCGCCGGTTTCCGGATCGGGAATCACCGGGTTAGCCATGAAGGCGACTCCGGTTTTGCCAAACTCAGCCAGGCAGAGGGCTCCCAGGGTCGGAGTTAAAGCGGGACCGTCGTATTCGCCCAGAGCTTTGGCGATGTTGTGGGACACGGCAATGGCCATGCCTTCGGCCATTTCGCCGCTCTTGGGTAAGCCGATGGGCACCTGGGTTTTGTCGAACTGGGCCAGCTGCACCGCCACCCCAATGGTGTAGATGTTGGGATAATCCGGATGCTGCATGGTCTCAGTGATAGGCATGAAACCGGATTCCGGCGTCAGGCCGGGCACATCTCGCAGGAACTGGGCTCCCCGGAAGGGGGGCAATACCATGGCGTACTTGAAGGGCAGCGTTTCGCCGCTGGCCAGGGTGACGGTGTCCGGGCTGAAGTGGGTGATCTGGGCGTTATCAATCACACGAATGCCCTTTTCTTCGGTCAGAGCCTGCATAATTTCAGGCGCGTTTTTGACCCCCTTAACGCCCAGATGGCCGATGTAGGGTTCTGGGGTGACATAGGTAATGGAAACCTTATCCCGCAGGCCCCGCTGCCGCAGTTCGTGGTCGGCCATCATGATGAACTCATAGGCCGGACCAAAACATCCGGCCCCGGGCATGGCCCCCGCCACGATGGGGCCGGGGTCTTCCAGGAACTTTTCCCAGGCGGCTCTGGCTTCCTCAATATGGTGCGGATTACAGATGGAGTGGGTATAGCCGGTTTCGGGGCCAAACCCTTCGACTACGTCAAAGGCCAGGGATGCCCCTGTGGAGATGGTGATGTAGTCGTAGTTGAGGGTTTGCTGATTAACGGTGATGGTCTGGGCCTCAGGATCCATAGCCTCAACCCGACCGTGAATAAATTCAATCCCTTTGGGCTCCACTACCGACTTCAGATCCAGCAGCAGATGCTTCATCGCTTTATGGCCAAAAAAGACTGGTCCCCATCCTGGCACAAAGAAGAAGTCTTTTTTATCGGACACCAGGGTGACTTTGTGCGGCCTGGGCAACAGGTGACGCAGATCAAAAGCGGCAGAGAGGCCACCGATGCCACCACCGACGACAATAATGTTAGCCATGAGAGTCTTCTCCGAATTAAGCGACAGAATGGGGGTTGGAATGAATGATTTTGAGGTCAGATGGCTGAGGCGCGAATATCCGCATCCGCAAGTTGGGATACATCCAAGCCATCTGGCAAATTGCCAGAGATGTTTTTATCGATAAAAAGTAAATTTTGCTTAATAACCATGCAGTTATATTTATAGTATAGCCTCTCGTGTATTTGTCAAATGTCGATGAGGTAACGATCCCCGTCAATGACTCAGGCTTGCTTCGTCCAGGGCTAACCCAGCCCCTGGGGCCATTGCTCAGTATGAACAGGGCAGAGAATAGAGGTTCAGCAGAAATCAGTGAATAATCTAAAAATCTGCCCTAGGGTGCCCCCCCAGGGCATTGTTTTGGCTGGTTTTTCGGGGTTATGTAAGACATACGCAATCTTTCCGGCCTGGTGAAGGTCATTGATGACTCAGGCTTTCTATGCGTATTGACATTACCGTCCCCCAACTTATGCGTAACATGACCTCTCGATTAACCATGGCGGCCCTCTGCGGCCTGCTTGCCCCAGTTGTGCTCCAGGCCTGTGGTGCTAATCAGCCTGCTGCTGAAACTCCTGTCACCGAAACCGAGACCACTGAAACTGCCAGTGCTGAGGATGGCGCTGCTGGAAAAGGAACTCTGGAGTTTCGGGCCAATGGCGAAGACTTTGTCCGGCAGGGGTTCACCACCAAAGACGGTTGGGAAGTTTCCTTTGACAATGTGTTCGTCTCCCTGGCAGATGTAACCGCGTATCAGACCGATCCGCCCTTTGATGCCGAGGCCGGTGCCAAGCTGGACG
>CAZPYG010000033.1:0-42744 GCA_964590465.1 uncultured bacterium | reverse complement strand
CTCCCTTAAAACGAGAGGCGGTTAGCCAGGGTTGATGTTGGCTGTGGTGGCGCTGCAGATCCGTCTCGTTAACCAGGTAGATGGGAATTGGCGATGACAACGTGAAATCCTCCAGGGTGCATTGCCCAGGCCGCACGCCCCTGATTAGAATTCCGGCGGCTGAGCGATATAGATTGTCCTGGTCCAGCCTTACAGTCTGGCCCTAGGGAAGGCAACGGTTTTCAAACTGGACCTGATATAGCAGCTTAATACAACTCTTGGGCCCGGGCTATGTTGACAGCACAGTCTCCCAATAGCGGTAGCTGGAATAGGCCATGGTCATGACCCCGGCGGCGATGGCGTTTTCATCTACTTCAAACTTGGGGTGGTGCAGGGGATAGTTCACCGCCCGGTCGGTGAAGCCTACCCCCAGGCGAAACATGGTGCCCGGGGCATGTTCCAGATACAGGGAAAAGTCTTCGGCCCCCAGGGAAGGTTCGTGAATCAATTCCAGATACTCTTCCCCCAGGGCTTCACTGGCGCATTTCGCCGTCAGTTCCGTCAACACCGGATCATTGAGGACGGAGGGCACCCCACGGCGAAAATTGACCTGAAATTTGGCTCCATAGGGCTGGCATACCCCCGCCACAATGTTCTCAATCCACTGGGGCAGGTGACTGCGGGTATCGGGGTGAAGCGATCGCACCGTGCCCAGCAGCTGTACCGAATCGGCGATGACATTGGGGGCTCGCCCTCCCGAAATCTGGCCGATGGTCAGCACCACCGGGTGCAGCGGATTCTGGGTGCGGCTAATGGACTGTTGCAGGGTGGTAATCACCTGGGACGCAATCCAGATGGCATCGACCGCCTCGTGGGGACGGGCACCATGGCCCGACTCGCCAATGATGGTGATTTCCAGATCATCCGCAGCGGCGGTCAGCGCTCCGTAGCGGATGCCCACGGTTTTGGCCGGGATAGAGGGATAAACATGGACGCTCAAGATGCTGGACACCCCTTCCATGACCCCATCTTCAATCATCCAGCGGGCCCCCTGGGCGGTTTCTTCTGCGGGCTGAAACAGAAACCGAATTTTGCCGGGTAAGGCATCCCGAATCTGGGCCAGCACCATGGCCGTGCCTAAGCCGATGGTGGTGTGAACGTCGTGACCGCAGGCGTGCATGATACCCAGCTGGTTGGAGGCAAACCCCAGCTCGGTGCGTTCGGCTATGGGCAGGGCGTCCATATCGGTGCGAATCGCCAGCAGCCGCGGATCGCCATGACCGTCCAATTCCCCTACGACCCCCGTTTTGCCCACCAGTTCCTGCACATGCAGCCCACAGGAAGACATCACCCCTGCCACATAGGCCGCAGTCTTATACTCCTGCCCGCTCAGTTCAGGATGGCTGTGGAGATGGCGGCGAATTTCCACCAGCCGGGGGGTGATATCTTCAACGATGGACTTAATCTTACTCAGCATGGGTGGTGTGTATAGGTGGCTAGGGCAGGTCCGACGTACAGGATGAACCTCTCTCGCTTGGCAAACCCCTTACCCGGACCTTAAACAAGACTGCCTCCATCCTAAGCAGAGATGGAGAACCGTGCAGCGGTCGATCCAGACTAAGGAAAAGTTTTGCCTTCAGCAGAAAGTCTGGCCCGGGGCTGGCCGCTCCAATTGCCCTCCGGTAGCCACCGTCCACCGACGCTATCTACCCGTGCCCTTGCCATAACGTATACCCAGGCTTCCGTCAGGGGAATCTGAGCTGGAGAAAAAATCCTGTGGCGAATGCGCAGGTATTCGCTATCTTCGAGGCGTTCGGGATAGTAGTCTTCGAACCCATCCATTGCGTCAAAAATGGCCGGAGTGCTAAAGGTTAGCAGCACCCCCCGTACCCACCCCGATTCCAGGGTCATGGCCGGATACCCCAGGGGGAGGTGGTAAAGGCGACCGGGGGCGATCGCATCCACCGCATCGATTGCATAGGGCTGACAAAACTGCCCGAAGGCTCTTTCCCCGGGTTTTAGGGTGCCGTATACAAACACTTGACTGGTTGCGCTCAATCTGAATATTCCTCAACTGGGGGGCTTTGCGGGCTACGGTAAAAGGTCTCGAACCTCGCTGGTCCCGGTGTTCACAACGGGGTATTTGAGGGCTAACCAGGCCCTTTCACCCATTCCCTCCGGGGGGGCGGGGGTTTACCCCAGACGTGAAGTTTTATCTGAAGAAAAGTTCCATAGCCTCCGCTAGGCTTACTTTATATAAGTTGTGCCGGTCCCACCAGAGCCTGGTTTTACCCCAGGGACAATGATCATGGCGGCCGGATCATGACCTCCAGTGACTCCTGATAGCAATTCCTCAAGCATGACCCTCGAATCTGACTCTCAGCAACCCTGGCAATCCCTTAAGCGAGTATTTCTCCTTCTGGTCACCGCTTTAGTAGGGTTAGTTGTGGTTCAATCCCTGGTTAACAGTTGGAATGAACCCCAGGTCGCCAACCAGCTTCAGCTTTATCAAACCGATCTTCTCCTGGAAAGTACCGCCTGGGAAGGGGAAGGCATTCCCGAAGAACAGTGGCGGGTGGTTCGTACTGGGTTGTTGGGCAAAGATCCCATCGATGCGGCCAAAGAGCAGTACCAGAGCGTTCGCCGAAGTGCCGCTGAAAACCTGACTGAGTGGACTGCGGAAAAATCCCCTGACTCACCCCCTGCCCTGGTGGAAGAAACTCGGGCCGGTAAGCCCCTTTCCCGCCGGTTGCAAACCGCCCTCGAACAACAACAAACCCTGATTCATGAACTGGATATTCGTCTGGGCCTGATTGAAGCCTACCAGGGGGAAACCAACGCCGCCGTTGACCGCTGGCAGCAGGTGCGCGACGATGAAACGACTCCTGCCCCCCTGGTGCGTACCGCCGACAACCTGATTCATCTGTGGCAGGAGAAGCAGGCCGGCCCCGATTACGCAACCTGGCTGCAGCAAAACCTGGACGGATGGTTCGAGAACCGCGCCCTGGAGCAGCTCTATACCGTACAGGCTCTTCCCGAAGCCCGGATGAGCCTGGAGCAGCAAGAACAGGCTGAGGCCCAACAAAAGCTAGTTAAACTTGCCCTGGTGGGTACCCTTCCCGCCATTGGAGCCTTACTCGGTACCGGACTCATGCTGTGGCTGCTGATTCAGTGGGTCAAAAACGGGAGACAGTCTCTGCTGATGCAAAATGCCGATACCAGTTGGCAGATTCCCTGGACCGGGGAGACCATCTGGCAGGTGCTGGTGGTGGGCTTCTTTTTCGTTGGTCAGGTGGTGCTGCCCCTGGTGCTGGGGAGTTTGGGCCTGGGGTTTGCCAACCTCAGCAGTCGGGGCCGGGCCATCTACTCCATGGTGTATTACCTGCTGATGGCGGCGGGGGGCATTGGGGTACTGTGGTGGTCAATTCGCACCTTTCGCCCGATTCCCGAGGGCATGTTTCGGATCAAGCTGTCAGGGCGAGGATTGCTGTGGGGGATTGGGGGCTATTTAGTGGCCCTACCCCTGATGCTGATGGTGTCCCTGCTGAACCAGCAGATCTGGCAGGGGCAGGGGGGCAGCAATCCCCTCTTGCAAACGGTGCTCGAGGAGCAAGACCCGGTGGCCCTGGTGGTGTTCTTTTTGACCGCGGCGGTGGCCGCCCCCCTGTTCGAAGAGTTCTTGTTTCGCGGATTTTTGCTGCCCTCCCTGACTAAATACCTGCCGGTGGGGGGGGCCATCCTGGTCAGCAGTTTTATCTTCGCAGCGGCTCACCTGAGCGTGTCTGAAATCCTTCCCCTGACGGTGTTGGGGATGATTCTGGGCCTGGTTTATACCCGCTCCCGCAACTTACTGTCCCCCATGGTGTTGCATAGTGCCTGGAATAGTGTGACGATGCTGGGGCTATTTATTTTAGGCAGTTGAGCCGTCTTCCCGGGGGCATGAAGGTACACGAAAAAACGTTTGCGAAGGATGCTAAACCGTTCCCGTCTGCGGATGTTCCGTGGCTTGTGCTGCTGTGGGCAGCCGCCCTGCTTTTATATTGGATTGACCTGGGCGGGGTCCCCTTGCGGGACTGGGATGAGGGAACCGTGGCCCAGGTGGCTCGGGAAATCAGCCGCAGTACAGATTGGTCTGGTTGGCTGCATCCTCAAATTTGGGGTGAGCCTTATCTCAACAAACCGCCACTGCTCCACAGCCTGATTGCGGGTACCTACAACCTGTTTGGCGTCCACAACTGGACGGCGCGCTTTCCGGGAGCCTGTTTCACAGCTTCTTCGGTGCCGTTGTTGTACCTGCTGGGGCGGGAAATATTTCCCCGCCAACGGACGGCCCTCCTGGGCGCAGGGGTTTATCTCTTGCTGCTGCCCGTTGCCCGCCATGGGCGACTGGCCATGCTGGATGGCACGGTGGTATTTTTCTTTATCGCTCTGCTGTGGATGGCCATCAAAGCCCGGCGCAACCAGGCCTGGTACCTGGGAGTTGGCCTGAGTTTTGCCGGTATGTGCCTGACTAAAGGCATTCTGGGGCTCTTGCTGCTGGCCGTTGCGCTGCTGTTTATGATTTGGGACCGCCCCAGGGCATTTCGCTCCCCCTACCTTTGGGCAGGCCTGGGGCTGGGAAGTGTGCCCGTCCTGGGCTGGTATGTCCTGCAGTGGCAGTACTACGGCGAAGACTTTATCGACAAAACAGTGCTGGACCAGAACTTTGGCCGCATCTGGGTGGACAACCGGCGGGGCAGCCCCTGGTTCTATCTCCAGGAGATTTTGGAAAATGGCTGGCCCTGGCTGATTTTCTGGCCCGTCGGGTTCTGGCTTACCTGGCAGCGGCGATCGCAAACCTGGGCCAAGCTACTGCTGGTGTGGACCATCGTCTACTTCTTCGCTGTCACCCTGATGGGCACCAAGCTGCCCTGGTACATTTATCCGATTTATCCGGCCATTGCCTTGACCATTGGGGTTGCCCTGGCCGCCGCCTGGAATCTGAAAGCTCCAACAGCTCAGTCTGACCTCGCCCTGAAGGCCATGCCCAAATATTGGGGAGTCTTGCTGGGATTGTTTAGTGTTGCTGGGATCGCAGGCACGTTTTACGCCAGCCCCTGGGGATGGGAACCTTCCCTGGCCCTGGCCCTCACCTTTTCGGCCATTGCCGTCGCTACCGGATGGGCTGCGATTTGGGTCTTCCGCCAAAATCGGCGTTTTATTCCTACCCTAATGGTCGGGCTGTATGTGGCCCTGCTGGCGTTTATGACCTCCCATGACTGGCTGTGGGAACTCAACGAAACCTTTCCCGTGATGCCGGTAGCAGAGCTGATAAACCAGTCCGTCCCCGCTGATGCTCCGATCTATATGGCTTACTGGATCGATCGCTCATCCCTAAATTTCTACTGCGATCGCCACATTCCCACCGGCCCCCTGGAAGCCCTGATGGCAGAATGGCAGCAGGGGAGCCCGGTGTATCTGCTGGTGGAAGATCCGGCCCCTTTCCGCCAGGTGAACACTCCCTTCCAGGATTTAGGCACCGCCGCCGGCTGGCATCTTATCGTGAATGCAGGCTAAACAAAACGGTCGTTCCAGGAAACCCCCGAAACGACCGTTTGCCATGGTTTGAATGATCTAGCTCGAGCTACCTACCCAGGGCCCTAGCATGCGGCCATGGGTGATCTATACCGTAGCCAGTTCAGGGGCAGGGCGCTTGCTGTTGCGGATGCCCTCAATCGCTGCTGCATAGTCAGGGGCCTTGAACACGGCGGAACCTGCCACGATGGCGTTGGCACCGGCTTCCAGCACCTGCCAGGTGTTGTTGACCTTGAGGCCGCCGTCTACCTCAATCCAGGGATCCAGCCCCCGCTCATCGCACATTTGGCGCAGGTTACGAATCTTGGGCAGCACAGCGGGGATGAAGCTCTGGCCACCAAACCCCGGGTTGACGCTCATAATCAGCACCAGGTCGCACAGCTCCAGGACATGCTCGATCAGCTCCAGGGGAGTCGCAGGGTTCAGCACCACCCCGGCCTGCTTGCCCAGTTCCTTAATTTGCCCCAGGGTCCGGTGCAGGTGGGGGGAAGCATTGTGCTCGGCATGGACGGAAATGATGTCAGCCCCGGCCTTGGCAAAACCCTCTACATACTTTTCGGGTTCCACAATCATTAAATGCACGTCCAGGGGCTTCTCGGTCACAGGCCGAATGGCTTCGACAATCAGGGGACCAATGGTAATGTTGGGCACGAACCGGCCATCCATAACGTCGACGTGAATCCAATCGGCGCCGGCCTGGTCGGCGGCCTTCACTTCTTCTCCCAGGCGGCTGAAGTCTGCCGATAGGATTGAAGGAGAAATTACGACAGGCTTCTTGGATGTAGTCTGAGTCATGGCGAGCGAGTTCTCCGGTATTGACGTTGTGTTTATCGTAACAAAATCTTAAATCCTACAGAACCCCGAAATCTTACAGAACCCCGAGATTTGATGACGTTCCCGGTTGGTTTGCGATAGAGTTTTGCCAGAGAGAAATGGGGCTGGGAAAAACAATGGTCAAGGTTGCTGCGAATAGGTTGCAGACCTGGGTATATAAGGCATTGGTTTTGGTGGGCGGCGTTGGGGGGATCGCCCCCCTGGCGCTGCCGGGGTTGGCATTATCCGAGTCAGTGGGGCCAAACGGGATTAATGCCCTGCGTCTCCATGGCGCACCTTACAATTTAACCGGCGAAAAAATAGCCATTGGTCAGGTCGAAATTGGTCGCCCCAGCCAGTTCGGCTTAGACAAAGTCGCCTATGAGGCCATGCCGGTGATGGTCCAGCGGGTGCTCTACCAGGACGGGATAGCCACCGCCGATGAATACGTGGATGGCCATGCCGCCAATGTTGCCAGCGTCATGATCAGCCAGGACAAGTTGCTAACGGGAGTAGCCCCAGGGGCCATGCTGTATTCCGGTGCGATCGGCCCCCTGGAAGGACGCAGTGCCCAGCCGGAAGAATGTCTCGCCGCCCAAACCGTAGCGATGCAGAACAGCGGGGATGTGCGGGCGATTAATTTTAGCTTTGGCGAACCCCTCAGCCGTGATCCCCGCCCCAACCCCACCCTGGATGGTAACGCGCTGTTAACCCAATGCATCGACTGGTCTTCAAGGGTTCACGAAACCCTCTACGTGATTGCCGGAAACCAGGGCAGCGGTGGCATTCCCATCCCCACTGATAATTTCAACGGCATTAACGTGGCCTACTCCCGTCAAGTAGATGGCCTGTTTACCAAGGTGGACTTCGCTAATTTGAGCAGTGAGCCTGACTTTCGAACTATCCGTTCGGGAGGCCCAGAAACCAACGAAGGTCCACGCCGGTCGATCAACATTGTCGCCCCCGGTAGCCAGATTGAACTCATTGACCCCGATGGTCGCATCCGGGTCGCTAGCGGCACCAGCTTTGCTTCTCCCCATGTGGTGGGGGCGATCGCCCTGATACAGCAGCTGGCCGATCGCCAGTTTCGGGCGGGGCTTCCCAATTTCCCCCTGGAGGCCCGCAAGCCCACGGTGATGAAAGCGGTGCTGCTTAACTCCGCCGATAAACTGGCCGATACCGGAGATGGCCTCAGCCTGGGCATGACCCGCACCCTGCTGGACGAAAGCAACCAGCCCTGGACCACCTCCGATGCTTACCAGAGCCGAACCATTCCCCTCCACAAAGAATTGGGGACTGGGCACCTAAACGTTTACCGCGCCTACGAGCAGTTGCTGCCCGGGGCCTTTGGCCCCGACGACGCCATTCCCGCCGTCGGGTGGAACTACAGTGCCCTGGCCAGTCCTTCGGCTGAGGGGGAAGCCGAAGGCCGTCAGGTGCATGACTATGTCTTCGAAACGCCCCTGCAGGCGGGTAGCTACCTTTCTGCCACCCTGGCCTGGGAGCGGGTGGTCGAGCTGGACGACACCGACGGCAATGGCCTCTACGACCTGGGAGAAACCTTCACCGACCGGGGCCTGAATAATGTAGATCTGTTTCTGATGCCCGCTGAAGCAGACGACATTGCCAACAGCCTGTGGTCTTCTGAAAGTGCAGTGGACAGCATGGAACATATTTTTTATCAAATTCCGGAAACGGGACGGTACAAACTGAGAGTGATCTATCGTCAGCAGGTACACAATGAACCGACCCAGCCCTACGCCCTGGCCTGGTGGGCGGTGCCTGCTCTCTAATAACCGATTCGGTTTTCGGAGAATGCTCTTATGTTAGACCCACAACTCTCTCTGGTGTGTGCTCGCCTGTGCCGGGACATTTATCGGGACTTTCTGCCGGATTTTCGTTTTCCCGACCTGTCCAATGTTGCGCCTAAGTTTATCGAAAGCGTAGATAACAGTTTTACCGACACCCAGGCGGCAATTTTGCCGGATCCGGACACCAACCGGATCTATCTGGTGTTTCGCGGCACCGATAAACCCATCGACTGGATCAACAACGTGCAGTTCCGGCAGCAGATTTATCCCTACGGCGATGGCCATGCCGAAGTCAGGTTTCACCGGGGGTTTATGGCCTCCTACTTTGCCATCCGAGAAACCCTGCTGGAGGTGATGGACCAGTTTAGAGACAAGCACATCATCGCTACCGGCCACAGCCTGGGGGGGGCTGTGGCCACCATCGGTGCCCTGGATCTGCAATACAACCTGGGGGCAGCCGACAACTTTTCTTTCTCGGTGTATACCTACGGTGCCCCTCGGGTGGGCAATTCGGCGTTAGTCAAATCCTATAACGGCAGAATTTCCGACAGCCACCGGTTCATCTTTGGTTGGGATGTGGTGACCCGGGTACCCCGGGAGTGGCAGGGCTACAGCCATGTGGAAACAGCCGTCCAGCTGGGGAATCGATGGACCTGGCAGGTCCTCAGCCGACGGTTTAGCGATCATTCCATCGACCGCTACGTTGAGGCCATTGAGCAGGAATTGCTTTGAGTGGCCTAGGCTGGGCAAAGGGAACCGTGCCCAGGATCTAAGAGATTTTTCGTGACTCCAAAGGGAAGCTGGGCAAAGGGCGAAGTCCTTTGCCCAGCCTACAAATTCCTACCAATGATGTGGAACCCGGCTAGATAGAACCCTGGAATTGAGCCAGCGGATTTCTAAGGGTTGTACTCCCTCAGCCGTCGCTGCCACTCTTCATCGATTTTGTCGCGGTTCTCATATTCCTGTTCCACCAGGTCTTTCTCTGTGGTGTAGGCCACGTCTCCGGGAGAGAGAACAGTTTGGGTAGCCAGAGAATCGGCGAAAGCGAGTTTCTGCTGCAGATCTACGTCGGGGTTATGCAAAATCTCAGCCCGGGCTTCTCGCCGCTGGTTGCGAGCCTCAATTTTGCTGTTCTGGCGCTGCACCCAGAAATAGCGCACCAGGGGCACCGCCAGAAAGGCGACACCGTAGCCCAGCAGCAGCCAGTAGATGGAGTTGACAAAGGCCACCAGGCCACCAAGCTGAGCCACCAGAGCCTGGTCTGTCAGCAGACTGCCCAGGGCTAGGGCACCCACCAAATTAGCACCCCCAAGGCCAATGGCTCCCAAAATTTGCCCGGAACTGGCCTGGCTGAACCGGCGGGGGGATTCCTGCAGATATTGGGGAGGCCGGCTGCTCTGACGGGCCTCTGCCATCACCTGTAGTTCCGGGAACTGGTAAACAATGCCGCCTTCGGGGCTGACTTCAGGCAAGCCATTAAAGCGGCTCAGCACCGGAATCATGTAATCCTCCAGGTCCTGGGACCAACCACCGCCCAGATCCCCGAGGAATGGCGCTACTTGTTCTGCTGTAACCACCCCTTGGTTGGTGCGAATTACCGAGGCAATGGACTGCCAGCGGCGGTCTTCCAGATCAGCATTGGGATTGCCGTCGCCAAACAGGAAGGAAAAAATCGCCTCTAAAAAGTTCATGTCGCTGTCGCGCCCGCTGGCCCGCTGACGGCGACGACGACCGTAGTCAAAATCAAAGAACCAGAAGATATCCGGTCCAAACCAGATGCGGGGGAAGAAGATCATACCGCCCCCCCGGCCGCCAAATCCGCCATCCCGGTCATTGCCTTCCCGGGAAGAGCTGGCGGCAATCACCAGAATCGAAATTGCCACGACAATCAGCACCAGCGACAGAATTAGCATGATGCCGAAGGAAATGCGGATTAAGTAAAACAGCACCTGCCAGATGCGATTCCACAGGGCCTGCAGCCGCAACCGCCAGGATTTGCTCAGCAGAATGCCCTGCAGATTTTTGGGGAAGACATAGGCAATTTCCCCGGATTCAGAAACCTGCAGGTGGGCCTGAACGTCACTGGCGAGGGCTAAGACTTCCTGTTGAGCCTCGGCCAGGGGTAAACCAGCTTCCGCGGCCACGTCACCGATAGTGACGCGATAATCCAGACGTTCAATGGCGCGGGTAAGGGTTGTAGAGTTGGCCATAAAAAGAGTCCCCTGTTATTGGAACCCATGCTAATCAGCGAATACTGACAGTATAGAAAGCAGGGCGACAATTAGCAGGGGACGATGCCCGAAGCCGGGGTTCGGTTTTTGCAGATACCCTCAATGTCCGAGTAAAACGCTTAGTTCAATCAGCCCATAGTTCCAGCCGGACGGACCGAGCTAGGCATTTTTGCCCAGCACCTGATCTTTGAGGGCATTGATGTCTTCGAATAACTCTTGGCGGTTAGACGCCTTCAGCAAATAGCGATACAGGAACCAGCCACTATAAATCAGGCCAATCAGTTCAAAAGTAGGAGCCAGTAGGGGAATTTCGTTTATGGCTCCCAGCAGGGCCAGCACCAGCTTGACTGAAATAAAGGCCGCAAAAATCAGGCCAACGGTCACAATGGGGCGACGGTATTCCTTGAAGAATTCGGATACGTAGTCTGGCAGATTACCCAAAAGCCCAGACACCTTGTTCCAAATTTGTTGCAACTGACTGGCCACCTCATCGCCCAAAATTGATGAGGTGGAGGCATCATCAGTTGGGGTTGTCCCCGTTACTGTGGTCTGATTCGATTCAGGAATCGACGTTTCTGACTGGAATTCTGTGCTCATAATCGAATAATCCGAGGGCTTAGTAAACGGTCACTGAAAAATTACGAAATAAGGATACACCTAATTGGCTTTGAGCGTTAGCAGAGTTATAGACCGATTTTTCACGATTTTCAAATTTTCTTCAGAGCAATTCAAGCCGCAGCCTTAACGTTCTCTCCAAATGGGAACCCCTATTGGCCCGATAAACCCTCTAAAGAGTTCAAACATTTATTAAGGCGTTGCCTGTCTACCACAATTTCAGGATCCGGAGGGAGTTGCTTACAAAGATGGGAGGACGGGGGAACAGCAAGGCGGCGAATAAAGGCGCTGTGGCCCAAATGCCGGGAACGGCTTATGGATTCCATTAATTTTCCTTGGGTGGACTTTAGTACTATAGCTAACGACGATCCCCCTGTTAACGTTTAGTGACAAAGCCGGATTCCCAGGTGGTTCAACCTTTGAGCGGGTCTATGGGATTTGTCTTCGGAGGAAAACAAAATGGGCGGAAATTGGCTCATTATAATGATTAGAATATTTCACACCAGCATGGGTCCATCCCTTGCCTTACAGCAATCTGCCATTTTGAGGAACGTTTTGATAACGTTCCACGGTTGATGGAGGGGTGAGTTCTGCCCAGGACCAGTCAGTTGATTTTGTCGGAGATAACGGCTTTATCGAAACTATCCACGGAAACTTAAGGGGCCTTAAACCCAGCCAGTTGAAGCAGCTACAGCGGCTGTACCATCAGCGATTGCCGGGGGATTGCATTACCACTCCTGAATTTGCTCAGCGGGTTGCCGCGGTGAGTACCGACATCAAGTCGCCGGTGAGTGTGTACGTAAACCGCCGGGGACAGGTGATTCGTGTGGGGGTAGGGTCCCTGCAGCAGACCCAAATTCCGTTGCTGGAGCTACCCCGCTATGGCGATGAGCGGCTCAGCGGCATTCGCTGTATCTCAACTCAATTTGATCATTCAGAACCCAGCGACAGCCTCCTTACTACCATGGCTCTGCAGCGGTTGGATGTGTTGGCCCTGCTGGCGCTGACGGGCAGTGGCTTTACCCGCAGAGGGGGGGGCGCCACTGGCTATATTAAAACCACCCATCTGGCTCACCTGGTCCCGAACCCTGAAGAGCGGTGGACCGTCAACACCGATCTGGACCTGGAGGAACTGACCAGTCAGGACTTTTTGGATCTGGCTGAAGGTCTCGAAGAAGAATTTCGCCGCGAATTCACCGCCCGCCAGGTGGATGCAGACCATGACCGGGTGCTGGTGGTTGGTCTGTTTACCCATGACCAGGACAGTGAACACTTCATGCATCGTCTGCAGGAACTGGAACGACTGGTGGACAGTGCCGGGGGGGATGTCCTGGAAGCCATGTACCAAAAGCGTCCCCGCCCCCACCCCCAGACCGTATTGGGAGCCGGTAAGGTACAGGAAGTAGCCCTGACCGCCCAAACTGTGGGAGCCAATCTGGTGGTGTTTGACCGGGACCTGTCCCCGGTGCAGGTGCGGAATCTGGAGAACCAGGTGGGCGTTCGAGTCGTGGACCGCACCGAGTTAATTCTGGATATCTTCGCTCAACGGGCCAAAACCGGAGCCGGAAAGCTCCAGGTGGAGCTGGCCCAGTTGGAATATCAGATGCCCCGGTTAACCGGACGGGGACGAGCCATGTCCCGTCTGGGGGGGGGTATCGGTACCCGGGGTCCCGGGGAAACGAAGTTAGAAACCGAACGTCGGGCCATTCAGCGGCGAATCGTGAAGCTGCAGCAAGAAGTCAATCAGCTTCAGGCCCACCGGGCCAGACTGCGCCACCGCCGCCAGGACGACAATCTGCCTTCCATTGCTGTAGTGGGCTACACCAACGCTGGGAAGTCCACGTTGGTGAATACCCTGACCAATTCCGAAGTTTACGCGGCGGACCAATTATTTGCCACCCTCGACCCGACGACGCGCCGGTTGTCGGTGCTTGACCCGGAAACCCATCAACCTACCCAACTGGTCCTGACCGACACGGTAGGCTTCATTGAAGAGCTGCCGGCTTCCCTGATGGATGCCTTTCGGGCCACCCTGGAGGAAGTCACGGAAGCCGATGCCCTGATGCATGTGGTCGACCTTTCCCATCCCGCCTGGCAGGACCAGATTCACTGGGTGATGGAAATCCTGGGGGAAATGCCCATCGCTACCGGCCCGATTCTGCTGGTATTTAATAAAGTTGATCAGGTGAGTGGGGAGGCGCTTGCGATCGCCAAAGCCGACTACCCCAACGCTCTTTTTATCTCTGCGACCCAACGCCTTGGCTTAGAAAATCTGCGGCGCAACCTGTTAAAGCTCGTCAATTACGCTCTGGTAGTTTAATCGTGGCTGATCCCTTGGCCCTGCTTCAGTAGATGACCGAAGGGCTCTGGTGACAATACCCGGGCAAACCGGGTTGACACACCGCTGGACTCAACTAAGGAATCAGACTTGAATAAGTTCCAAATTTTGAGTTTTGAGTTGAGCGGCCAATTCAAAATTCAAAACTAAGAACTTAAAACTCGTTCACTCCTAACCAATCAGCTCAAGGCGCTTAGCCATGGCAGGAGCGATTTGCCGATCGTAAACTTGCTGTGCTTTTAGGCATCCAAAAAATAGAACCGGTAAACCCAAAACAATAACTAATCCTGTAAAGACATAGAGATTATCCGAAAGCCCTATATAATCCGAAACTTTTACCAAAACTGAAAAAACTGGACGATGAAACAGATATACACAGTAAGAAGCATAGGCAACCTTCTCTACCCATGCGAATACAGGCCCTTGATCAGGGAACTTTCGAAAGGCGTAGTAGCAGAAGATTACGAAGCTAAACATAATTCCATTGACCGCCAGAAAGTTCCCCAGGGATTCGTAGGGTTCTTTAATAGACAATGGAGTTTGCCCCGAAAGCTGAAAGGCAATGATCACAGCCAGGAACGACGCCACAGGAAGGAACAGATGGGGCAATTTTTCCAGAACCTTGCCAGTACCACAGTAAATTCCAAACCAGAAAATACCGTAGTAAAGTAAGAGGCGCATGTCCATTATGTCCCAGATACTGTTAGCAAAAAACACCAGAACAGGGAAAGCGACGATGAAAACTAGCTTCTGAGTAGAATTCAAAGCTTGAGACTTCCAAATTAAGAAAATCGAGTAATAGACAACAATTAAGCCCACAAACCAGAGGGTATTAATTGGACTTTTTTGAGGTGAGGCAGTAATCAACTGGAGCCCTAACAGATGGACTAATATTCTTTCAGGTTGAGAAACTTTGTAAAGATAGATGAAAGGCCCCAGGGCAAGAATGTATAACGGAAAAATTCTGACCCAGCGTTTTGTTATGAATTTTTTGATGGACCCAGAATTGTAGGCGGGCGCTCGCCTGGCATTTAACAGATATCCGGAAATGAATATAAAAATGCTTAGTCCCAAATAACGATTAAGTACGTTTAAGAAGGACAAATCAAGGGGAATACCAAAATTATTTAGGTCGTAATAGTTAAATGTATAGCCCGGCAAATGATGAAAAACGATAATTAAAATAGCAAAAGTTCTCATCCAGTCGAAAACTGTTAGCTTGTTTTGCATATTAAATCTCAGGAACTACGGCTTACTGATGTATGACTGAATTTTCTAAGTATCTTTACGTAGATAATAAAGGGCTTTTAAGTTAATTTGAATGACCCCAAGAAGGGATTCATAAAAACTTTAAACTAGCTTTTTTGTTTAAATTCCATAGGCTAGGCTAATCTATGCTATGTAAACGTTCCTAAATTGAATGTCACTGAAATAAGCTGAAATCACTCCTTGCAAATCGCTGAAAGCCTTGATCTGTCGTAGGGTGGGCACTGCCCACCAGCCTTAAATCAGTGCCATTAGTTCCTAAATTTGTCCTTAACCACGCAAGTCCGTCATCTTTCAGGTATTAATTTAATAGAGGTCTGACTGCACTGGGTCGTAGAGGCTGGGCAAGCTGCCGTAATTTCCCCCCTGGCCAGCACTATCCCTTCAAAAGCCGCTAAACCAGAGGATCGTCGGTAGGGTGAAAAAGCTGATGAAGGTCGACAGGACGATAGTCCTGGCAACTTGTACCCGATCCCCTCCAAATTCAGTCACCCAAATCAAAGCATTAACGGCCACCGGCATGGCGGCCTGGATCGTTACCACCTGTAAATCCAAACCTGTCAGGCCAAGGATGCGACCGACGCTGTAGGCCAGCAGGGGAGACACCACCAACCTCAATCCTGCCCCCAGCAGCTCGTATCTCCCAAAGACCAATCGGGTTTGGGACAGCTGAATGCCCAAGGTTAGCAGTGCCAGGGGAATAGCTCCATCCGCCAGCAGCGCCACCCCTCGGTCGATGGGTTGTGGCAGAGTAGCCTGGCTGGCCTGCAGGGCAATTCCCTCCAGGGCGGACAGAGCAACCGGCAGCACTGCCGCAATCAAAACATCCATAAACCGTGAGCTGCAAAGAAGCCGCAGACCTGAGTATGCTAACGGATGCTGCGGGCGCTAGTTGCCCCCCTGGCGCTTGGCCATGAGCCCCTTCATGCGTTCCCGAAACGCCTCTAACGCCGCTTCTGTAGGTTGGGTGGTTTCCCAGGCGGGGCGCTCCATCAAGCGAGCCGTCCAGTCCTGCAGGGTGGGGTAATGTTCCATGGGCAGGCCCAGGGGGCCAAACCAGGGGGCAAAGGTGCCAGCCACCACATCCGCCAGGGTCAACTGGTCGCCGCCGAAAAACGGGCCGTTCCCCAGCTTTTCGACGTAGAACTTGAGCACCCCATCAGCCTTTTTTTTAGCCTCTTCAATGGCTTCTGGGGACACCTCGCCAAACCCCATCATCTGCCGGGTGAGGGGATTGATGGCGGGTACCAGTTCGTTCAGCGTTACCATTTCGACCATGCGGGTGGTGGCCAGGGCCTCGGGGGTCTGGGGTACCAGGGAGGGCTGGGGATACTTGGCCTCCAGGTAATCCAAAATGGCGAAGGATTCAATCACGGTGAACCCATCATCCACCAGTACCGGGATATGGTGAAACGGATTCATACTGAGGAATTCCGGCTTAAACTGGTCGCCGGCCAGGTCTACCTCCACCGTGTCGAAGGTAAGGCCCTTTTCCAGCAGGGCTACCCAAACCCGACGGGAATTAATCGAAAGGGGGGTGTGATAAAGAGTCAGCATGGTTTAGCTCCTGGCTCATTATGTCCTAGCATTTCATATAGCAGCGGTTTTCCGGAGAGGACAGCGGGAATTTATGACCAGCATGGGCAAGGTATTTGTCGTAGGGGCCGGGCCGGGGGATCTGAATTACCTGACCCTGCGAGGTCACGAGCTGCTGACCCAGGCCGAATGTCTGGTCCATGATGCCCTGGTAAATCCCGCTCTACTGCAGCTCATTTCCCCCACCTGCGAAGTCTTTGACGTGGGCAAGCGGGGCGGCCAACCCAGTCCTCCCCAGACGCAGATCGACCAGCTGTTGGTGGATTTATGCTGCCAGGGGCGGCGGGTGGTAAGGCTCAAAAGCGGGGATCCCTTCATCTTTGGCCGCACCGCCTCTGAGCTGCAGGCCCTCAAGCAGGCCCATTGCCCCTTTGAGGTCGTGCCCGGGATTTCCTCGGCCCTGGCGGCTCCGTTACTGGCGGGCATCCCCCTGACGGACTCGGTGTGGAGTCACGGTTTTGGCGTCGTCACCGGCCACGATCCAGAGCTGCTGGATTGGCCCTCCCTGGCCCGACTCCACACTTTGGTGGTGCTCATGGGCAGCCGTCATCTGGACGAAATCGTTCGCCGCCTGCAACAAAACGGTTGCCGCAGCGATATGCCGGTAGCCATCATTCGCTGGGCCGGGCAACCCCAACAGCAAATCTGGGAGGGTAGCCTGCTGAGTATCCGCCAGATCACCCGGGGCGAAATCCTTTCTCCCTGCGTCATGGTCTTTGGAGAAGTGGTCAAACTCCGCCCCTATCTGACTCCCTCCCTGGCCTCGGAATCAGAGAGCCTTTCCTCTCCCCCTTCCCCCCTCTACCAAAAAAACATCCTCATCACCCGTGCCGCTGGCCAATCCAGCCAGTTCGCCGACCTGTTGACCGCCGAGGGTGCCCAGGTGATCGACATGCCCGCCCTGGACATTCGTCCGCCGTCCAGCTGGGAGCTTATGGATGGGGCGATCTCAACCCTTTCCTCCTGCCACTGGCTGCTGCTGACTTCAGCCAATGCCGTCAACTTTTTCCTGGAACGCCTGCTGCACCAGGGCAAAGACAGCCGGGACCTATCCCATCTAAAAATTGCAGTGGTGGGCAAAAAGACAGCGTCAGTGCTCAAACAGTGGGGCCTGCGACCCGACTTTATGCCCGCCGACTTTGTGGCGGACGCCATGGTGAGCAGCTTCCCTGAGCCGGTGAAGGGTCAAAAACTGCTATTTCCCCGGGTGGAAAGCGGCGGGCGGGATGTGCTGGTCAGGGAGTTCTCCGCCGCAGGGGCGGACGTGGTAGAGGTCCCGGCTTACCAGTCAAATTGCCCCCGGGAACCGGACCAGACGGCGATCTTGGCCATCCAATCCGGCCGGGTAGATGTGATTACCTTTGCCAGTTCCAAAACGGTGGGACATACCTGTCAACTGCTGGAACAGGGGTTGGGGCCAACCTGGCAGGATTATTTAAATGGAGTCGCGGTGGCTTCGATTGGTCCCAAAACCTCTGACACCTGCCGCCAACGGCTGGGACGGGTAGATATTGAGCCTGGGGAATACACCCTGGATGGGCTAACCCGAGCTATCGTAACCTGGGCAAAAAGCTGATATGGAAACATCCCAACGGGTGATTGGTCTCACCGGAGGCATCGCAACGGGTAAATCGACGGTTTCTCAGTATTTGCAGGATCAGCATCAGATTCCGGTGCTGGATGCCGATGACTATGCCCGCCAGGCGGTGGAGCCCGGTTCCCCGATTTTGGAGGCCATCGGTAAACGGTTTGGGCCGGGGATGCTGCAGCCCGACGGCAGTCTGGATCGCTCCCGGTTGGGGGAAGTGGTGTTTAACTATCCCGCCGAAAAACACTGGTTAGAGCAGCAGATTCATCCCGACGTGAGGCGGCGGTTTGCCGAGGCGATGGCTGACCTGAAAGATCGCCCGGTTGTGGTGCAGTCCATTCCCTTGTTATTCGAAGCCGACTTGACCCGGCAGGTCAGCGAAGTTTGGGTGGTTACCTGTACCCTGAAGCAACAGCAGCAACGGCTGATGCAGCGCAATCAGCTGACCCCCGAGCAGGCCGAGGCTCGCATTCGCAGCCAAATGCCCCTGGCCCAAAAGGCGGCCCGGGCCGATGTTTCGCTGGATAATTCCGGGAACCTGCAGCAGCTATTCCGCCAGGTGGATCAGGCTCTGCAGCAGGGGTCCCAGGTCCTCGGGAGTTAGGGCGGTGCCGGCCCGGTTGTAGCCTCTGTAGGCAAAGTCCTGGGTTGGGGCTCCCCCCTGCAGCCAGAGTACAGTCAGGGTGGTGCGGGACGATAGGGCAGGCCAAATTTTCCCATGGTTAGAGAGATCCACCACTGCCCCTACGCGGGCCTGAGTTTGCAGCCACTGGCGCAGGGGCGCGCTGTTCGCCTGCGCCCAGAATGAATCAAGCACCAGCCCGCAACGTCCTCCTGACCGCAGCAGTTGCAGGCACCGCTCCAAAAACAGTCGAGACCAGTACAGCCGTCCCGAAGCCCCCTGCCGATTAGTTTGACTGCTGTGGGAATATTGGTTGGAACGGCGGAAATACTGGTTCGGGAAGGAAAAGGTTCCTCGATAGTCGCACCACGCCTGGCTCAGGTCCCCATCAATGGCGAGCACCCGTTTGCGGTTGCGCAGAAAGGTGGCAGGAACAACGTTTTTATAGCGCAATAAATCCTGATGCCGGTCTACAAACTCGGTCTCCGTTGGTTGCACCGGTCCCAAAGGAAAATGGCTCAAGATGACATCGAAGCCGCCCCGGCGCTCCAGCAGCAGGTGAAAGTAGAATCCCCAGTGGAATGGGGTTAACGCTTCGGCGTCGGCCAGTTCCAGTAACCGATGCTGACGACGCCCATGGGCATCCTGGTACTGCACCCGAATTCCTAACTGCTGGCTGCATTCTTTCCAGAGTAAATGGGTGAGTTTATCCTGGGCAATTTGGTTCAGTTCCTGGATCCGATCGCGCAGAAAGTCCGCCTGGGCATAGGTGGGGACGCTCCCCGCTTCCGCCAAAAGTTGGGTCTGGCTGAGGTAATGCTCCAGCCGCACCTGCCGCTCTGCCAAAACTCCCTGGTAAGTGTTGGCCAAAAGGGGCTGCAGCAGATTGCCCTGCAAAGGTTTTTCTCCGGCAGCGGCCGGGGCTTTAGCAGAGCTTTTGCCCCTGGCTGTCACCTGCTCGAACCGTTGGTCTTCTACCCGAATTAAGCCGATCAGGCTGTTCCCCGGCAGAATAGTTAAGGTCAAGTCTGGCAGGCCGACTAAATCCCGGGGGCAACTGGCCCATTGCACCATCTGCAGGAAAAGCTGTAGGCGAGCTAACTCCACCGCTGGAGGCCATAAATCTACCCCGTACAGGCAGTGGGTGAGCACATGGCGATAAATGGGCAAGGTTGCCGAGGCACTGTCCTGGGAGGATGGGGGGTTCCCAGGGGCCCCCAACTGCACCCATCGGGGCACCGTGCCCGGTCTGCCCAATTGGGCGATGCCCTTCAGGGTGTGGGCCAGGTAAACCAGATGTTGCAGGGCTGCCGCCAAAAATCTGCCTGAACCACAGGCGGGATCTAAGACGGTGAGTTGTCCCAGTTCCTCCAGCAGTTCACCTGCCTGGGAGGGATCAATTGCCATCAGCAGGTGGTCTAGGGACAGGTAGCACCGTGGGGGGATGGCCCTGGCCCAGTCCAGGAGCGTGGCGGAGAGGGTGCGATCGCACAGGGCCTCTAAAATCGGCTCTGGGGTTACCAGGGCCGCATCTTCTCGACCGGTGACGAGCTCTTCCCCCAGGCTCAGCAGTGGTTGCAAAAAGTCACCGTCAGCTGCCATGGACCAGTCTCCCAGCCAGGTGAGGACTGGCTCAAAAGCTGCATCTGGGATAGAGATATGGCCCCACTGGAGGTCGAGGGGGCAGGGGCTGAAGGGGCCGTTGGGCAGAAAGGGTAAGGGTCCCAGAATTTGCTGAAGGGGCCGGGGACGATCTTCCAGGGGAAGGGTTAAGCCCTGCTGACAGAGGGGTTGTAACACGGTTTGAAAAAATTGGTCCTGGCCCCGCTGCTGGCTCTGGCCGAACTGGTTGTGCAAATACCATTCATCGCCCCCCAGGTATCCCCAGGCCTGCAGGGCAGTGGCGGCAACCAGGCGACCCAGGAGCACCATGGCATAGTGCTCCCGCTGCTCCACCCGGGGAATTAGCTGCAGGGACTGCACCAGACTCTGCCAGCTCTGGTAAAAGCCGGTCTGTAAATCGGGGTCAGCAGACGAGGCAAACCGATTAAAACAATCCTGAAACTGCCCCGGCTCAGACAACCCATCTCCCTGCAAGGACAATAACCGCATCGCCCAGTCCCTATCGCCCTGCCCTTTGATGATGCAGCGAGTGCGCCAGCAGGGGGAGTCAACCATCCCCCCCTGCCAGCACCAGAGACTCCGCTCACCTTGGGGGTCGAGGCAAATCACCAGGGGGTCCGCATAAAACCGCAAAAACAGATCCAGCCACGGGTACCAGAGGTGCGGCCCTTGCCCTGGCTGCATCGCTCCCCGCACCAGGATCACCCCCTGCCTTCCCCCTGGTTCTGCCACCAGAAGCCTTTCCCCTGAAGCCACGTCAACACCAAC
Source organism: uncultured bacterium (assembly GCA_964590465.1). Lineage (GTDB taxonomy): Bacteria > Cyanobacteriota > Cyanobacteriia > Phormidesmidales > Phormidesmidaceae > CAZPYG01. The sequence continues at coordinate 21,920 of CAZPYG010000033.1, read as the reverse complement.
GGTTGAAGCGAGGGTCTCCAGGCGGTCGGCCCCGGGTTTTTGCCACCCCAAATCTTGATAGAACAGGGCCTCAAACTGAAACTGGCTTAAGCGGGTTTGCAGGTGTTCGGAAGTAAGCGCCATGAAGGCTAGGAGGATTGCTGTTGCTTAGCGGCGACGGCATAATCACGAAAACGATTAAGGTCGCTTTGCAGGGTGGCTTCCACCAGGCGACCTAAAAACAAATTATCCATCCATCGAATAATGCCAGGGACGGAGTAGGAAACGGTAAGTTTCACCGTAGAACTGCCCTTTCGATCATAGAAGCGGATGGCTCCTTTATTGGGCAGTCCATCGATAGCCTCCCAGGCAATGATTTGATAATCCACTAAGTCGGTAATTTTAGAGCGCCACTTAAACTCAAACCCCCGGGACGCCAACTTCCATTCAGAAACATCCGGCTGATCTTCGGGAATGCGCACTGAATCAATCCAGTTCATCCACCGGGGCATCTGCTCCAGGTCACACCACAGATCCCAGGACATTTCCACTGGTACATCGACATCGACAACCACGCTATGGTCTAGCCACTCACTCATGGACTCACCTGCTACGTCAAGATCCCCGTTGGTTCATTGTGGTTCAGCCAGTTGGGAGGCCGGGGTATCCCCTTTAACTGGCTCTAGATAATCAGGCTAAGGTTCTCAGTATGCCCCGTAGACAGGTATTTCCCTATCAATTTTGCCAACCTTAACCTGGGCGGCTAGCCAGGGGGGTAAAAATTACCCCTTGGGATCGGTGGTGGGAGCCCGGGACTGGCAACCAAGGCAAGCCTGCTTTCAAAACCCCCACAAGCCCCCATTCTAAGGTAATTCATGGAGTTAATTCATGTTCGCAAAGCCCGTCGGGACTTTATCCGAGCTGGCAGGAAAGCAGTTCAACCCTATCCCGGGTTAGATCCTCCTCCCAGCAATTCCTCCACCTAGGTAGAGGTTTACTCCAGGCTTCTGTCCTAGGCTGGGCATGCAGTGTTATGGAAAGGAACTGCTATGACTTTTTTACTTCAAGCTGCAGAGGCTTCTGATAGTGCCCCCTATTTTTCCTCCCTGGTGATTTTAGGTGGCCTTGGCTTCTTAGTTGCGGTAACCGTTGGATCTATTGCCTGGTATAACTCGAAGCGCCCTGTGGGTTGGGAAGACAAGGAGCGTCCCGACATCGTTCCAGAAGTTGAAAAGTAGGGCTTTGAGACGTTCTAAAGCGTGAACATTTCTGCAGATTCTGCATCGTCCCGCTCCTAGCCTGGGAGCGGGACGATGCCTAGCTATCAATGATTTCGTAAAACTCACCCACCCAGGGAATATGAACCAGATCTTCAAAGGTTGCCTGGCGGTCTTTTTCTAGGGCTTCAATGCGCCGCTTTTCGGCATAGATTTGCGATTGATAATAGGCCATTTGTTCTGCGGAGGCGTCACAGTCGGCCTGGCTCCAGAGGTTTAGAAAATGGCGATAGCGCTTTTCACAGAGGTTTTTCTCCATGCAGGCGGCGGCGGCACGAATTACCAGGGGAGCCCTTAGAATATCTCGCTTCGTCTTTTCCGTCAGGTTGAGCAGATGCTGCAGGGGAGTATCGGCACCACCCTGTTCGGCAATGTAATTCCGCAGAGTGCTGAGCAAATCACTCTTTTGGGGAGCCTGCTCTGGATCCGCGGGGGTTCCGATCAGCAATTGCATTTGTCGCCACAGGGCCCGATGGTGGGAATAGCTGAACTGCAGGTCGCGGGTTTCCAGTATATGGCGCACCTCGTCCCGATAGGGGGGAGCATGGATAAACACCCGCAGCAGGGCCGCTTCGGCCTGCTCCAGGGAGGTGGTTTTCCAGGGCTTGGGAGTCTCTGGATCGGGGCGTTGGGGTTTATCTCCAGAGGTGGCCCGGCGCTGTCGGCGCACCTGGGTGACCAGATTTTCGGCCAGCAGGGGCACCAGACGACTGTCGCCGTTGCTGAAGACTTCGGCGCAGTAGCGCACGTAGTGGGTGCGGGTGTCGGCGTTGGCAATTTCGCTCAGTAGTTTTACCACCCCCTGGGTGGCCTGCTGAAACTGATCAGCCTGGCGCAGGTCTTTGCCTTCAATCAAGTTGTGGATTTGCCAATCCAGCCAGAGGGGAGCCTGATTCAGCAGGGTGCGGTACTCTTCGGCACTGTGGACCTTAAGAAATTCGTCCGGGTCTTTGCCGTCGGGGATGTTCAGCACCCGCAGCTGTACGTCGCCCCGGTAGGCCATCTCTTCCACTTCGCCGATGGCCCGTTCTGCCGCCTTTACCCCAGCGGCATCGGCATCAAAGTTGAGCAGCACCTGTTTAGATTCGGTGTAGCGCAGCAGCTGCCGCACCTGGGCCGCATTGATGGCCGTACCCAGGGCTGCCACCGCATTGGGAATACCACAGGCGTGGAGGGCGATCACATCGAAATAGCCTTCGACAACAATGGCCCGGTCTTCTTTAGCAATGGACCCTCGGGCCAGGTCTAGCCCGTACAGGGTCTTGCCCTTATCAAACAATTCCGTGTCGGGAGAGTTGAGGTACTTGGGCTTCTCATCTCCCAGGGAGCGTCCGCCAAACCCAATCACCCGGCTCTGGGTATCCCGAATGGGAATCATCAGCCGTTCCCGGAAACGGTCGTAGTAGCCGCTGCCCTGCTTGCGGGGCACGATTAATCCGGCCTGCTCCACCAGTTCTACCGGGTAGTGCTTTTGCTCTACCAGGTAGCCGTACAGGGTCTGCCAACCCCCCGGCGCAAACCCCAGCTGAAACTGCTGAATGGTGGCATCGCTCAGCCCCCGCTGATCGTACAGGTAGGCCAGGGCCGCCGCCCCATCCGTCTGGTGCAGGGCATGTTCGTAGAAGCGGGCGGTGACCGCCAGAATTTCGTAGAGTTGTTCTCGCAGGGTCAGCTGCCGCTGGAGTTCCTGCCGTTTAGCGGGTTCCAGGGTTTTGACGGGGACCTGGTATCGCTGGGCCAGGTCCAGCACCACGTCGGCAAAGGAGCGCTTGTTCAGCTCCATCAAAAACTTGAAGGCATTCCCCCCGGCCCCACAGGAAAAACAGTAGTAAAACTGCTTCCCGGGGCTGACGCTGAAGCTGGGGGATTTGTCATCGTGGAAGGGGCAAAGCCCGACAAAATCTTTGCCCTGCTTTTTCAGCACTACATGTTGGGACACCACATCCACGATGTCGGCGCGATCTCGTACTGCTTCAATGGTGTCGGGGTGGAGGCGAGGTGTGTCCATAGGGGGGCGGTAGGGGGAGAACCCTAAATTAAGCGTGTTCGGTAGACTGATGGGGCAGACAAACGCTAGATACCGTATTCTAAGCATTTTTCGGCGGCAGCGAAACCTTGGGACGCAGGTCTGCACTTTTATACCAAGTCCAGAAGTGGAGCTTTCCCTTAGGCAAAACTCCACTTCTGGACTTGGACAAGGTCTATCACCCAGCGGGGAATGAATACCAAGGCAAAAACGGCAAAAGTAAAAAAAGATTGCATATACGTTTCTTTTTTTAGCGTTTCTGCAGAAAACCTTGGAACTTATGGCCACTTATATATGCTATTAACACCGCTTTTTCGTGTCTCCCAGAGCTGATCATGGTTAACTAAACCTTGACTTGGAATATCTTTCACAATACATAGATGCTTTAGAACACCTCGAAAAACACAAAGCTGATTGAGAATGGCGACGATAAAGTTGTAATAAATCAATCGATCGAGGTGCCCTTTAATGGCTAGCTGATGGGGAAAAGAGCAAGATTCAGGCTTAATGAGATACAGGTCTAACCCGCACTAATCTTAGATAATTTAAATGGCTTATGATTCTCCAGCACCAGGCCAGTGGGAGCATTATTGGAGTCGAGTTGGCAAAGGCCGACTCCACCAAATACTGCTGAATTCTGTTGATCAGGCTGTCATAGCCACTGATCTGCAAGGACAAGTGCAGATTTGGAACCAGACCGCTGAAACTCTGTATGGCTGGTCCGAGCGGGAGGCCATCGGGCGGTCCATCCTGGATCTGTTCCCGACGGTGGCCAGTCAAGCCTATGCCCTGGGCCTGATGGATGCGCTGAAGCAAAGGCAGACCTGGACCGGAGAATTTCAAGTCAGGCATCGCCAGGGGCGTGAATTTACTGTTTTCGTGACCAATTCCCCGATTTTGGACGATTTAAGTCATATTATCGGCTTTATTGGGGTGTCGGCAGATATTTCGACTCAAAAAGAGACCCAGTCCAAGCTGCACCAGCACCATGAACAGGCTCTGACCCTGACCCGCGTGGTCGATGCCATTCACCAATCCCTTGACCTGGATACAATTTTTTCGGTTTCGGCGGCTTACATTGCCCAACTTCTGCAGGCGGAAGTGTCCATCGTGCAGTATGTGCCTCACCGGCAGCTTTGGGTCCATCGGACTGTGTTCAATGCCCACCAGGAGCCCATAGCCAAAGTCAACGAAGAAATCCCCGATGCCAATAACCCCATCGCCGAGCGCCTGAAGCGCCTGGAAGTGGTGCAAATCAGCGACACTCGCAGCCTGGATGATCCCATCAACTCCAGACTGGCGGAAATAGATCCAGGCTCCTGGTTGCTGACCCCCATCAGCATTAATCGACGGGTGTGGGGGAGTCTGACCCTGGGCCGACTGCACCACTATGCTTCCTGGTCTGAGGCGGATATCGACCTGGCCCAGCGGGTTGCCGCCCAGCTTGCCATCGCCATTGACCAGGCCGAAACCTACGGTCAACTTCAGCAAGAACTGGCCCAGCGGCGGGCCAATGAAGTGCGCTTGCGCCAGTATGAGCGCATCGTCTCTGCCACCCAGGATGGAATTGCCCTGCTCGACCGGAACTATATCTATAGAGTGGTTAACCAGGTTTACCTGGACTGGAACCAAAAATCCCGGGATGACATTATTGGCCATTCCGTCGCCGACCTGCTGGGAGAAGAGTCCTTTCTCCATCAGGTCAAACCGAATTTAGATCGGTGCCTGGCCGGTACAGTAATCCATTACGAAGACTGGTTCACCTTTCCCCAGCGTGGGCGGCGGTATATTTCCCTCACCTATGCTCCCTACTCTGACCAGGAGGGACAGACCACGGGGGTGGTGGCCACCAGTCGGGATCTCACTGAACTGAAGCTGGCCCAGTATGCCTTACAGGAGCAGGAGTCTTTCTTTCGCTCCCTGTATGAGCAGGCCACCCTGGGCATCGCCTTCTGTCGGGCCGATGGCTCTATCGTGCAGGCCAATGGGAAATTCTGTGCCATTACGGGCTACCGGGAAGCGGATCTGCAGTCGATGGCCCTGGGGCAGTTGATCCATCCGGGGGATCGCCTTAACCACCATGATGTCTTCCGGGAGGTGGCGCGGGGTCAACGCTCTGGCTTGAGTACCGATCAGCGGTACCAGCGGCAGGACGGTACATTTGTTTGGGTGAGCATGACCACCTCAGTCATTCGGGATGACCAGGGACATTGCCAGGTTCTAGCCGTCATCATTCAGGATATTAGCCATCGAAAACACCTGGAGGCAGAACAACATCGGGCCGAAGCCCAACTGCGCCACAACGCCCTGCACGATGCCCTGACTCAACTGCCCAATCGTAATCTGCTTATGGCCCATCTGGAGCGGGCCTTAAAGCGACAGCAGCGCCCGCCCCATACCCCCTTTGCCGTAATGTTTTTAGACATCGATCGGTTTAAGCTGGTCAACGATAGCCTGGGACATCTGGTGGGGGACCAGCTGCTGATTACCATTGCTGAAACCCTCTCTCAGCTGGTGCGGCCTGGAGACCTGGTGGCCCGTCTGGGGGGCGACGAATTCGTCATCCTGCTGGATGTGGTGGAAGACCTATCGGATGTCTTAGCCGTAGCCGATCGCATCCTGTATACCCTGCGTCAACCCTTTGCCATTGAGCAACGAGAAGTCTATGCTACCGCCAGCATGGGCATCGTCATGGGTTCCAAGGCCTACACCAGCGCCACCGAACTGCTTCGGGATGCCGATATCGCCATGTATCGGGCTAAGGCCAACGGCAAAAATGGCTATGCCCTGTTTGACCCTACCCTCCATGACCGGGTGATGGCGCGGCTGCAAATTGAGCACGACCTGCGCCGGGCTCTTGACCAGCAGCAGCTAGCCCTGTTTTACCAACCCATCGTCAGCTTGAGGGATGGTTCCATTGCCTACATTGAGGCCCTCATGCGCTGGTACCACCCCGATCGGGGGATGATTTCACCAGGGGAGTTCATTCCCATTGCCGAAGAAACCGGGCTGATTGTTGCCCTCGACCGCTGGGCCTTAATCACCGCCTGCCGGCAGCTTCGGCAGTGGCAGCAGCGGTTTCCCCTGGCCAGGGAACTGCGGGTCAGCGTGAATCTTTCCGCCCAGGATCTTCACGCCCCTGATCTAATCGGAGACATTCGTACTGCCCTGACCCAGTCGGGGTTGGAGGGCTGTTTTCTGGTCATAGAAATGACCGAAAGCCTGCTCATCAGCGATACCCAGCCGGTGATTCAGCTCATTGCCCAGCTGCAGGATCTTTCCGTACAGCTGTCGGTGGACGACTTTGGCACCGGTTACTCATCCCTCAGCTACCTGCACCGCTTCCCCCTAAATGCTTTAAAGATTGACCAGTCGTTTACCTCCAACATGCGGCAGGGACCGGTCAATCGAGAAATTATTGAAACCATTGTTGCCCTCAGCGACCGCCTGGGCATGGCAGCCATTGCCGAGGGCGGCGAAACCCTGGAGCAGATTGCCCACCTGAAACAGATTGGCTGTGAATACAGCCAGGGCTATCACTTCTGCAAACCCCTGCCGGCGGCAGAGTTGGAGGCCTTACTCCAGCGCTCCTATCCGTTTGCCGACAGGCTGCCGCCCTAGGGGGGGGCTTAGCCTTCAGTTAGCCATTTTTTAATGCGCTTCAGACTTTTCCAGTCGGGCTTGCGGGTTAGCCCTTCTTCGATATTCTGCATGACTTCGGTGCGCAGTTCTTCACTCACATCCATCACCTGCATGGCGGTTTCGACGTGGTCCCGCACACCGGTTTTGCCGGTTTCCAGGCAGGCCAGGGCCAAATTCACCCGGGCCTGGGGGTCTTGGGGAGTAATTTTGACCGCTTTTTGGGCGGCCTTGAGGGCAGGGTTGGGCTTGTCACCCAGCAGGTACAGCCAGGCTAAAGAGGCCCAGGCGGCACTACTTTTGGGAGCGCGATCGCAAATTTCCTTAAACACCGGGATCAATTCTTCCGGCCCTTCGCCAGCCTTGTAGCGTTCAATGGCCTGATCAAACAGGGTTTCAATAGTCTGAGTCATAATCAAAACGACCTGGGACAAAACAAACGGACAGGCGCTGATAGAACCCCATCAACACCTGTCATCCTTAAAACTATAGGTCACGGATTGGACCGATGAATTAAGCCCCGAAGGATTTACCGCAGCCGCAGGTTTGGGCGGCGTTTGGGTTGGTGAACTGAAAACCACCGCCAATCAAGGCATCGCTGTAGTCGAGCATAAGGCCATAGAGGTAAAGCAGGCTTTTCTTGTCGCAAATGACCCGAAAACCGTCATAGTCGTAGACCTCGTCCTGGTCGGCGATGTTGCTGGGGTCTTCGAAGTCCATGGTGTAAGACATGCCCGAGCAGCCGCCCTGGCGCACCCCTACCCGCAGGCATAGCTCCTTATCCCCCTGCTGTTGTTGCAGCGCCTTAACATGCTTCAGCGCCGTCTCCGACATTAAAATTCCCTTGGCCTGTTCAGCAACTTGTGTCATGACTTAATAACCGGCAACAACTCTAGCAACTATGAAAAATTTAGGCGTAATGATTCGAAGCAATCTTCCGGGGAAAAGAGTAAATCAAAACCGTTTTCCCCAGCAGGTCTATACCCTACCGCAGCTGAAAGTGTAGCTCAGGAAATGTTGTGAAATCTAACACTTTCGCCATTGAGCCTTAGCCAAAGCGGCAAAGACTTTCTATAGTTTAGCTTAGGCTACCCTCATCCCGGGCATCCTCTGCCTTTTCAACCCCGTATAACCATTGAAGTCGTCTATGCTTATCCACCGTAGTAACCTATTTTTCTAGTTCTCCCGGCCCTGGGTTGAAAGTCAGGCCAGAACAAAAAGCATTCTAAGGTTTCAGCATAAGCTTGAAGTTTGGCTCCAACAGCTTATGCTCAACCCCACCGACGGCAGCTGAAATCTTTCCACTGCCTAATATGTACACTGGACTGTCTGTTGCAACTATTCGCTATCCCATGACCCGATTGCCCCGTGTTACCCTAAACCGCATCAAGCAATTGCCCCGGGTGGCTCATGTTTGGGAAGGAGACCGACGCTCCGTAGGGGGACTGATTGACGCAGACCAGGATCTGCACCAGCGGGGCACTGAAGCCAGCGACTGTATTCTCTGGGTAGATAGCAGTCAGGGTGCAGTCCGGGGCATGACCATTGTGCCAGCCGAGAGCGGCTACGAACCCGTGGTTAGAACCCTGTTGCAGGCCATCGAGAACCCTCAGGGCTCCCTGAACCCGGCCCGGCCCAAAAAAATTGTGGTGCGGGATCGGGAAATTCAGTTTTACCTGCGGGGAGCCCTGCAGGATCTGGACATCACCATCGACTACGCCCCCGATTTGCCCCTGATCGATCAACTCTTCGACTCTCTGCAAAATCCCGGCGGATTATCTGAAGTCGAACTTCCTCCCCGCTTTAGCGAGGCGTTGCTCGGAAAGGCAATGGAAATTTGGGACCTGAGTCCCTGGAATAGTCTGAATGAGCAGCAGATTTTAGCCATCGAGCTGAATGCCTGGGATATCGACACCCTCTACGTATCGATGTTGGGGATGGCCGGGGTGGAATATGGTCTCTTGATGTATCGTTCCCTGGAATCCCTCAAGCAGTTTCGGGAACGGGTGTTGACCGGGCAAAAGTCGACCAAACAGATGCAGGAAGCGTTTCTGGAACAAGACTGCCTGTTTCTCAATTTTGAGCTGTACGATGATCCGGCTTACAGTGCCCCCAATCAACCGCCGGCCTGGTTAGCCAATGCCCCGGAAGCGGTACAGCCCGATTTCGGCAGCATTCATCCCCTGGAAGGACTGCGCAGCTGTCTGGCGGATGAAGAAGCCATGACCTTTCTGGTGGCGATGGAAGCGATCAGTCGGTTTTTCGCCAAACACCAGTCCCAACTGGAACGGCCTCCCTACCCGGATCTCAAGGGCAGTTACCGGATCCCTAATCCGGCTCGTTCCAACGGTTCTAAAACCCTCAATGTAACCGTCAAAACCCTGCCCGAAGTCACCGCAGAACTCCTGGCCGAAACAGAATTGGCCCTGGGAGAATCTCCGGCAGCCCTGGGGGATTTTCCAGTCCTGCGAGATGACTATGTGCCGGAAGGTTCCCTGATCGTGTTGACCCAGTTTCAGGGCTCGTGGCTGGATCATTTACGAGAGTCTTCCTCCGTGGCCTACCATACCCAGCCTGGGGGCATGTCTCCCCCGGCGGAAACCCTTCCCATCGTGCTGATCCAGACCTCGCGCCCCAAGGCCAAAGCGCTGATCGAGAACCTGGAACAGGCCCAGGGGGTCCAGGCAGTGTGCTTCAACCAGGGAAATGATCCTTTCAGCACCGTGGGCTTTGAACTGGGGTTAATCCAAACGGGTGACCAGGAGCTACACCTCTTTGCCGAATACGAAACTAACTCCCCGGCAGACCTGCAGCTGCTAGAACGCTGGCGGCAGTGGCAACAGGCCAGTAATGGATGCTGTGGCGTGGTAATTGCCGGGGGCGTGACCGGCAGTGCCAAGGGCAAGCCCAGCCTGAAGGATATCCTCGGCGTTTTTGAAACCCGCTGTGCCTCATCCCAGGACCTCAATTTGCCACCGCTGATGCTGCAGTACGTCGCCGACTGGGACGACGAATAGGAAATTGTAGGGCTGAGCCAATGCAAATTTTTTAACATCAGGGACTTTTCAGTATCGACCAAAGTAAATCAAACTTTTTCCTACTTTTCCCGGCTTCCATTTTTGAAATTTTCAGCCATACTTGCCGGTAACTGAAGAGTTCCTGATTCAGCTATGGAGTTACTGGCGATCATTTTTGTCTTTGCCGTATTCGTCGCTATCGTTAGTCCAAGAAAAACAGATCCCCCTAAAGACCCCTGGAAGGAAATGGGTTCAGCCATCGAAAAAGCCCTACGATCAACCTTTCCGACTATTCCTAAAGAAACAGATCCACCCAAACTGGATACTAGTATCTTTTGGGTTATGTTTTTCTCGGCTCTGATTGGCACTGTTGTGCTCTTTGGCGCTTAGGCTACCTTCCCTATCCATAAGCCAAACTCACAATTTCCCGCAGTTGAGCTTAGGGCTACCCTCGCCATTCCCAGAGATATTACAATACGTGAAGCCAAGATTAAGGAAGCGGGAATGCGAGTTGCAATTGTCGGTGCGGGTTTAGCCGGAATGGCGGCAGCGGTTGATCTAGTCGATGCCGGTCACAGCGTCGAAATGTTTGAGGCTCGCCCTTTTGTGGGCGGCAAGGTGGGTAGCTGGGTCGACAAAGACGGCAACCACCAAGAAATGGGGCTGCATGTCTTTTTCGGCTGCTACTACAACCTGTTCGACCTGATGAAGCAGGTTGGGGCCTTTGAGCATCTGCGGCTGAAAGAGCACACCCATACTTTCGTGAATCGGGGTGGACAGCTCGGTGCCCTGGACTTCAGATTTATTACCGGTGCTCCCTTCAACGGACTGAAGGCTTTTTTCACCACCAACCAGCTTTCTCCCCAGGACAAACTGCAAAATTCCCTTGCCCTCGCCACCAGCCCGGTGGTACGGGGTCTGGTGGATTTTGATGGAGCCATGAAATCCATTCGCGCCCTGGATAGCATCAGCTTTGCCGACTGGTTTCGCAAGCACGGCGGCAACCAGGGGAGCCTGAAGCGCATGTGGGACCCCATCGCCTATGCCTTGGGTTTTATTAACACCGAAAACATCTCGGCCCGGTGCATGCTAACCATTTTCCAGCTATTTGCCGCTCGCACCGAGGCTTCTGTTATGCGGATGCTGGAAGGATCTCCCGATACCTATCTGCACCGCCCGATCGTGAAGTATTTGCAGGATCGGGGTACGCAAATCCATACCCGTCGAGGGGTTCGACGGGTGCTATTTGAAGAGCAGGGAGGTGACACCCGGGTTACCGGCATGGTCGTGGCTGAGGGCGAAAGCGAAGCCACCATCGAGGCGGATACCTACCTGTTTGCCTGTGATGTCCCCGGCATTAAGCGGCTGATTCCCGACCAATGGCGGCGCTGGCCCCAATTTGACAACATCTACAAGCTGCATGCCGTACCCGTGGCAACGGTACAGCTGCGGTTTGACGGTTGGGTGACGGAAATGCAGGATGAGCAGGCCCGCAAGCAGCTGAAAGAGGCCGTCGGTCTTGATAACCTGCTCTATACCCCCGATGCCGACTTCTCCTGCTTTGCCGACCTGGCGTTGACCAGTCCTAGCGACTATTACCGGGAAGGAGAGGGTTCCTTACTGCAGCTGGTGTTGACTCCGGGAGACCCCTTCATCAAAGAAAATAACGAGGCCATTGCCCACCATGTTTTGAAGCAGGTGCAGGACTTATTCCCCTCCGCCCGGGACCTGAATATGACCTGGTACAGCGTCGTAAAGCTGGCCCAGTCCCTCTATCGGGAAGCTCCCGGCATGGACCCCTACCGTCCAGACCAGGCTACCCCCATCGATAACTTTTTCCTGGCCGGTAGCTACACTCAGCAAGACTATATCGACAGTATGGAGGGAGCGACTCTTTCGGGGCGTCGTGCGGCTAAAGCAATTTTGAGCAAGGTGTAGCCCCAGCCAGGTTGGCTAGAGCCTCGGTACAGGATGGCTAAAACCCCTGTTTCTTGATGGGATTGCCCATGGAATTTGGTCTTTCCTTAGAGTAGAAACCGGGTTTCTGAACCGGCGCTCTAGCGGTTAAGAACACTCGTCCGGAGTCTTTTCCAGGGCTCTTTCCAGGGTTGTAATGCATTGCAGCCGCTTGAGACCACGGTTAAGGCGCATTCGGCGATGCATCAGGTAAACCGAAAAGGCTAGAAAAGCGATGCAAAATGGAGTCAGGCACCCAATCATCACGGTAGTGGGAGAAAGAGGCGCTGAAACGGATTCTCCCGGTACCGGTTGGGCTAGGATCTGCTGAGATTCAAGCTGGGGTGCTGAAGCTCCACTGGCGTTTGAGGTTAGCCCGTCGTTTTGTTGAAATGCATAGTTGTTGTACATGGTGAGGAACGCAATAGGGAATAGCTGAGGGAAAGAGAAGTTTCACGTGCTCAGAGTGCCCATTTCTCAGCCAAAATGCTTAGCCCCTTGACCAAATTTTTTGACGTTGGCACGGACGGGTTAAAACACCGTGCCATCACTGTTCAGTTGAATCGGTGGCCCTCCCCGGGGACGCTTTTCCTGGGCGATACGGCGTCCTGCCGACCAGCTGCCTCCCTGCAGAACTTTTGGCAGGGGTAACGCCTGAGCGGTTAGACCCAATCGCTGCCGTATCTGTTCCGCCAGATGATCCAGCAGGATGACGGTAAGGGCTCGCCATTCCACAATCACAGGGTCGCCGGGGTCGTGGGGTTGGTGCGTCACTGCCGGATGTTTCGGCACCAGCACCCCGGAATCGATCAACAGTCCGCCGTTCCGGTACTCAGCCAGGCCGGTGAGAGCATCTAAACCGATAATGTTAAATCCCAATTCTTCCAGGGGTTCCAGCAGGGAATAGGTTAACCACTGGGATAACTTATGGAAGGGCACCAGGTCTGCCCCTGGCCATCCCTCCTGCAGTTGGGGATGGGGCCACACATCTCCCAGGTTGACACCCCCCAGTTCAATGCGACCGGGCCAGATATTCCCCAGGCTGCGCAGAATCGTCGCCAGGATGTGGCTGGCTGGTAGGGTGTTGGTGGGTTGGGTCGACAACCAGTAATCGACTAAACCCCCCGGGCGGGGATTGACCGGACCAAAGTAATCGGGATTTTGCTGTAAGACCTGTCCCAGCTTTTGCAGCAGTGCCACTCGTCCCTCAATACCGACCAGAGGGTTTTGGGGAGTCACCTGAAAGGCTTCGGCCAGATGCTCGGGTGTAACTGCCGAGAGACCTTTAGAATCAGCCTGCCAGGGGGCATCAGGATGGCTGGAAAAAAGACCGTTCAGGAAGCTGTGGAAGCTGGCGATTGCCAGCCCCTCAGATCGCTGAAATTTCTGTCCGGTTCGGGGCTCAACATATCTCCAATGGTCTCCTGCCCCGGCATCCAGCAGCACACTGACAATGGCCAGGTCCACCTTCAGCCGCGCCCGTTCCAGCCGATCCATGCCGGTCAGGTCTGGCTCCATTAGGAGCAAACGAGACTCCCCCTCTACTTCAAAATGTCGCCAGCGGGAATGCACCGGCACCGGCTCCTGGGGATACTGACTCCGCATCACTTGAATGACATAGTCAGCGGTTTCAGGCAGCCGGGCCAGGTCGCAGCGGAAGTGCTCAAGCCTGCCCTCCAGGGCCAGGTCAAAGAGGGCTTGGCTGCGCTCTCGAATCGCCTGGGGACTCAGCAGGTAATTGACCGCCGCCGCAATCTCTGAAGACATCTTTGAAATACCCTAAACGCAAAATGGTTCAGCAGACTAAACATACTGAAGTAAACCGGTTCCCTTGCTTTCCATGGCTGATCAGGGGGAAGGAGCAAGGGGGCATATTTTGGATATTTCCCCCGACGCCCACTTATTCTGTCAAATGTCGGCCCTTAATGGCGGCCAACTCTGCCTCGTTGAGGGAACCCCGATCGCTGTAGTATCCTGCGGCCTTTTTTGCCTCAATTTCTACCCGGGCATCCGGCGGTACCAGTTCATCTGGAATGGCCACCCGTTCCACAATGTCGATGCCTGAATTGACCACGGCCCGGTGTTTCATGTCGCTCATGGAAACAAAGCGATCAATGCGGGTAATGCCCAGCCAGTGGAGAACATCGGGCATCAGTTCCTGAAACCGTACGTCCTGCACCCCGGCGACACATTCGGTGCGGGTGAAGTAGGCATCGGCCCGATCGCCCCCGGCCTGCCGTTTACGGGCGTTGTAAACCAGGAACTTGGTGACTTCCCCCAGGGCCCTGCCCTCTTTCCGGAAGTAAACGATGACGCCGGCCCCTCCGGCCTGGGCCGATGCCAGACAGGCTTCAATGCCGTGAACCAAGTAGGGACGGCAGGTGCAGATATCGGAACCGAATACGTCCGAGCCATTGCACTCGTCGTGGACCCGCACCGCCAGGGGCCGATTGGGATCTGAGATCGTCCCCATATCCCCGATGATGTAAACGGTAATCCCGCCGATGGGGGGCAAGAAAACCTTCAAATCGTGGCGGGTCACCAGTTCTGGGAACATGCCGCCGGTCTGCTCAAACAGGGCATAGCGCAGGTCGTCTTCGGTGACGCCTAAGCGGTTGGCCACGCCTGGCAGGTACCACACTGGCTCAATGGCCGCTTTAGTCACCACCAGATCGCCCCCCTCTTTCATACATAATCCGTCTACTTTGACTCGGCCCTGGCGGATAGCATCAACCACTTCAGGCAGCTGGATGTGGGCTCTGGTAATGGCAATGGAAGGGCGAACATCGAAGCCTTTTTCGATAAACGGTCGAAACACCTCCGCCGTCATGGCTCCATAGGGGTCAAGGGAAACAATGCGTTCCGCATCTCCCCAGATGGCATGGGGGCCGACCGCAATAGTCGGATCGGTATTGGTGAAATCAGGTTTGTGGTTGGGCTGTAGCACTCCGCTGGCCACCGCTAACGCCCGATAAACGGCATAAGAGCCAGAGTGGGTTCCGATCACATTGCGGTGGTTGGTATCGGTAACGGTAGCCACCACTGGCCCCCGTTTCAGGGGATCAGGGTGTCCCCACTGAATGGGTACAGCCTTAGACCCAAATTGACTGGGATGAGAAGTCAGAACAATGTGGCGACGCTTGTTATGGGTTCTCTCGCTAGTTTCGCTAGTTACAGATGCTTCAAGGGCTGGCTTGGTATGAGACTGGCTCGATTCCGTCATGGGGTTACCCAGCAATGGTTTTCTGTTAACAGAAGAAAGCAATTAATGTCTCATAGTCTAACCATTGGCTACAAGTGCCTTTGATACAGAAATTAAGCTTGCACCTGTGTTGTAACCAAATTGCCATGGTTTAATACAGAGGCCCCTGAAAGACTTGGGCAGAAAGCTCGGTCACTCTACAATTAGTGACATTGTCCGATTGCCTGTGTCGTTTCCGTTACATCTGTGGCTTACTTGCATGTGTTCCAAAGGCCCGACGCTAAAGCCCCTCGCCCTGGGAAGAGGGCCATGGCGGCGCAAAACTTGCCCCTGGCCAAGCATCCCCAGCTTTGGGGAGTCGGCTTAGGGAGTTTTGCCCTGGGTCTGGTGAATGGGGCCTTCGTGATTTCTGTGGGAGTGGGCTGGGTTGCCTACAAGCAGCTCCAGGCGTTGTCTCCCGGCCAATGGGCTACGCTCAGGCAATCCATTGAGAAAGCCCTACCCCTGCCCCGGACCATGCAGCAGCAAGCTCTGGTCCTGAGCTTGTTGTTGGCGGCAAGCACCTACACCATGACGGCCCTCTGGCAATCGACGCATTCTTTGTTAATGGCGTTGGTGCTCTTAGGTCAGACCACCCTGACCTTCTTCGTGGTGGGGGTGATGTTGCGGACAGGAAAAAAGGCTGCTTCAGTTCCCCTGCCCCAGGCCGCCCGCTCTTTAGAGCATGATCAGCCGCCAGCCCCCTCTTTGCCCTTGGCTGCCAGGGGCATGGATCCCATCGAATACAGTTTGAGCCAGTTGACCCATCCTGACCCCCTGCAGCGATTAGTGGCCATCCGCCGTTTGGTCAAACTAGTTGATGGGGTCGGCGATGAGAAGCTTTATGCCGTTGGTGCTCAGGTGAGCCTACGCTCCCACCTGCTGGACTGCTTCCATATCATGCTGGCCCATGAGACAGAACCCATTGTTCGCACCGCCGTGCGAGAAGGGCTCACCCTGCTGCGGCAGGTTCACCAACTGCCTGAAGGTCCGCCCCCCTTGTCCCAGCATAAAGCGGTCCAAAGCCAGATTTCCCAGGGTGAAGCCCATCAGGAAAGGTTGAGTTCGGGGAACCGTCAGGGGCGTCGAGCCACGGTTGAATATGTTGAATACGTCGAGCCCTGAGGCAAATTTATGGATCGGTTTACGGTTGAGGTGATTTCTCAAACCCCAAACCCTCAGCAGACTATTTATGCAGCCATGCATCAGGATTACGCTGAAGGGTTTGTGGCCCACGAACGGGAAAAGTGGCCCAGCGAAGAACGCAGCGGTGAGTTAATTATCAGGAATTTGCTGCAGGGGGGGCGGGGCCACTATGGTCCCCTGGAGCATCCCCAAATTGTGTTGAACATCGGCTGGTTCCCCCACAGCACCATGCAGCAGATTCGGACTCATCGGGTCGGCGTCAGTTTCGATGTTCAATCATTCCGTTACACCGGATCCAGGATTGTTGACGTGATCAACGGTAAGCGAGAGGTAGAAGAAGTCTTCTATCTGCGTCCCCTGGGGCTCTACACCGATCGCCAGGGCAAGAAGTACGAATACACCTCTGAACAACGTCAGCAAGACCTCGAGTGGTGTCTGGAAGCCAGTCGCCGCTACAAGCAAAAGATTGACCAGGGCTTTGCCGAAGAACATGCCCGGGGGCTGATTCCCTTTGATATTCGACAGCACTGGGTGATGTCGGCCAATGTGCGATCGCTCATGCACCTGCTCGACCTGCGTTGGAAAGCCGACGCCCAGCTGGAAGCCCAAAAAATGTGCGAAGTCATCTGGCCCCACTTTCAGGCCTGGGTGCCGACTATCGCCGCCTGGTATGAAGAAAATCGTTTGAAGAAAGCCCGATTAGCTCCTTAGCCCACAGCCATATCCGGATCAGAGGGTTAGACTAGTTGAAACAATCCCGTGTCCTAGGGCACTTTTATCCCAGGGCTCAACTCCGGGTGGTGGCTTCCCAAAAGGCTTTACGCCTGGGCTTGAGCTGGGTTTATCGTTAGGTCTCGCTGGTCAAAGTAAGCTATGAGCAATCGATTTTCGGAAAATCAGGTAGTTCGTCGTCCCAATCGTGCTGCCGCTAAAGCGACAGGGCTATTAACCATCGGCTGGTTTTTATTACAAAACCTGGTGCCGGTCGCTCCCGCCCTGGCCGATTCGGTCACCGAAGAAGACCTAACCTATGGCGAATTCCTGGAAAAAATTGATCAGGGGTTGGTCGAGCAGGTGGATATTGACCAGGAACGGGGAATTGCCTACGTCATCCTGGAGGGGGATGCAGAAGATACCCCTCCCCGAGAAGTGATGCTATTCACCGGCGATCGCAATCCCGAGCTGAGCCAGAAGCTGCGAGAGAATCAGGTGGATGTGGGCGTTAGAGAATCCACCGGCAGCGGGGCCCTGGCCTGGCTGGCGACCAATTCTCTCCTGGCATTGATTTTGATTTTTGGCCTGCTGATGATCCTGCGGCGTTCTGCCTCTGGGGCTGGCAACGCCATGAACTTTGGCCGCTCCAAGGCCCGATTTCAAATGGAAGCCAAAACCGGCGTCGTGTTCGACGATGTCGCCGGCATTGAAGAAGCCAAGGAAGAACTTCAGGAAGTCGTTGCCTTTCTGAAGAGTCCTGAAAAATTTACCGCCATTGGTGCCCGCATTCCTAAGGGAGTACTGCTAATTGGTCAGCCGGGTACCGGTAAGACCCTACTGGCCAAGGCCATTGCCGGGGAAGCCGGAGTGCCTTTCTTCAGTATTTCCGGCTCAGAATTCGTGGAAATGTTTGTGGGAGTTGGGGCCTCTCGGGTGCGGGACCTGTTCCGTAAGGCCAAAGAAAGCGCTCCTTGCATCGTCTTCATTGATGAGATTGACGCCGTCGGGCGCCAACGGGGCGCAGGCATTGGTGGCGGCAATGATGAGCGAGAACAAACCCTGAACCAACTGCTCACTGAAATGGATGGGTTTGAGGGCAACAGCGGCATCATCGTTATTGCCGCCACCAACCGGGTGGATGTGCTGGATGCGGCCCTGCTACGTCCGGGGCGTTTTGACCGTCAGGTAATCGTAGACCTGCCCACCTATAAGGGTCGCCTCGATATTCTGGATGTCCACGCTCGCAACAAAAAAATTGACGAGAGCGTATCCCTGGAAGCCGTTGCCCGCCGCACCCCCGGCTTTTCTGGGGCTGAGCTTGCTAATCTGCTCAACGAGGCGGCGATTCTTACGGCCCGACGGCGCAAAGAAGCGGTCACGATGCAGGAAATTGAAGACGCCATCGACCGCATCACCATCGGCCTGAGCCTGACTCCTCTGTTAAATGGCAATCGTAAGCGTATGACGGCCTATCACGAGGTGGGGCATGCGCTGTTAACGACCCTGCTGACCCATTCCGACGAACTGAATAAGGTCACCATCATTCCTCGCTCCGGTGGGGTGGAAGGCTTCACCCAGTCCCTGCCAAATGAAGATATTATCGACAGCGGCCTTTACACCCGCAATTGGCTGATCGACCGCATCACGGTGGCGCTGGGCGGCTTCGCGGCTGAAGCGGAAGTTTTTGGGGATGACGAAACCTCTACCGGGGCCAGCGGCGACATCCAACAGGTGACGAATCTGGCTCGGCAGATGGTAACCCTCTACGGCATGTCCGAATTAGGTCCTGTGGCCCTGGAAAGCATGGATAATCAGGTCTTTTTGGGCCGTAACCTGATGCCCCGCAGTGAAGTGTCTGAAGAAATGGCTAATAAAATTGATCAGCAAGTACGGCAAATGGCCTTCTCATGCCTGGAGCGGGCCAGAACTGTGCTGCGGGAAAACCGTCCCTTAATGGACCACCTGGTAGATATTCTGCTGGAAAAAGAAACCGTCGATGGAGAAGAATTCCGGCAGATTGTTAGCCAGTTCACCGAAATTCCGGAGAAGTTTCTGGTGAAAGCTGGCTAAACCACGTCCACCTCTCGCTTACGCTCAAGTCTGTCAGCCATGGGTTAATTAACGTTAGACAATGGTTTTTGCTGAAGGCTTAGCTGATGCTCCTACAGGTTGAATACAATCTGGAACATCGTTCTGGGGCTTGTTCACTACGGTAGAAACGGCGTAGCAATCCATGCTTTCCGATTGGTAAGGCTCCAGCATTGCCTCAAGTTCGCCAGGGTTGTAATAGCTGGGGTCTAGCCAAGTTTCATAATCTTCTGGCGCTAAGATGACTGGCATACGGTTGTGGATGGGTTCCATTAATTCGTTCGAGTCTGTAGTCAGGATTGTGCAGGTTTGCAGTTCTCCGCCGCTGGTGGGGTCGGTCCAGTGCTCCCACAATCCAGCAAAGGCGAAAGGCTGGTGTTGTTCCAGAAAAAAATAGTAGGGCTGTTTCGTTTTGCGATTTGCCTGACGCGGTCATTCGTAGAATCCATCGGCCAGGATCAGGCAGCGCCGCCGCTTAAATGCAGCCCGAAAGGAAGGTTTCTCAGATATCGTTTCAGCCCGAGCATTAATCAAACGATTGCCAATAGCGGGGTCCTTAGCCCAGCTGGGAATCAGCCCCCACCGCAGGAGTTGAAACTGCGGTTCGGGGTCTTCTAAGGTGGCGGTTATCGTAGCCACAGGTTGAATTGGGGCAATATTGAAGCGCGGTTCTACATAGGGAGTGGTATTAAGCTGAAAAGCCTCAGCTAAATCGTCCCCGGTTTGATTGAGACTGAACCGTCCACACATGGGTTAGTCTTCCAAATAATTGCTATTAGCAGGGTAACAAGGCCAGCACCGGAACGGTTCAAAAACTGATCAAGCAAGACAATCCCGAAATGAGCGACGACCAGCTCGCCTTTGGCTTTGAGAAGCTGCAGGAATACGGCATTATCCTCAGTGGCGACTCTGAAGCCATGGGCATTGGTGCCATGACCGACAAGCGCTGGGAAGAACTTTATACCAGCATGGTGGAAGTGGGTGTCTTTCCTGAGGGAGTACCCTATCAGGAGGCCTACAGTCTGAAGTTTGTGAATAGGGGACCTAACGCTTATCAGGCTTAGGGGGCAGGGGAGCAAGGGAGCTTTTTTCTTCGCAAATGTTCAACATAAGAAGCGCAATGAGGCAAACTGGTCGATGATTGGTGTGAACGCAACTCATGAGACCGCTATGGAGAGCCCTTCCATCCTGACCCTGGAACGGGTCGGCAAGACCTACGCCAACGGAACGGTGGCCCTGCAGGATTTCAACTTGAAGGTGCAGCCTGGAACTATTACCAGTCTGGTCGGGCCTTCGGGATGCGGCAAAAGCACAGTCTTGCGGATCGTGTCAGAACTGGGGGATATGACCAGCGGTCGTATGACCTGGGCCGGTGACGATCCGCGATCTTCAAAACGGAGCCAGCGAAATCCGCACCAATTGGCTTACGTTTTCCAGGAAGCGGCGCTGATGCCCTGGGCCACGGTTATGGATAACGTCCGCTTGCCCTTGAAGTTGGCAAAGGTACCCAAGCGGCAAGCCCTGGAAATGGTTTCAGATGCGATCTCCCAGGTTGGCCTGCAGGGGTTCGAACGCTGCTACCCCCGCGAACTATCTGGCGGCATGAAAATGCGGGTCTCCATTGCCCGGGCCCTGGTCACCCAACCCCAGATTCTGCTGATGGATGAGCCCTTCGGGGCCCTGGACGAAATGACCCGCGGCAAGCTCAACCAGGAGTTGCTGGCCCTGCAGCACCAGCGGAACCTGACGATTCTGTTTGTTACCCACAGCGTTTATGAAGCGGTCTACCTGGCCCATAAAGTGGTGGTAATGGCCTCCAAGCCGGGCCGGGTGGTTGCTGAGATCCCCATCGATGCGCCCCATCCCCGTGAACCCGGCTACCGCACCTCTCCGCAGTTCAACCGGTACTGCCGGGAGGTATCCCACTGTCTCTCCCAGGCCATGGACGATTCTCTGGTCATAGCACTTTGAGGTGATTTTCGATGGTTTCTCCTGTAATGCAGCAGCAAGGGCAGATGCAGTCTCCCCGGTTTGTGCGATCTCTGCTGAGTCCCGACGTGCTGGCCCCCATTGGCGTGGGCATTTTGATGCTGGTGGCCTGGGAACTGGCGGTGCGGCTGACGAATACTCCCCCCTACCTGTTGCCAGGACCGCTGCTGATTCTGCAAACCCTGTTTCAGGAATGGCCCACCCTGCTGCCCTCCTGGTTCATCACCATGAAGATTGCCTTTACGGCCCTGCTGGCGGCAACGGCGTCGGGATTGCTGGTGGCCATCTTGTTTGCCCAGAGCAAGTGGATTGAGCGCAGCTTCTTTCCCTACGCGGTGCTGTTGCAGACCACGCCTATTGTTGCGATCGCCCCCCTGATCATCATCTGGATGGGCAGCAACACCTTCGCCGCCCTGGTCATCTGCGCCTGGATTGTGGCCTTCTTTCCTATTGTGTCTAACACCGTTCTGGGGTTGAACAGCACCGATCCTTCCCTGGTGAACCTGTTCAAACTGAACAATGCCTCCCGCTGGCAGACCCTCTGGTACCTGCGCCTGCCCAGCAGCCTGCCCTATTTCCTGGCAGGGCTGAGGATCAGTGGCGGCCTGGCTCTCATTGGTGCAGTAGTAGCGGAATTCGTCGCGGGGACAGGTGGCGCTCAGTCCGGCTTGGCCTATCAAATTCTGATGGCTGGCTACAACCTGCAGATTCCCCGCATGTTCGCCGCCCTGCTGCTGATCACCTGCTCCGGCATTGCCATTTTTGCCCTGTTGACTGCCCTTTCCAACTACCTGCTCAAAAACTGGCACGCCAGCGCCGTCCGTCAGGAGAATTGAGCGAACTATCCC
>CAZPYG010000032.1:0-43757 GCA_964590465.1 uncultured bacterium | reverse complement strand
GCGCTCCCTTCAGGCGCTTTACTAATGTAGCGGGTGTGGACGGTAGTGTCAATAGTTTAATCCAAAATATTTTCCGGACATCAAAGCCCTTGACTAGTAAGGGCTTTGGCTTTTTTAGGGCTCCTTGCTTGAGGCTTTCTGGACAAAGCTTTCAGAAAAATCTTTTCTCTTAACGCTGTATGTAGGGGAGATAGCGATGCTCTATCAGGTAGATTTAGTGTCGATTTTCGGCGGAAATGGGAGATTAAGGGGCTTAAGGCTGAGTTAACGGGCTGAATTGTATCCAAATGCACAGTTTTCCCATGGTGCAAGCGTTGCATTGGCGTAGGATGCGTATCGGCCTTCCACTCTCAGTAAATCCTCCCAGACTAGACCTTTGGGCCGTAACGCATCGCTTACGGTATTGGGCTTCCCGCCTGACTCTAACGGTGCGTCCAGGTTATCGTCTACGAGTTGTTCTGGGGCCAATAGCGATGACGCACCCTACGCATAATCAAGCTTTCGGAGGTTCAATGGGGCATAATTCAATCGTTTCGAACCACCTTAGCCAGGGTGGTAGTGCCTCCCCTACAGCAGATTAATGCTCCCGATGACTTGCGAGAGGTTATTTCAGTGTCATTTAGAGTAGGGACTCTACATCTAAATTGGTACAGGACCCTATTATGGTTAGGTCTGATTTGAGTTGGTGGGGAACGTATGTATTTCCAGTCGGTGATTGCGACACTAAATGAGTTTTGGGCCAACCAGGGGTGCTTAATTATGCAGCCCTACGACACAGAGAAGGGAGCAGGGACAAAGAGTCCTCATACCTTTTTGCGCGCACTAGGGCCGGAACCCTGGTCGGTGGCCTATGCGGAACCCTGTCGGCGTCCGGCGGATGGGCGGTATGGAGAGAACCCAAACCGGTATCAGCATTATTTTCAGTATCAGGTGTTGATTAAGCCTTCCCCGAGCGATATTCAGGAGCGGTATATCGAGTCGCTGCGGGCGTTGGGGATCAAACCGGAGGACCACGATATTCGGTTTGTGGAGGATAACTGGGAAGATGCGGCGGTTGGGGCCTGGGGGGTAGGCTGGGAAGTGTGGTTGGATGGCATGGAAATTACCCAGTTCACGTACTTTCAGCAGTGTGGGGGGATTGATTGTCGTCCTGTGTCTATTGAGCTGACCTATGGGTTGGAGCGGTTGACGATGTATCTGCAGGAGGTGGACGCCATTGCCAAAATTCAGTGGAATGATCAGCTGACCTACGGCGACGTTTATATGCAGGCGGAGATTGAGAACTCGACCTATAACTTTGAGGCGTCGAATCCTGAGCTGTTGTTCACGCTGTTTGACCTGTACCAGAAGGAAGCGGAGCAGTTGATGGACCGGGAGCTGGTGCTGCCCAGCTATGACTATGTGCTGAAGTGCTCCCACACGTTTAATTTGCTGGATGCCCGTGGGGTAATTTCGGTGACGGAGCGGACTCGTTACATTCGGCAGGTGCGGGGGCTGGCTCGGCGAGTCGCGCAGCTTTATTTGGAGCAGCGGGAGGAGTTGGGTTTTCCGTTGCTGAAGCAGGGTAAGGCGGCTTAGAGGTGTTGTGGTAAGTCCTCTTTTTTGAGATATGAAAAGTGGTGCATTGCTGCGCGTTGGCGAAGCCTCGGCTTAGGCGAAATGCGCCTTACGGGATTAATGAGGTTTGGTATCTAGAAAGGGGCTAAGGAATGGGGGTCATATAACACCAATTTTTGTAGGGCAGGCATCTGACCTGCTCTTGGAAAGCTGGGACGGCTCTCCCACGTTATTAAATTCCCATTTCTAGGCTAATTTTTGAAGAGGTCAAAGGGGAAGGGACCGTAGGTGCCGATCAGTTCGGCGACTTCTGGTTCGGTGGCGTGGAAGGTGACCAGGACGCCTCTGGAGTCTCCGGTGTAGTCGTCGAGGTACCAGCTTCCTTTTAGGGTGTTGAATTTAAGGAAAACGGCTCCATTTTTTTCGGGTAAGTCGAGGGATACGGAAACGCCGAGGGCTTTTAGAAAAGACTCCATGGCTGATTTGCCGGTTGATAAATCTCCGGCACAAATGCCTAATGTTTGGTAATCGGAGAGATCATTGAAAAGGCGCAAATCGACCCTCACCTGTTCCAGGTCTTCCGCCGATAACTCTGGAGCAGACCTCAGGCAGCTGAAGCGATTCAGCCGTTTGCGGATGGCCACCAGATCAGGAGTTGATGCATTCATAGGAGTAAACAGTCGTTAACGAAACGTAGGAATGGGCTTACTAGTGGTTGGGCAAAATGCCTCACCATTGGAGATATTGATATGACCTACCATGTCCGTGTTATGGACATGCCGTCAAGTGAGCGACCGCGCGAACGGCTACTGTCTTATGGACCCAAGAATTTATCGACGGCTGAACTTCTGGCAATTTTATTGGGCACGGGGCAGGGGCCAGGCAAGCTTTCGGCGGTGGGGTTGGGACAGTTAATTCTGCAGGAAATGGCCACAAATCAGCGGGATTCTTTGAGCTCTTTAAGGGATGTTTCGGCCCATGATTTGACCCAAATTCCTGGAGTAGGGCCAGCTAAGGCTACGACAATTTTAGCGGCGATTGAGTTGGGCAAACGGGTTCTGCAGGCGATTCCGCCAGAGAAGACGGTGGTGGATGATCCGGCGATTGCGGCAGCGGCCCTGAGCCATGAGCTTATGTGGCAGAGCCAGGAGCGCTTCGCTGTAGTCCTATTGGACATCCGCCATCGGCTCGTGGGGACAAAGGTCGTTACCATCGGCACCGCGACGGAGACCTTGGCCCATCCCAGAGAAATTTTTAAGGAGGTGATTCGCCATGGGGCAGTACGCTGCATCGTCGCCCATAACCATCCTTCGGGCAATCTCGATCCCAGTCCTGAGGATTTATCGCTAACTCGGCAACTGCTGCAGGGGGCACAAATTCTGGCTATACCGGTGTTAGACCATCTCATTCTCGGCAATGGGGATTATCGTAGCCTGCGGCAATCCACCCAGCTTTGGCAGGAAACACCCCAGGGAGTTTAAGCCCTTGCCATTGTTGTAGTGAAATGTTGCCCGGTGAGGACTGTTTCGTCAGGGCAATGGATCAAACCTTTTACAATGGGAATCAAGTTGTGACTGATGTTTGATCGCCCATGTCTGCTAGCCGTCCCGCGTCTATCGAGAAAATTGTGAGCCGTTTTCAGCGGGCGTCTGATCCGAAGCGGCGCTATGAACAATTACTGTGGTTTGCTAAAAAGCTTGATCCATTCCCCGAGGATCAGAAAACTGAAGAAAACAAGGTCAAAGGTTGTGTGTCCCAGGTCTTTGTCACCGCCGACCTGGAGGATGGCAGGGTGATATACCACGCCGATTCTGACGCGCAGATTACGAAGGGGTTGGTAGCCCTGCTGATTAAGGGACTCAACGGCCTGACGCCCCAGGAAATTGTGGCATTAAGTCCTGATTTTATTAAGGAAACGCAGCTTGATGTGAGCCTGACCCCATCCAGGGCCAATGGGTTTTACAACATTTTTAAGATGATGCAGCAGAAAGCGGTGGCTTTTATGGATGGGGTGGAATCACCTCCAGCGGTGGCGGATTCTTGACTGCTGTTTCCCAGTCATAGCGCAGGATACCGTACAGCTTAATGTCCCGATATTCTCCCCATTTCAGGGTATGTTGGCGGCGACAGCCTTCATAAAGCATGCCGACTTTTTGCATGACCCGCCCGGAGGCGGGATTGTTACCAAAGTGGGTCGCTTGAATGCGGTGCAGGGAGAGTTTTTCAAACCCAAAGTTAATTACGGCTCTAGCGGCTTCAGTGACGTATTGGACGGCATGCTCCTCTTTGTAAGGGTGAGGAATCGATAGGGTATTGCGGGCGATGTTCCAATCTCCGGCCAGGGCTACGATGATGGGCACATCGGCCAGGGAGAAGGGACGCAGCATCAATCGTTCGGTATAGAGGGTGGGGATTTCAGTAAGCATCATAGGTTCATCAGCGAAGAATTCGCAGAAGTTGATTCCCCCCCTTTTGAAACTCATAGGGAGTTGACTCAATTTCTAACTGATGTCCCCGATTTTCTAGTGCCGTCATGACGGCACTGAGGTGGCGGGAGGGCTGAGACCCCAATTCCAGCAGTGGAAAGACCCGCACTTCGACAGCCAGACGCAGCATTTCAGCAATGGCTTCTAGATGGAATTCAAGGCTGAGTTGGGGGCTGTAAAGAAATAGCAGGTGGGAACACAGCGCCAGATCAAAGCTATCGTCAGGAAAAGGAAGATGAGGCAACTCTGCGGCGAGGTATCGTCCTGCGGCCTTGCCTGCCTCAAAGTCTGCCAAAAACGTTTCCATGGCGGCCATGCGGACCTGTCCAAGTTCTTCTGGAGAGGTAATCTGTTTCCATAGGAATTCTTCCTGGTGTTGGCGAACTTTATCGAGAACCTCATCAAAGGTGGCCTCGATACGGCAACGGATGGCGTCTTTCCCGAAGGCATAAACCGGATCTACAGAAACAATTTGGCCTCCCCGGTAGGTCAGATCCCGGTTAAAGGCGGCCGGACCATCGCCGCAGCCCAGAATGCGTTTTTGCAGATCCGTTTCTGAGAGGTTGAACAGGGCTACATATTCCTTGAAGGAACGCCCCCAGGGGATGACCTCGTTCAGCATGAAACCCATGGCAATCTCGATAGTTCGTTGGAAGTAAATTCATTGTGCCAGGGAAAAGGCCCGTCGAAAGGGCACAGAATGACGCAGGAGAGGCGCAACAGTCCATAACGAATTGGGCAAAAAGACGGCTTGATCGGGCCATCTGCGTGTATCCTTTATCAGAACTTGTACTGACGCTTCTGGGTACCCCCATGGATAAGCCCCGTAAGCCATCTCTGGCGCTGCTGGCCCTGTTGAGTGCTCTGGCCACCCTTTTTCTAGCAGAATTCAAGCCCCTGCAAAAACTCCAGGCTCAGCCAGCCCCTCAACCCGTACCCACTTTTACACCTCCTAGCAGCGTGGCTGAAGGGACCACCATTGAGATTGATGGCACCCCTGCCATGGCTATTATTAACCAGAGTTTAGCAGTTGGCTTTGAAGAGCAATATCCGGGGACGGATGTCATCGTGTCGGCCAATGGCGATGAGGCGGCACTGCGGGCCTTGGCAGTCGGCTCCATTGATTTAGCCGCGATTGGGCGTCCCCTAACAACAGCAGAGCAGACGCAAAACCTGACAGAAGTCCCCATCAGCCGCGAAAAAATCGCCATCATCGTAGGCCGGGACAATCCCTTCCAGGGAGACCTGACCTTTGAGGAATTTGCCCGCATTTTTTGGGGAGACATTACCAACTGGTCCCAGGTGGGTGGCCCCGATTTGCCCCTGCGATTTATCGATCGCCCTAACGATAGTGACACCAGGATTGCCCTGTCGGACTACCAGGTGTTTCAAGCCAGGCCCTTTGAAACGGGCGATACAGCTATCCAGGTGGAGGCAGACGATACCGCAGCAATCGTCCGAGAGTTGGGCAATAACGGGGTAAGTTATGCCATCGCAGCCGAAATAATCGGTCAGGATGCGGTGCGCCCGGTCAGTATGCACAACACCCTGCCTAACGACCCTCGATATCCCTATTCTCAGCCCCGGGGCTATGTTTACCAGGGGGAACCGAGCATTCCCGTGGAGGCGTTTTTGGGGTACGCCACTAACCCTGAAGGGCAACAGGATGTAGCCGACGCTAAAGAAACCGAAAAGGCCAACGTTACGGCCGGGGCCGGACAGTTGCCCGAGGCAGTCGCCCTGTCACCAGACGGACAATTTATGGTGCGGGGCACCCAGGAAGGGGCTCTGGAATGGCTCGATGCCCAGGGCAATGTCACAAACACTGTGGTACCCGATGCCCATACCGGTATGGTGACCGATGTAGTGATCAGCCCGGATGGCCAGACGGTTATTTCCAGTGGGGCCGATGGTCTGATCCGCCGCTGGGACCGCAAGGGTACCTCCATTGGAGAGCCGATTCAGGGGACTGGAGGGCCGGTTCTGGCCCTGGCCTTAAGTCCTGACGGTCAAACCATTGTTAGCGGTAACGCCAACGGCACCGTCGACCGCTGGTCCGTGGCCGATGGATCTGCCTTGGGTGAGCCTATCGCCGCCCATGATGGAGCCGTGCAGACCGTCAGCTATCCGCCTGGGGGGCAAAACTTTGTGACCGGCAGCAGTGATAGCACAATTGCCATGTGGAATCCGGACGGTACCCTGGCGACCAAAGTCCCCGGTGCCCATAAGGGAGGCATTACCGATATCACCAGCAGCCCCGATGGCCAGGTTTTGATTACCGCTGGCGGGGATGGCACCATCCGCCAATGGGATCGGGCCACCCTGCAACCCCGGGGAGAAGCCCTAGCGGCCCATAACAGCGCCGTCAGTGCGGTGGCCGTTAGCCCCAATGGCAGCACCATTGCCACCGCCGGACGGGATGCCACCCTACAACTGTGGGAACCTACAGGCACGCCCCTTTTGCCCAATGCGATTGCCCTGGGGGCTCCGGCCAGTTCCCTGGAGTACACGCCGGAAGGGAACTTAATTGCCGGGACCACCGACGGTGAGGTTGATCTACGGGATAGTGCCGGCAATGCCCTAGATTCGCCGGGCCTGGGAGACGGTGGATTAGCAGAACTTTATCCGGATCTGGTTCAGCGCATTCAAAATCTGCCCCGAGAAACCTGGTGGATTTTGGCCGCCATTCCCCTACTGCTTATTCTGGCAGGAATCCTGGGAGCCCTGCTGGGTATCAAGAAAGACGATGACGAGGATAAGGATCGGGATCTTGAAGCAGATCTCCCCCCTGGTCTTTCCATTGATTTTTCGGGCATTGGAGATACCTCAACGAACAATGGCCATGGGGAGAGCGGCCTGATCACCCAGGACCTTCCCCCCGAAGCCAACCTGGTGCCCATGGAAGGAGACCCCATTGGCGGCACCCCCGGCAGCAAACTACAGCAGGCCAAAACCGACCTGGCAGAAGGCAAAAGACTGATGCGGGAAGGGCGCTACGATAGCGCTTTGATCTATTTCAATAGCGCTATTGAAGCCACCGAAGTGGAACGATACAAAGCTCAATCCACAGGCGGACTACTGGGGGGAATCAATGCCATTGCCGCCCAAGCCCAGGCCCAACGGGGCAATGCTCTGGTGTTTTTGGGTCAAGCTAGCGATGCTCTAGACAGCTATAATGCCGCCCTAGAAATTGACTCAAGCTGCCTGGAAGCCTGGATTGGCAAAGGCCGACTGTTGACCAGCCTGGGGCGTTTTGAAGAGGCTATCTTCTGTTTTGACACTGCGTTAGAAATGGATGAAAGCTCAGGAGCCGCCTGGGCCGGCAAAGGGCAAGCCCTGATGCAAATGGGTCGTCAGGCCGAAGCCCAGGATTGCCTGGACAGAGCCACCGCCCTGGGTTACGGCATCGAACCCAACTTGCCCCAGGCCGGAGGAGATGCCGACGGCTTGGGTTCCACTGAAGCCACCACTGGCAGCATATCTTCCACCCCAGATCCCTCGGGAACCTATCCCCCAGGGATAACCCCAGGTCCAGCCTATGATCCCGATATCCCCCTCGAACTGCAACAGGCGGTAGCCGCTCTGCCCTCAGAGGATATGATTTTGCCGGAAAACCCTTCCGGATATGATGATGTGCCGCCGCATATTTTAGCCGCCATTGCCGATTTACCCAGCGCCACCGAACCGGCTGGATCGATTCAGTCTGGCCCGGTGCGTCCTACGCCGGGTCCAGTAATCGATGCTCCTCCAACGTTCGTAGAGCCAGGGCCAGACGGTGATCGAGTGGAAGCCCTGATTGAAGAGGCCAGCCTACCGCCCGCGAGCGACTTAGATGAAATGCTCGCTGCTTTAGACTTACCCTATGACATGGTGGACCCGGCACCGACACCCCGTCCGACCCCTGGCCCCATGCCATCGCCAGTATCGCCAGCGGAGATAGGAGCACCTGAAGTTCCCCTGGAACCGGGAGATTTTGTCCCCCCTCCCGACCAAGCAGTCAGCCCGCCAGCGGGTAACCCCTGGGAAGGACTGCCCCCAGAGGTCATTGCCGCCATGGCTAGCATTCCTCCGGACTCTCCCAATACCTTTGGACCGTTACCCGATGGCACTACCGGGGGCCCCCAGAGGCCTATTGCCCCTCCGGTAGTGCCCATTGAACCTGGAGATTTTATACCGCCGCCGACCGATGGTAGCCAGGCTTCTGCCCCAGGGATCGGGGCTGGGGCCGACCTGCCGCCAGAAGTCCTGGCGGCGATGGCCAGTATCCCCGCGGATTCCCCGGATAGTTTTGGCGTTATAACCCCTAATAATCCAGAACCTCCTGAGGCGACTAGGGATCCCTCGTTGACTGCAGCGACGGGCAACAGTTGGATCAAGTTATCTATGGAGCAGGGGGGCAGTCGATTTCATACCGTTTGGAACATTGCCCCCCAAGACCACAGAGCGATGCAGTCCCAGGTAAGCCAGTCCTTTGCCGTACGCCTTTACGATGTCACCGGTAAAGTCAGTACGGCGCCCCTGGGGGAACCCATGCAACAGGTTACCTGTGATGACTCTGCCGGGCAGAACTGCTATTTATCAATTCCCCAACTGAACCGGATATATTTGACCGAGCTGGGATTTGTCGATGCCGACCATCGATGGCATGCGGTCGCCCGGTCGAATGCTTTAGCCGCAATTTCCTAGAGGATTCAGGCAGCCGATAATTCCAGTAATGGTCTAAAAGCTCTACCCCGGGAGCCGCCGGTCTGCTAAAAGCCGCCCCGGGCAGAGGTTACTCCTAAACGGGTGTAGTAACCTAGATTTTCAGGGTTTAGAACGTGAACCAATGGCACTGGACGGGCAAATGGCGACAAAGCAAAGGACACAACCAAGGCAGGGATGGGGCAAGCCCAGGCGATGGCATGGGTGGAGATACTGCACGATTTTACTCGCCTTAACCCTTGGCCTGGTGACAACGGGCTGCAACCTGAACCAGTTTGCCAAGGCCAGTGCCGACGTGCCCAAACTGGTATCCAGCACCCTGAGCGACCCCAAAACCTTCAACCCGATTCTGAGCCAGGAATATCCCAACGTTTTTCTGTTTACCTTCGAAGGGTTAACCACCACCGATGGGGTGACCGGCGCAGTGGCCCCCGCTTTAGCTGAAAGTTGGGACATTGCCGATGACGGCAAAACCTATACCTTTGCCCTGCGCCCTGACCTGGCCTGGTCGGATGGGGAACCCCTGACCGCAGACGATGTGGTCTTTACCTACATGGATGTCTTGTTTAATCCAAATATTCCCTCTAACTCGCGGGATGGATTTCGGATTGGCCAGGAGGGGCTGCTGCCAACGGTGGTGAAGCTGGACGACCGTCGAGTCCAGTTCCAGCTGCCGGAACCCTTTGCCCCCCTGCTGCGCACCACCAGCGCTGAAATTATTCCCGCCCATGTGCTGCGCTCTGCCTTAGAAACTACCGATGCTGAGGGCAATCCAGTATTTCTGTCCACCTGGGGCACCGATACCGATCCCTCCCAACTGGTTTGTAATGGCCCCTATCAGGTCACCAACTATACTCCCGGGGAACGGGTCATTTTTGAGCGCAACCCCTACTACTGGCGGCAGGGGAAATCCGGGGAACCCCAACCCTACATTGAACAGCTGGTCTGGCAGATTATTGGCTCTACGGACAATGCCCTACTGCAGTTCCGTTCCGGGGGGCTGGATTTGGTAAATGTATCTCCCGAGTTTTTCTCCCTGCTGAAGCGGCAGGAAGAACGGGGCAACTTCGAAATCTATAACGGTGGTCCCAGCATGGGGACCAACTTTATCGCCTTTAACTTGAACCAGGGGAGCCGCGATGGAAAACCCCTGGTAGATCCGGTGCGTTCGGCCTGGTTTAATACGGTAGCGTTTCGCCAGGCGGTGTCCTACGGCATCGACCGGCAAACCATGGTCAACAATATTTTTCAGGGCCTGGGGGAACCCCAAACCTCTCCCATTTCGGTGCCCAGCCCCTTTTATGCGCCGCCGAAAGCAGGCATTCGCACCTATCCCTACGACCCGGAGAAAGCCAAGGAATTGCTGCTGTCTGCTGGGTTTCAATACAACGCGGTTGGGGAACTGGAAGATGCCGACGGCAACCGGGTTCGCTTTACGTTGATTACCAATTCCGGCAACAAAATCCGTGAATCCATTGGGGCTCAGATCAAGCAGGATCTTTCGAAACTGGGCATTCAGGTGGACTTTCAACCCCTGGCCTTCAACGTGCTGGTGGATCGCCTGACCGACAGTTTAGATTGGGAAGCCTTCGTGCTGGGCCTGACGGGAGGACTGGAGCCCAACGGCGGAGCCAACGTATGGTTGTTGGATGGAGCACTCCACGCCTTTAATCAACAGGCCGGGCCCGGGCAAACTCCCCTGGAAGACTGGCAGGCTGCCGACTGGGAAAAGCGCATCGCCGACCTCTACATTAAAGCCGCCCAGGTGACCGATGAAGTCGAAAGGTACGAGCTGTACAAGGAAACTCAACAGCTTACCCAGGAGTATTTGCCTTTTATTTATTTAATCAACAACCTGTCACTGGCGGCGGTGCGTGATCGCGTCCAGGGACTCAACTATACCGCCATCGGTGGGGCCCTGTGGAATATCCATGAGCTGACCCTGGAAGAATAGAGTCAGCTTCACGCCAGCATTAAAGCAAATCCTTAATACTGGCCCCTTAAATGGGGCGAATCTCCCTTTTGCATAGGTCCAGGTCATGACTACGGAAGTGGGAATCCATTCTGGAGCCAGATAACCGACGTGGATTCCCGTCTCCAGGGGAATGACAGACCAGCTAGACGCTAGAATCATCAATTTGTAGATTTGGGATACCCTCAACGGATCTTGCTTTAAAGGGGAATTTTTAGGGTTCATTCCTCACTTAATTTTTGTTTTTCAAGGTGAAAAAGCTCTCTGCCTGGATCAAACCGACGGTAGGCGAACAAGTACAAATCAACCCCCTCATCTGCTGCCAAATAGATAATTGTTTAGGCCAAAACTTAAATGGGAAAACTTAATATTGTTGCCCTCAGGTTTTGCGAAAAATTACGCGGGAAGAGCGTTCCTCCCTGGCTTAAGGAACGCAAGCGATAAAACTTTTTCAAGTTGGCAAGAAAAGCTGTATTCTCGTGAATTCTTTTTCCCATCCATGGAATTACTGCGAGGATTCCATGCATGAACCGGGTAGAAAAGCTTGAGCAGCAGCTCCAAAAAGCGAAAAAGCAACGCCAGCTTCTTACCCTGCAGCTGTTTGACGACAACCCTTAGCCCATGCGAATTTACAACCTGGAAACCCTGTATTGCTTAGCCGTCAACGATGTAGTTGTCGCCATATATGGCTATTCCAGGGCGGACTTTCCCAATCGTCATTACAAACGGTTGTAGAAACAGCCCCGTAGACATTTTTTGGAAAAACCGACAGGGAGTTGACCAGGGAGCCAATCCCAAAACCGCCATTTTTTTGGGCTGACCTCCACTGCTGAGCACATTATTGGCGTTTTGGGCGCAGCCTAGAATATCACTGTCCGCAAACGAGCGAAACTGAGAAACCAGAAGTTACTCCATGAACTGACCGCCTTCGAAGCGGCCCTCGACCAGTCGGCCATGGTGGCCGTTACCGATGCCCTAGACCGCAAAGACGGCAGCCGAATCGCGGTACTGGTGGATTTGCCCTGCTTAATGAGGCTGACGGTCGGTGTTCTTTGCTTGGTAATGGAGTAATGGATATTAGCGATCGCAAACGGTCGGAACTGAACCTGCAGCGCGTCAACCAGGAACTGGGCTGCGCCATCCGCCTCAAAGATGAATGTCTGACGAAAAGGATCCAACCCCCAACAACAGGATTCAAGGCTGATAATTTTTCTCCAATGAGATTTTTGTTAACTTTTTGATACAAATATGAGAGCAACCCTAATGTTGTGTTGTAAATTTTGTTAACAAGCAGCGGCGGTAATTATTTCAATTTGTGTCGCCTGTCAGCGGCAGCCCTTATCTGACAAGGTTTTTCTGATACAAACTTGATTAGGCCAAAAGCTGTACTTCCGTTAAAAAATGTTTCCAATACAGGGTCTTGGATCTTTTGTAAATCTTTGATTGCAAAACCATACAGGTCCATCTCTAGAGCTGTGGTTTTCAAAGCAAAACTCCACTTCTGGACTTGGATCAGGCTTATTAGCCGGATCCCTCCCCCTGAGAAGCCCCTACAGCACTAGCAGCGAAAGGAGTCTTACTGCATGTTCACCCACGTCAAGCCCACTGTTCGACACATTGCCCCCGATAACCTCAACGGGCGCTTGTTGGTCAAAGTGGTCTATGTGGTTTTAGAGCCTCAGTACCAGAGCGCTCTATCCTCGGCAATTCGGTCCATCAACGCTAACAACTCCCAGGTGGCCATTGAAGTCAGCGGCTACCTGATTGAAGAACTGCGCAACGCCGACAACTATGAGGCCTTTAAGCAGGATGTGGCCGAAGCCAACATCTTCGTGGCCTCTCTGATCTTTATCGAAGACCTGGCCGATAAGGTGGTGGAAGCGGTGGCCCCGGTACGGGATCACCTCGACGCCGCCGTGGTCTTCCCCTCCATGCCCCAGGTGATGCGCCTGAACAAGCTGGGCGTATTTTCCATGGCCCAGCTGGGCCAGTCTAAGAGCGTCATCGGCGAGTTCATGAAGAAGCGTCGCCAGAAGCAGGGCAGCGGCTTCGAAGACGCCATGCTGAAGCTGCTGCGCACCCTGCCCAAGGTGCTCAAGTACCTGCCGGTGGAAAAGGCTCAAGATGCCCGTAATTTCATGCTCAGCTTCCAGTACTGGCTGGGGGGCTCTCCCGAAAACCTGGAAAACTTCCTGCTGATGCTGGCCGACCGCTATGTCATCACCGACAAAGAGATTGAAGGGGCACCCCAGGGGGAAGGCAGCCTGGAGTACGAAGACCCCGTCACCTACCCCGACATGGGCATCTGGCACCCCATGGCTCCCACCATGTTCGAGGACATTAAGGAGTACCTGAACTGGTACGACTCCCGCCGGGATATCTCCGACGACCTGCGGGATCCCATGGCCCCCACCGTGGGTCTGGTGCTGCAGCGCACCCACCTGGTCACTGGCGACGAAGCTCACTATGTGGCCATGGTGCAGGAACTGGAGTACATGGGGGCTCGGGTGATTCCCGTATTCGCGGGCGGTCTGGACTTCTCCAAGCCGGTGGAAGCCTACTTCTTTGATCCGGTAGACTCCACCAAGACTATTGTGGATTCCGTGGTCTCCCTCACGGGCTTTGCCCTGGTGGGTGGCCCGGCCCGGCAGGATCACCCCAAGGCCATCGAGACCCTGAAGAAGCTGAACCGCCCCTACATGGTGGCTCTGCCCCTGGTGTTCCAGACCACCGAAGAGTGGGAAGACAGCGACCTGGGTCTGCACCCGATTCAGGTGGCTTTGCAAATGGCGATCCCCGAGCTGGATGGCGCCATCGAGCCCATCGTCCTCTCCGGTCGCGACGGCATGACCGGTCGGGCCATCTCCCTGCAGGATCGCATCGAGTCCATTGCCCAGCGGGCCATGAAGTGGGCCAGCCTGCGCCGCAAGCCCAAGCTGGATAAGAAGCTGGCCATTACCATCTTCAGCTTCCCCCCCGACAAGGGTAATGTCGGTACGGCGGCCTACCTGGATGTGTTTGGCTCCATCTACAAGGTGATGGAAGCCATGAAGCACAACGGCTACGACATTCAGGATCTGCCTGAGTCGCCGGAAGCCCTGCTGCAGGAAGTCATCCACGATGCCCAGGCTCAGTACAACAGCCCCGAGCTGAACATTGCCTACCGCATGCCGGTGCGGGAGTACGAGGCCATGACCCCCTACTCTACCCGGCTAGAAGAAAACTGGGGTCCGCCGCCGGGAAATCTCAACACCGACGGTCAGAATATGCTGGTGTACGGTAAGGCCTTCGGCAATGTGTTCATCGGCGTGCAGCCCACCTTCGGCTACGAGGGCGACCCCATGCGGCTGCTGTTCTCCCGCTCTGCCAGCCCCCACCACGGATTCGCCGCCTACTACACCTTCCTGAACAAAATCTGGGGGGCCGATGCGGTGCTGCACTTCGGTACCCACGGGTCCCTGGAGTTTATGCCCGGTAAGCAGATGGGCATGTCGGGCATGTGCTTCCCCGACAATCTGATCGGCACCATCCCCAACCTCTACTACTACGCGGCCAACAACCCCTCCGAGGCCACCATCGCCAAGCGCCGCAGCTACGCGGAGACCATCAGCTACCTGACCCCCCCGGCGGAAAATGCCGGACTGTACAAGGGCCTGAAGGAACTGAGCGAGCTGATTGGCTCCTACCAGGGCAACAAAGACAGCGGTCGGGCGGTGCAGATTGTGAATGCCATCATTGAGACGGCGCGGGTTTGCAACCTGGATAAAGACATCCACGAGCTGGCCGAAAATCTGGACGGTGCAGAAGCCGGGATGCTCGACGCTGGCCAGATGTCCGCCGAAGAGCGGGATAACCTGGTGGGCAAAATCTACATCAAGCTGATGGAGATTGAGTCGCGTCTGCTTCCCTGTGGCCTGCACGTCATCGGTAAGCCCCCCAGTGCGGAAGAAGCCATTGCCACCCTGGTCAACATCGCCGGTCTGGACCGGGAAGAAGAGGGCATCAAGAGCCTGCAGCGGATCATCGCCGAGAGCCTCAATCGGGATATTGACGAGATTTACGCCAACAGCGATCGCGGCGTTCTCGACGATGTGCAGCTGCTCTACGACATCAACCAGGGGTGCCGGACCGCCGTTGCTGCCCTGGTCCATGAGCAGATCGATGCCGAAGGTCGCGTCACCCGGGTGTCACGGCTCAACTTCTTCAACATTGGCCGCAAAGAACCCTGGATCAAGGCCCTCCACGACGCGGGCTACAAAACCGTCGACGGTGAAGCCACCAAGCCCCTGATGGAATACCTGGAGTTCTGCCTGGAGCAGGTCTGCGCCGACAACGAATTGGGCGGTCTGCTGAAGGCCCTGGAAGGGGAATACGTCCTCCCCGGACCCGGCGGCGACCCCATCCGCAACCCGGATGTGCTGCCCACGGGTAAGAACATCCACGCTCTAGATCCCCAGTCCATCCCCACCACCGCTGCGGTGCAGTCCGCCAAGATTGTGGTGGATCGCCTGCTGGAGCGCCAGCGGCAAGACAACGGCGGCAAGTACCCCGAAACCATCGCCACCGTGCTCTGGGGCACCGACAACATCAAGACCTACGGCGAGTCCCTGGCCCAGATGCTCTGGTTCGTGGGGGTTAAGCCGGTGCCCGATTCCCTCGGTCGGGTGAATAAGCTGGAGCTGATTTCCCTGGAAGAGCTGGGGCGGCCCCGCGTTGACATCGTGGTGAACTGTTCCGGGGTATTCCGCGACCTGTTCATCAACCAGATGGCCCTGCTGGATCGGGGTGTGAAAATGGCTGCCGAAGCCGACGAGCCCATCGAGATGAACTTCGTCCGCAAGCACGCCCTGGAGCAGGCGGAAGAGATGGGCTGCACCCTGCGTCAGGCGGCCACCCGGATCTTCTCCAACGCTTCCGGGTCCTACGCCGCTAACGTCAACCTGGCGGTGGAAAACAGCAGTTGGGAAGAAGAGGCCGAGCTGCAGGAAATGTACCTGAAGCGCAAGTCCTTCGCCTTCAACTCCGACAACCCCGGTGTGATGGATGAGCGGCGGGACCTGTTCGAGTCTTCCCTGAAGACAGCGGAAGCCACTTTCCAGAACCTGGATTCCTCGGAAATTTCCCTCACGGATGTCTCCCACTACTTCGACTCTGACCCCACCAAGGTGGTGGCCAACCTGCGGGGTGACGGCAAAACTCCGGCCTCCTACATTGCCGATACCACCACCGCCAACGCCCAGGTGCGCACCCTGTCGGAAACCGTGCGGCTGGATGCCCGCACCAAAATGCTGAACCCCAAGTGGTACGAAGGGATGCTCTCCCACGGCTACGAAGGGGTGCGGGAACTGTCAAAGCGCCTGGTGAATACCATGGGCTGGTCGGCCACTGCCGGTGCGGTGGATAACTGGGTCTATGAGGACACTAACGCCACCTTCATTCAGGACCCTGAAATGTGTAAGCGGTTGATGGATTTGAACCCCAACTCCTTCCGCCGCATGGTGTCGACCCTGCTGGAAGTAAACGGTCGCGGCTACTGGGAAACCAGCGATGACAACATCGAGCGACTGCAGGAGCTGTACCAGGAAGTGGAAGACCGGATTGAAGGGGTGGAGTAAATCGGTGTCTCTAGAACCTCGGCTTCTCAGAGCAGCCGGGGTTTTCAAGTCTCATAAGGGGGGGCGATCGCCCCCCCTTTTCGCTATGATTTGAGCAATCCTCATGAAGCCACTGCTATGGAACTCTAATAAAAACAGATTGCTGAAAGCGACCAGAGGTATTGACTTTAATATGGTTGCGTTGGCGATTAATCAAGGAAAAATTCTCGACGTTATCGATCATCCCAATCAAGACAAATATCCATCGCAGGAGATTTTCGTTCTTGCCATCAATCAATATGTTTATCTCGTTCCATTCATAGAAACCGAGCAGGAGATTTTTCTGAAAACGATTATTCCAAGTCGCAAAATGAAGAAAAAGTATTTAGGAGAGATAGATAATGACTGAGCAACTGACGTCTGAGGAGCAAGAAATTTTAGAATCTGTAGAGCGTGGGGAATGGCGTTCGGTACCCAATCTTGAGCAAGAAATTAAACGCTACCAATCCTATGCGCAAGCCCAACTAGGAGAGCTTCAGGAAATTAAGATTGAGCTACCCTCACAAGATATTCAGTTTCTACAGGCCCTTGCTAATGAAACGGAAACCTCTTTAACTGTGGTAATTACTAACTTGCTGCATCAGTTCGTTGTGCGCAACCTTGACGCCAAGGGTGATGCTCACGATGCCCCCGTCAATCCTTAATGACGAGGTAGCCATGACGTACGCTCCCTCTCAAATCCTGACATTTGAAGCATTCCTGGCTCAGTATCGCAATGATGATAGGTTGTGTATCATCATTGCGATACTGATTTAGCAATATCACCCCCATGGCTAAATCCCGCAAACTTGAGGAACTGACGGCCGCCCTGAACCAAATTCGGCCCGACCCGACCTCCGCTGAGGGACTGGCCACCCTTGGTCGAGTCATTAGCAGTACCTATGGAATCGCCGTGGCCCAGGCGGCGCGTATGGTAGGGCAAGCAGAACTCTACTCCCTCATGCCTGAGCTGATTACCGCCTTCGACCGGCTAATGGAAAAGGCCAAGGACCGGGACCCTGGCTGTCGGGCCAAACAGGCCATCGCAGAAGCCCTTTACCGGCTTGAACATAGCGACGAGACCCTGTTCCTCAAGGGCATTCACCACGTGCAGTGGGAACCGGTATGGGGCAGTCAGGTGGATACGGCGGCCCAGCTCCGGGGCACCTGCGCCCTGGGTCTGGTGAGGATGAACTATCCCAATGTGATGGTAGAACTGGGAGATCTGCTGGCTGACCCTGACCCGGAAGCGAGAATCGCCGCAGCCCGTGCCGTGGCTTACAGCGAAAATCCTATTGGGGTAGCCCTGCTGCGACTGCGCCTGAAGGTAGGAGATGTTCCACCCGTAATGGGAGAATGCATCGCGGCTCTGCTACAGCTTGCTCCGCAGGATTCCTGGTCCCTGATCAAAAGCCTGCTGCAGGCGGGACGCCGAGAGACCGACGAACCGAAAGCCATCGAAACTGCCGAAGTCATCGCCCTGGTGCTAGGAGAGTCCCATCTGCCAGAAGCCCTGCCCGTGCTACAGGACTGGTGGCGACAGACCACCCATCCAGACTTAAGAAAAACAGCTCTGTTTGCGATCTCAACCCTGCGCCAGGACGATGCCCTTCAATTCCTGCTAAATCTCCTTCAGAAAGGTTCCACCAGGGATGCCGAAGATGCTCTTCAGGCGCTAGAGATCTACCGCAGCGATGGGTTTCTCTGGCCTCAAGTGGAGGCAATTCTAGAAACTCGTAATTTTTAATCCCCTTTCCCCTGGTTAGCACTAATCCTAGAAACAGGGGGAAAGAGTTGAACCCACATTTGCTTGACATACACCCGCTTCCTAGGGGAAAAGGGCCATTTACTCCTACAGGAAGCCCGTTTTGATTGGGGGTTACTGCACTCGGATTTGATATTTCGTAAGCAACTGCTACCGGTTACACGCCTACCTGGAATGACAGTTTAGATCTCACCTGTAGGGTCCGACCATCTGGCTACTGCTGTAGCCCCAAAACCAACGTTCATCTGCCATTAAATAATTCTTAAATCTTGCCTGCTAGCGTGGTTGCGAGATTGTGAGGAGTAGGATTGTGGATGATATTTTCCTAACAGCTTTGATGCTGCTTCTATTGGGCGATTTCCTGGCCACCTTTGGCTACCACGTTCCCGAACATGTGTTTGGCAAATTTCACGGCATCGTACACCACAGCCCCAACCGCAGCTTTATTGGTTACGCTGTCCGCACCCGTAAACCCCTGGCGCTAATCGACGGGTTTCTGGGGGCATTTCCTTATCTGGTGCTAATTCCCGTCCTGTGGTCATGGTCTCCGGTTGGCGTAACCCTAGGATTAGCCCTGGCAGAAGCCCACGTCATCTGGCGGCATCAGTTCAGCCCTGATTATCACACTCCGACCTGGGTAGCCTGCTTGTGCAATACCCTTGGCATCACCACCCCAGAACGGCACCTGAAACATCACCAAAACGCCAGATTAGCCTACGGAGATATCTTCGCGTTTTATGGTCCCCCTGCACGATGGTGGCTAAAGTGGCTCATCAGCCTTCGTCGGCAATGGAGAAAAGTAGCATAGACAGGGGCGCTGGGAAAACCCTTTTCATTGCCAGTAATTTAACCGTTCTTCCACAGCTGAGCCAGGCAACTCCCCAGCGCGACAATAGACTCACCATGAACTAATTTTTGCACTACGCATATCCAAAAACTACCGGGGATCTACCCCCTCATAGGGCACCTTTTTGCGGGGTCTTTGTAACAAATTTCTTCGCCTCTGAAACGTTTACTTAAGCTTGGTGAAGGTTCTTGTCACAGGCAAAGCTTATCCACGAAATTTTGTTATTTATTGAGAATAAATCTTGCCTAGGTAAAGCTAAACCTAAACTAACCTGTTTATGGTCAATGCCCTTCCACACAGTTAGCCCCTTGATGGAGATTGCTACCATGCAGTCCGCGTCTAGACTAGAGTTGCCTTCATTGTGCGACCCGGATCTTCAAAGTGCCCCCTTGAAGTCATCATTTCCAGTTTAACGGTCCAGGAATAATCGCTTTGGGATTTAGGCCATCTAGACAATGCCTACCCTTACCAGACTTAGCCCACGGAAACTTCAAAGCCAAACATTCACTCCGGGAACCATTCTGCCCAGGGGGAACATATCTACATGGCGGCTTAGTGATAAAGTAGACCAAATACATACATCCATACAAATAAGAACAAGTCCTAATTAACCTGAACCCGATTAGAGCCCCCTGTCTAAGACAGACTCAGGGAGACCTGCTCATCCAGGCCGGCTTTATGTCCATTCCCAGGACCGGGAGCGATCTTGTAGGACTTAGCCTGATTCACCTTGAGAGGCTTTTTCGCAAGTCATCCGCATTTTGGAGATATTCATGGGAGTAAGCTCCACTACTGCCAAATTGCCCCGGGGAAAAGGTCGTCCCAGAAAACAGCACTTACGAGGTTCCCCATGCCTAACCACACTATCGCTCTTCTCGGGAATCCCATCTGTGGCGAAACGCCCCTGTTCAACCCCCTGACGGATGCTAATCATTACGTCGGCAACTGGCCTGGGATCATCTTAGACCGTAAAGAGGGGGTCTACCGTTACGGCCAGCAGACCTTGACTGTGGTAAATTTACCCGACATTATTTATGCCATTGATCCCGAAAACAGCGGCAGTTCTGTGGATGAAGCCATCACTCGGGAATATCTGCTGTCGAGCGGTGCCCCGGTCGTAGTCAATATCGTGGATGACTCGACCCTGGAGCGCAACCCTGTACCTGACGCCGCAAATCCTGGAGATGGGGCTACCCCTGATGGTGGATCTAAACATGGTGGACGCCGCCGAGGAACGGGGGACGCTGATCAACCCTCCTGTTCTGGCGAACCATCTCGGGTGTCCGTTGGTGCCCACGGTAGCGGGCTGAAGGGTCGGACCGATGTCCCTCCTGGAGCATAGCTGGCCCATCGGTTCTCGTTTAGCAACTGTTCCTTCCCAATTTAAAGTCCAACCCAAAAAGGAAATTCCCATGCTGTCCCAAGCTATGAGCGACCGTCTGAACAAGCAAATCAACCTGGAAATGTACTCCTCCCATTTGTATCTGCAGATGAGTTCCTGGTGTGCCTATCAGTCCTTAGATGGCTGTGAGGAATTTCTGCGGCTCCACGCCCAGGAAGAAGCCGGGCACATGCACCGACTGCTGAACTACATGCACGAAACAGGGGCATTCGTTGTCCTGGGCGGCATGGAGGCACCTCCAACCCAGTTTGACTCCCTGCAGGTGATGTTCGAAAAAATCCTTGAGCACGAGCAACTGATTACCCGCAACATTAACGAAGTGGTGCATTTTGCCAATACTGAACCCGACTACGCCACCCTGCAGTTTCTGCAGTGGTATGTGGCCGAACAACACCAGGAGGAGTTTCTATTTAAGGGAATTTTGGACAAAATCAAACTGATTGGCACCCAGGGCCAGGGGCTGTTCTTGATTGACCAGGAAATTGGCAAACTGGCCACCTCCCCCGCCAAGGAAGCCACATCATTAACAGCAGCCGAACAAATGGTTTAGTTCCCTCCCCATGCTAGAGCGAGTTCTGTAGAATAACTTATGTAACAGAATGATGTTTCTGGTAACGGAATTTCAGCATGGTTCCTGCTGTTTTAATCGAGAACCTCAAAAAGTCCTACGGGGCTATCGAGGCGGTTCAGGATGTTTCCTTAACGATTCAGCCCGGCGAAATCTTCGGATTGCTGGGTCCCAATGGGGCCGGTAAGACCACCACCATTCGGTGTTTATGCACCCTGGCCACTCCCGACAGTGGCCGGGTCGAGCTGATGGGCATCCCGGTGTTGGAAAACCCCCAAATGGCCCGGCAATACTTAGGCTACATCGCCCAGGAAATCGCCCTGGACAAGGTGTTGACCGGGCGCGAACTGCTGCAGCTCCAGGCCGCTATTTATCACATGCCCGCTAAGGTTGCTGCCAGTCGTATCGAGCAGATGATCGGCCTGTTGGAACTGGGTGACTGGGCTGACCAAAAAACAGGAACCTATTCGGGGGGGCTTAAAAAACGCCTGGATTTAGCCCTGGGCTTGCTCCACCAGCCCGATGTGCTGGTTCTAGATGAACCGACCGTGGGTCTGGACATAGAAACCCGTTCCGCCGTTTGGAAGTTTCTGCGACAACTGAAAGCTGCGGGCACCACGGTGCTGATTACCAGCCACTACCTCGAAGAAGTCGATGCCCTGGCCGATAGAGTCACCATCATCGACCAGGGTAAAGTCATCGCCTCCGGTACCCCCAGCGCATTGAAGGACGAAATCGGCGGCGATCGCATTACTCTACGCATTCGCGAATTCACCCCCGAAGACGAGGCTCTTTTGGCCAAATCCATGCTGGCTCACTTACCCTGTGTGCAGGAAGTAATTATCAACTCTGCCCAGGGAAATTCCTTAAACTTGGTAGTAGAACGGCAAGCCGATGCCCTGCAAATGGTTCAAAAATCCCTGACTGAAGCTGGACTCCCGACCTTCGGAATTTCCCAATCTCGTCCCAGTCTGGACGATGTATACCTGGCCGCTACAGGACGCACCTTAATGGATGCTGAATTAGCTGCCGTTGGACAGCGAGATATGAAAAAAGAGAAAAAGCAGGCCATGAAAGGACGCTAAAAAGACCCTATGAGTACCACCATCCAATCCCAAGCGCCGTCTAACTTCAACGGCTCTAACCCCATAGACAATGACGATCTGAAAGCCTGGAAAGCCAACCTGGCAGAGGGGAACAACACCCAGGGCTTTTGGTCAGGAGCTTTTCTACAAGAGACCCTGGCCATGACCCGGCG
Source organism: uncultured bacterium (assembly GCA_964590465.1). Taxonomy (GTDB): domain Bacteria; phylum Cyanobacteriota; class Cyanobacteriia; order Phormidesmidales; family Phormidesmidaceae; genus CAZPYG01. The sequence goes on along the minus strand of CAZPYG010000032.1, from coordinate 21,565 downwards.
ACTGTTCATTCAGCTGCAGCGTCGTCCCTCTACCCTGGTAGCGGGTATCATTCAGCCCCTAATTTGGCTGGTGCTATTTGGTGCCCTCTTCCAGAATGTTCCCGAGGGGTTGTTCGGAGCAAGCCGCAACTATGGCCAGTTTCTGGGGGCCGGTATTATTGTTTTTACTGCCTTTGGCGGAGCGCTGAATGCTGGATTACCCGTCATGTTTGACCGGGAATTCGGTTTTCTGAATCGTTTTCTGGTGGCACCGCTGGCGTCCCGCTACTCCATCGTGGTAGCTTCGGCCATCTTCATTGCGGCCCTCTCCCTGGTACAGACCGCGGCTATCTTGGCCTTGAGTGCCGGGCTCGGGGCCGGGTTACCTAACCTTCCCGGGCTGGTGCTGGTCTTGTTTATTGTGATGACTTTAGTGTTGGGAGTCACCGCCCTGAGTCTCGGTTTAGCCTTTGCCCTGCCCGGTCATATCGAGTTGATTGCAGTGATTTTCGTCACCAACCTGCCGCTCTTGTTCTCCAGCACCGCCCTGGTTCCCCTGGATTTCATGCCCGGCTGGCTCCAGGTCGTTGCTAGCTTGAATCCCCTGACCTACGCTATCGAGCCCATTCGTTACGTGTACACCCACTCCGATTGGACCCTCGCCAGCACCGTACTCCATGCTCCCTTTGCCAATATTTCCTTGGGAGTCTGCCTGGTCGTTTTGGTCACGTTCTGCGGGGCGGCGTTAGCCCTAATTCAACCCTTGCTCAAACGTCGTATTGCGTGAGATCCCAAGCGGGCAAGTGGGAAAACTATGGCGGGGATCCCTGCACAAAGAGCGATCCCTGCCATTTATTTTTGTTATAGTCTGGAACATGAAACGGTAGATCCCAGTCTTGAAGACTAGGAAGTTTAGTGTTTCATGTGCAGCATAACGCTGTATTTTTAGGTGTGAAGGAGTTTTCCTATGGTTTATCCGACCAAGGTTTTCCGCCCCATTGCTAGCGTGTGTACGGCTCTTAGCATTCTGGCTTTCGCTGCAGCAGCCCTAGCCGATACTGCGAGTGACCCCAACAATGCGTCGGTGGTTGATCCCGGTGCAGGCTTTAGCTCCCCCGATGGCGGCGGCGGAATCTTTGAGGAAGTTTCTGGCCCCATGGATCTAATCCACCGGGCCGTGCTGATGAACGATATGTCCCTATCGGATTTTCAGCAGTATCAGCGCAACCGCTTTGCCGATGAAGCGGCTAATTTCCGGTTACTGCAGCAGGAGGCCCTGCAAAGAGAGGCGACCACCGAAGCGGTTGATGCTCCGGGCACCGAAGAATCCCCATCTGAAACTGAATAAATCTTGTTACCGTCTGCTTGAGCGTTGACCTAAAGTGCCTTGAGCTAGATTTTATAACAGGAGCCGTTTGGCCTTTTACGATTTCTCTTGATGAGCGAATAGCCCAGAGTGTTATGACAAATCCGCTCTGGGTCAGTTGCTGAATCCGAGCTTGGGGACACATGTTTTTGAGAACCCTCTGGTAGAGCTGCCGCTGGGTTAATGAGCACACGGCTAAATTAGCGATATTGTCATCCCCGTTTCTACGGAAATCCATTTGGGACCAGCGGCCAAAGGTTGGGTCCCCGCTTTCCCGGGGACCCCTGACAGGAGACTCGCCATCAGAATGCCCTAATCAATCTAAAAAAATTGGCTATAGCGGTCTAAAACTGCTGTAAAAAGCGCAAATCACTGGAATAGAGGCGGCGAATATCATCAATCTGATGCTGCACCATGGCCAGGCGTTCTACCCCTAACCCGGCAGCAAAACCGCTGTATACCTCTGGGTCGTAACCCACAGCCTTCAGGACGTTGGGATCGATCATGCCACAGCCCAGCACCTCTAACCATTTGCCCTGCCACTGCACATCTACTTCCGCAGAGGGTTCCGTGAAGGGAAAATAGCTGGGTCGAAACCGTACAGGAATTTCACCATACAGGGCCTCCAGGAATACTTTGATGGTGCCCCTCAAATCGGTAAAGGTGATGTCTTTATCGACGGCAAAAAACTCTATCTGGTGAAAAACTGCGGCATGGGTCGCATCCACTGTGTCTCGTCGATAGCAGCGCCCGGTTGCTACTACTCGCATCGGCGGTTCGTGGTTTTGCATGTAGCGAATCTGCACGTTGGAGGTGTGGGTCCGCATCAAATCGCCATTGGGCAGATATAGCGTATCCTGCATATCGCGGGCCGGATGGTCCGGTAAAAAGTTAAGGGCCTCGAAGTTGTAGTAGTCATTGTCTACTTCTGGACCGGTGGCAACGGTATAGCCCAGCCCCACAAAAATATCGACAATGCGGTCAATAATGCTGTTGATGGGATGCACATGCCCCTGGGGAGTATACAAACCCGGCATAGTGACATCAAGGGTCTCAGCCGCCAGTTGGGCTTGAATTTTAGCCAATTCAAGGGCTGATTTTGACTCTTCTAGGCGGGTCTGAATGGCCAGTTTAACTTCGTTGGCCAAAGCCCCAATGCGGGGTCTTTCTTCCGCAGGCAGTTTACCCATGCCCCCCAGGACTTTGGAGAGCTGCCCCTTTTTACCCAGGTAATTGATCCGTAACTGCTCCAGGTTTTCGAGGGTGGCGGCAGATGCGATCTCGGATTGGGCAGCCTCCTTGAGGGTCTGTAGATCAGTTTCTAGGGTTGTAGGTGCGGTGGTCATCCTGGGGTATGGTGCAACAACAGGTATTTGATCATCAATTTCAGCTGGCAAATGCCAAACTTTGACCATTCTAAACCTTTGTTTAGGTCCCATGAACATTCTCGTAAGCAATGACGATGGCATCTTTGCCCAGGGAATGCGCACCCTGGCTAATGCCCTGGCGCAAGCGGGTCATCAAGTAACGGTGGTTTGTCCCGACCGGGAGCGTTCCGCCACCGGCCACGGGCTCACCATGCACAAACCCCTGCGGACTGAAGCCATTGAGTCAGTCTTTCCAGCGGGAGTCAACGCCTGGAGCTGCTCCGGTACCCCTGCAGACTGCGTCAAACTGGCCCTGGGAGCCTTGATGGAGAGTCCTCCCGAAGTTGTGATTTCAGGGATTAACCATGGGGCTAACCTGGGCACCGATATCCTTTATTCCGGTACCGTATCAGCCGCTATGGAAGGAGTGATGGAAGGCATTCCCGCCATTGCGGTAAGCCTCACCAGTTATACCCAACACACCTTTACCCCCGCCGCCGAGTTTGTTTGCGATCTGCTCAAAACCACAGTCTTGACAGACCTGGCAGAGCCCTTGCTGCTGAATGTCAACATTCCAGCCCTGACCAGAGACCACATCAAAGGAGCCAAAATTACTCGCCAGGGTATTCGCCGCTATTTTGACCAGTTTGAAAAACGAGTAGATCCCCGGGGCAAAACCTATTACTGGTTGGCAGGAGAAGTGGTAGAAGACATTGAAGACCCCATTTCTAGCCAGGGTTGGCCGCCCCTGGTAAAACAAACTCTAGCTGCCGTACCCACTGACATCCAGGCCATTCAGGAAGGGTTTATTTCCGTTACCCCGTTACAGTACAACCTCACCTCAGTTACAGGACTGCAGCAAATCGCCCACAGCCTAGATTCAACGCTGTAGGGGTCAACCTCCTAGCCAGTGGTTAGACTAGAAAAGACTTGGGCAAACTGAAATTGCAGAGAAAATTTGCCCCAGCCTGGCCTGGCTTAAGCTGTTAGTGCCAGATTTCTGGGCTAAAGCGACCCATGATCATTACTATTGAGTAAATCTTGATTCGCTCGCAGATTAACTTACCTCTTCCATCCCGCCCGGTGCGGTTGTTACCCGTTCTGTACCAATGCACAGAGATTCATGACTGAGCAGCAGTTTTTAGTCCGGTTTTGGGGAGTGCGTGGCAGCATCGCCTGTCCGGGAGCGCAAACCGTAAAATACGGCGGTAACACCTCTTGTATCGAAATGTTAGTGGGAGGTCATCGGTTAATCTTCGATGGGGGTACCGGACTGAGGGAACTTGGCCTGACCCTGCTGCAGGCCATGCCCCTGGAAGCCAATCTGTTTTTCACCCACTCCCACTGGGACCATATCCAGGGATTTCCGTTTTTTGTGCCCGCCTTTGTACCTGGCAACCGATTTAACATCCATGGTGCTATCGCCCCCAACGGTTCCACCATTGAACAGCGCCTCAACGACCAGATGCTGCACCCTAACTTTCCCGTGCCGCTCCAAATTATGGGGGCAGACCTGAAGTTTTGCGACATTGAAATTGGGGAAACTGTTCGCATCGGCGACATCACCGTCGAAAACGCTCTACTTAACCATCCTGGTGAAGCCGTGGGCTACCGCGTCACCTGGCAGGATAAGGTAACCGCCTACATCACCGATACGGAACATTTCCCCGACCGCCTGGATGAAAACGTGGTGTGGCTTGCCCGGGACGCCGATATCATGATCTACGACGCCACCTACACCGACGAAGAATACTACGACAAAAAATCCAGCAAAGTGGGATGGGGCCATTCCACCTGGCAGGAAGCCGTCAAGGTGGCTAGGGCGGCCAACGTCAAAACCCTGGTGATTTTCCACCATGACCCAGGCCACGATGATCATTTTATGGACCAGGTGGCTGCCCATACCGCCGCTGCCTTTCCCAACAGCCTGGTTGCCCAGGAAGGCATGGTTCTGGACCTATTTGCGGTCAACCAACCACAGCCCCTCAAAGTTAAAGTTTGAGGTTAATCAATGGGTTTCCTTGGGGAGAACCGGGGCTTTGTGTCAAAATGTAACGCGTGTGGGTTACTTCTTCGCTAACAACAATCATGACCCCAACGGCCATTGCGTTGGGGAATTTTGACGGTGTCCATCTGGGGCATCAGGCCGTCATCGGCAAGGTGTTACCGGAAAACCCCCAGCCCCCCTACGCCCCTTTGCACCAGGGGGAATTCTCGGGCCAGAGGCTTGCAGGGTCAGGCTTGACGGGGTATAGCCATCGTCAAGGTGGCCCGATTAAGGATACAAAGATTGGGGATCTTGAGGTTCGGTGCTCTACCCGAGCCATACCGACAGTCGTCACCTTTTTTCCCCATCCCCAGGAATTCTTTTCGGGGCAGTCCCGTCCTTTACTGACTCCTTTAGCAGAAAAAGCCGCCCACATTGGGCAGTTGGGGGTAAAACAACTGGTACTGTTGCCCTTCAACCACGGGCTTGCTGACCTTTCCCCCAAAGAGTTTGTTCATGACCTGCTGATTCAACAACTCAAGGCCCAGCGCATTAGTGTGGGCAAAGATTTTTGCTTTGGCAAAAACCGTTCTGGCACCGTAGAAGCGCTTAAGCAACTGGCGGCAGATTACGGAGTTGAAGTCTGCATCGCCCCCTTGCGGTTGCAGGGCACCGAGCGCATCAGCAGCTCTCGCATTCGGGAAGCCCTTAAAGGCGGCCACCTAGCAACGGTTACATCCCTCCTGGGAAGACCCTACAGTCTGCAGGGAAGAGTCATTCAGGGTCAGCAGCTTGGCCGCACCCTGGGGTTCCCTACCGCCAACCTGAAGTTGCCACCAGATAAATTTTTACCCAAACATGGCGTCTATAGCGTCTGGGTCCAGGGAGTCAGTGGCACCCTCCATCAGCCCCTGCCAGGGGTGCTCAACATTGGTGTACGACCCACCGTAGATGGCTTGACCACTACCGTAGAGGTACACCTGCTGAACTGGTCGGGGGATCTCTACGGCAAAACCCTGACCCTGTTGCTCCATGACTATCTCCGTCCAGAACAAAAGTTCGCATCCCTGGAAGACCTGAAAGCCCAAATTCATCAGGACTGTCAAGCCGCCCTGGCCTCTTTGTCAAAGCCAGAATAGTTATCAACCAGTGGCTACATCGGGAGCAATCAGGGCATCATAAGCCTATGCAGTCAGAAATGGTCCGGCAGTTGACCTGGCCATTGGGATTCCATAGAACATTCACCTTGGATACGGGTCATGCGCGAACGGATTGAAACTCTGATTCAAAATCTGAACAAATCCATTGTGGGTAAGTCAGATTCCATCCGGTTAGTGCTGGTGGCTTTATTTTCCGGGGGCCATGCTCTGCTGGAGGATGTCCCCGGCGTAGGGAAAACTCTATTGGCCAAGTCCCTGGCCCGGTGTCTGGATGGCAGCTTTCAGCGCATTCAATGTACTCCCGATCTATTGCCCACTGATGTAACCGGCACCAACATCTGGAACCCCAGTAAAGGAGAGTTTCAGTTTCTGCCGGGTCCGGTGTTTGCCAATATTCTGCTGACTGATGAAATTAATCGGGCTACCCCCCGAACCCAATCCGCCCTGCTAGAGGTGATGGAAGAGCATCAGGTCACTATAGATGGGGTATCTCGCCCGGTACCCGAGCCGTTTTTTGTGATTGCCACCCAAAACCCGGTGGAATACCAGGGTACATTTCCCCTACCGGAAGCTCAGATGGACCGATTTGCCCTCTCCTTTAGCCTGGGCTACCCCAGCGAAAGCGAAGAACTGAAAATGCTCCAGCAATTGGGAGTAACCCGCAACTCTACTGCCCTACCGCCCTGCATTTCGCCAGACGAGGTCCTGGCAATTCGATCCGAATGCTCCCGGGTCAAATTGGAACCCTCCCTTGAGCAATACATCCTTGATCTGGTGAGAGCCACTCGATCCCACCCGGACATTACCCTGGGCGTTAGCCCCCGGGGTACCGTCGCCTTTTACCGGGCAATTCAGGCCCTGGCCTACATCAAAGGTCGGGATTACGCGATTCCTGACGACGCCAAACTTCTAGCCCCTTACGTGCTGGCCCACCGATTGATTCCCCTGGGCAACCAGCGCCCCACCCAGCTGGTGGGCAACCTGCTAGCGGAAACTCCGATTCCCTAGAGCATCGGTACAGTATGGCTAAAAACCCGGTTACTTCATCGAATAACCCATGAGATTTGGTCTTTCCTAGAGTAGAAACCGGGTTTCTGAACCGGCGTTCTAGGAATCCACTATTTTAATCGGCTTTAATCGGCATTTGTAAAGATGCCAGATTCTAGGGGGCAGGCATCGGGCCTGATGTAGCGTTCGGATAACTCTTAGAAGCCCGGGTCCCTCCCCATCCGCTCCCTCAAAAGGCATCAAAAATGTAGTTATCCGCCACCTCCATAGCCTGACTCCGTTCAGCCTCGCTCCTGACGGTCCAAACGATCAGAGGGGTTTTAAGCAGACGGTGGTTGACGAACGTGGGTAGGTTGGGCATGGCTTGCAAATCGTAGGCGATGAAATGGGGCTCACTGGCCCAGTTCATCAGCAAGTTGCTGAGCAATAGTTTGTTGTACCAGGGCAGGGACTCCCCCCTAAAATTTCCAGAAAGTTGGCCTCTTTTGATATCCGGAGCTTTTTCTTTAAACCACTTCAAAGAAAAAGGATTGAAAGCCTGAATGGCCAACTCTCCCCGATAGTCTTTAAGGGTTTCATATAGAGCAGCTTCTAGGGGGCCGACCTCGCCTTCGTTTTTAATTTCTATCAGAACCGGCACCTGCCCCCTAATCAAGTCAAGGGTCTCAGCCAGGGAGGGAATGGTTTGAGGGGTGCCAAACAGGTGAAACTTCGGTAAGGTTTCGAGGGTTTGCTCGGCAATCTGACCTTTTTGACCGGTCAACCGCTCCAGGCCCTTATCGTGAAAGACGGCTAACTGACCATCGGCCAATAGCTGAATATCCAGCTCAATGGGATGTTGGGCCGAGATCGCAGCTTCAAAGGCTGCCAAAGAATTTTCCGGTACTTCACGCCCTTGATGCAGCCCCCGGTGGGCAATTGGGCGGCTAGTAATCCAATCCATAGGCGATTGACCCCAAATATTTCCTTACTGTACAGCAGGCAACGGGCAAACCATTAAACCAAGTTTATGGCCGTTACATTTCTCATTTAGGATGCTTTGTACGAGCCCTCAAACGACACGATGCTGCTAACCAACCTGGCCTACTGCTTGAAAAAACCCACCGGCACCACTACCTATGCCCAGAATTTGCTGCCCTATCTAGATCGGTTGCCATCCCGCTACTTGAGTGCGCTTCCCCTGCCGGGCGAGTTAGACCAAAAGCGCATACCTGTGCCGGCTGACATGACCGCTGCAGACGGCATGGGAGGGCATGCAAAACGCCTGTGGTGGACCCAAACCCAGTTGCCAAAGCTATTCAGGGAAAACGAGGGTTCCCTGCTATTTTGCCCAATTCCTGAAGCCCCTAAAGGCCAGGGAATTCCCTATGTGATGACGGTCCATGACTTAATTCCTTTACGGTTTTACCGCCCCTGGGCAGCCATGCATTTCTATAGCCGCTTTTATATGCCGGGGCTATTGGCTGAGGCCAGGCACATCATTTGTAATTCCCAGGCCACTGCGGATGATGTGATGCACTTTTTTGGCTGCTCGGCCAAAGATATCAGCGTGATTCCCCTGGCCTATGATGAAAGCCGTTTTCGCTGGTTGGATCTGCCGACGAGCAATTATTTTCTTTGTTTGGGACGTTCAGCTCCCCACAAAAACTGGGGACGGGTGCTGTCGGCTTTTGCTCAATTACCGCAACGCCAGGACTACAAACTCTGGCTGGTTGGGCCTACGGATGCTCGCTTTACTCCTCACCTGCTGGCTCAGGCCAGGGAATTGGGTATTATCCACCAGGTCAAGGTGCTGGACTTTTTAGAATCTGAGGAGTTAGTAAACGTCATTAATCAGGCCATTGCGCTGGTTTTTCCAAGCTTATGGGAAGGGTTCGGACTACCCATCATTGAAGCGATGGCCTGCGGAACCCCAGTGATTACGTCAAACTTTGCCCCGATGGCAGAAGTGGCGGGGAATGCGGCACTAAAGGTGGACCCCCACTGTACTCAGGATATTGCTGAAGCGATGGAGAGAACCGTCCGGCAAGACGAGTTGAGATTGCACCTCAGCACCCTTGGGTTGAAACAGGCACAAAACTTTTCTCAGGAGTGCATGGGGTATGCCACAGGAGAGATCCTGAAAAGCTTCATGGGATAGCCCGCTACTCTTCTTATTGATCCTCCGATTCAGGCCTTTTCTCCTCTTCGAACACTGAATCATTACAGTATCAGTTCATAGAAGATTCACTCGCGAAAGAAGCGTCTAAAGCCACCGCCCAAACCAAGATTTTCTCGGTACAAGCCTACATCTTGGTGTGTTAAGTATGGAGTACACGGCAATGGAGATGAGAAGCACTGGTCACCTTCTGCAGGTTGATAATAAGTAAAGTTTCTAGCCGTTTGCTCTGTCAGAGGGGGTATGCGCAGTGATGGAGGTAATAGTATTGATTCAACATCTGGAAAGCCATAGTGAATAAAATGAGGTAGCAACTCAACTAAAAATAGAAAAGTAGAAACCACTATAAAATGAACGACGTGGATTTTCGATTTAGCTCTAAAGGGTCGAATAAAAGTAGAGATGAAATAGCAACCAATAAATACAGAGAACCAAATCAACGTACTAGTGGCGACTGGTTCTGGCATAAATAAACGAAATAAAAATAAATAAAACATTAACAAAAACAAACCGAGTGAGCGATTGAAGTCCATTACTATTCCGCCAACCAAAAGGGCAGGAGGTACAGCCAGATAACCTAAGCCAAAGCGAAGTTGGGGTGCCTTATAGATCATTAAGATAATACCGATCACCGAAATAGCTAAAACATATTTCTCCCCAAGAATTTTTACTTTGCTTTTCACAAAAGGAATGATGAGTATTGCCAACGTTGAGGTTATGAGTAGAAAGGCGGCATCCTTTTCAGTCACTAACCAGTGAATAAACCAGAATTTCGCATCGGAATTCTCTGGTTCAGGACCGACCCATCTAGCCCAGGAAGCGATAAGGGCTGAATTTGCCTTAGCTTCTTCTGCACCTACGGACCATGGGAGACTAGTGCAGAGAAAAGAAGAAGGATACAGAGGACACCCCGACGTGATAAGACTAGAAAGTATAAATGGAACTAAAAAAACTGCAGAAATTGAAAACACCGTCACTAAATTCTTAAGACTAATATCTCGAGAATAAAAACAGTAGTAGATAATTGCGATAAATAATAGAGGTGCGGCACTTAGCTTAATAGATACTGCCCCTGCTGCTAAAATAACAACCAACAGGGCCAGTCTAGATAGATCAGCCTGAGACGGATTGGCAGTGTCATTTGTCGGGTAAAAATCCACCTTAGGCACCTCCACGCCATCTAAATGAATATTCGAAATCATTAAAATTAGGTAGACGACTTCAAGGATCAGAAATAGGACAGGGTTATCAGGTGCTGATGAGTTCGCGAAATGAAGACGATGCTTTACGAAAGGTAGACAAATAAATATCGAAGCAATGAAAAAATAATCAGGCATGTTTGAGTTGCCCAACCGTATCAATACGTCACTACCCCCATGGTGAGCACTAGCCTCTGACTTCATGATATTGTTCAAGCTCAAGATGAAGTGAGTTATAGCTATTAAGGTAACGAACCCACCAGTTACAGAGACGGAACGAGTAATTAATAAGCCTGTTTCAAAGGGAGCCGCAAGGGCAAACCAGCTAGTTGTAAAACCAAACCGGTTGTGCAATAGAGCAAGCCCCGGAACAGTACCATATGTAGATAACCATTCAGTTGCCTGAAAATGATAAAGCCCTGTATCGTAGTGAATAAACTCTTGATCTAAGGCCAAATAACTTACTGCGAGTAACAGTAAAGGTGCCCAAAAAAATGTTTTATATGAAATACTCCGAATATCATCTAAAATATTTTTTCGGGCAGATGGCAGGATAAATGAAATACTTATAATAAAAAAGGATAACGACAGAAAAACCACCCCGTCAATGGGCAACATCAGTGCCACCAGGAGTAATATAGCACTAAGAAACAGTAGTCCTACCCAGGTTGCTATGACAAATTTGATGACACCTAAAAAGTGAATTTTAATTCCTAAAAAATTCACCAGAAATACACCAAACAAATAACAAATCGCAAATAGGAATAACCAATTCAGGCACAGTAATATCATGGAAGGCCAAAAGAAACACTTCGAAATAATTTAATTGACAAATAATTTAATTAACAGAGATGACGCCAACGAACCTCGCCGCTTTTGAGTATCCAAGAGTATAGTTGGCCTACTTTAAAAGCAATATATCTCGAATCGAAGGTCTCCCTAGTTCCCTTAAAAAGGGGACAGGGCGTAAAAGTTGAAGCGTAAACAGCCCAAGAACAGGTAAAACGTCAATTCAGCAGATTTGCATATCAACAGCCATAAGATTAAAGAAACACTTATGAAGAAAACATAGGGTAAGCAATTTTTCCATGCAGTTTAAAATAAATTGTATCTCAAGATACAGTAAATTGCCCTGAATCCATCTTTCCAACCTATTTTTTTACCTTCATTATAAGTTCTCCCGTAGTAGGAAATCCCCACTTCATAGATACGACAGCCTTCTATTTTGGCAACTTTAGCCGTTATTTCCGGTTCAAAGCCAAATCGACTTTCTCTAATTCGAATTGACTGAATAATTTCTCTCCTAAATGCTTTATAGCAGGTTTCCATATCGCTCAGATTGATATTGGTAAACATGTTAGACAACAGGGTCAGAAATTTATTTCCCACCATATGCCAAAAATAAACGACCCGATGGGGTCTACCACCTTGAAATCGAGATCCGAAAACAACATCAGCTTTATCATCCAGAATCGGACCGATCATTAAAGGATACTCTTGGGGGCTATATTCGAGATCAGCATCCTGAATGATAACAATGTCCCCAGTAGCAACGGAAAAACCACTTCTAAGAGCTGCCCCTTTCCCCCTATTCTCCGAATGATAGATCACATGGTCCACCTCGGATTCTATTTTTTGCTGCAACAAATCTCTAGTTCCATCTGTGGAAAAATCATCAACAACAATGATTTCACAATCTTTTACGGGGGAGTTTTTGACTGCATCAACTACCTGAGTAATGGTACTAAATTCGTTAAAACAGGGGATGACCACCGACAACCGCATTTTATTCACTTTGAAGCGACTAAAACAACACCACACATAATGAAGCCCATGCCCGCGATTCTCGCCGGGGTAATAGCTTCTTTAAAGAAGAAGTAGCCTATTAATACAGAAGCTAAGTAAATCAACGAAGCTGAGGGGGCGGCCACGCTCAAATTGACGCGAGTCAGCACCAGGATATAAAAAACAGCTCCCATACCATAGGCAAACAACCCTGCAATAAGAGGTGGAGTAGTTGCAATACTTAGAACATGACTAACGGCGTTCTCACTATTGACTTTTCCAAGTTGCAAAGCCCCTATTTTTAAGCACAATTGTCCAAATGCACTAGCTAGGACAGTCATCATCATTAAACCAAACTCTATTAGGGTCACAATCGCCTCCGTTGGCCTCCGCTTTTTTGGGATAAGATTTTACCACGTGAATTTTGACTCTTTTGTAAGCTTACATTTTTTCGCAAAAAGGAAAACAGGGTTTGGTCTACTTCAGTTAAGTACAAGGAGCCATCCGTAGACTACTCATAAAATGTAAATTCCAAAAGACTAAGCTCAAGGTTGATTCTGTTGGACAAGAGATCAGTCCTTTCAGAAGAGGATGATAAGCCATTCCGACGCCTCTGAACAAGACTTGCTATGGCACTCTATATAGGTGTATGAGGAAGGTATAGGTACATGAGTAATACATTTGATCTACATGACCGATAAAACGCTTTTGGTAGGTTTACGAGCTGACCAGTTTCGCCATCCCCTTGACCTGGCCGCAACCCGCAGCTTGAAACAGCTTCCAGGCCTGGATACCCTCTTGAGGATGGCCATAGCCCCCCTGGCGGAGCAGTTTTTCCACCTGGAAAACATTGCCTCCAGCATTCTGGTCAGTGAGCAGCAACTGCCCGATCTCCACAATCTGCTGCTGGAGGCCTGCCAGGTGCTGGATCTGGAACCGCCCCAACTCTACGTGCGGCAAAATCCCGCTCCCAATGCTTACACCTTTGCCATGCGAGGGGAACGCCCCTTTATCGTGGTCCATACTTCGCTGCTGGAGCTACTCACCCCCGAGGAAACCCAGGCGGTGATTGCCCATGAGTTGGGGCATTTGAAGTGTGACCACAGTTTGTATCTGACCCTGGCTAATCTAATTACCCTGGCGGCTTACCTGCTGCCCGGGGGTGAAGTCATGGCCCAGAGCTTTCAGGCTCAAATTCTGGAATGGGTGCGCTGTGCGGAATTTACCTGCGATCGCGCGGCCCTCCTGGTGGCTCAAGATCCCCGCATCGTCGCTTCCCTGTTAATGAAACTCTCCGGCGGTTCCCCTTCCCTGGTGTCACAACTTAATTTAGACGCCTTTCTGGAACAGGCCCGGTCCTATGACGCGATCAGCAACGATGCCCTGGGAGAAGCGCTAAAGCAGATCCGCACTCAGGATTTGACCCATCCGGTGCCGGTACTACGGGCAAAGGAAATTGACCGCTGGGCCTGCAGTCAGGACTATTTTGATTTGGTCAAACGCGGTGCGATTGAGTATAATGGGGACTCATCCAAGGGCGGATGGCGAAATTGGTAGACGCACCACACTCAAAATGTGGCGGCCTCACGGTCATGCGAGTTCGAGTCTCGCTCTGCCCATAATTTAGTAACTACTTAATAACCACTTAAAGAGCCCCGTTTTTTCGCAGTACGTTCGGCCCAGCGAAAGACTAACAACCCCGCGGCAAAATAAGCGATGCCATTCAACAAGGCAAGGCCATAGGTCAACCAGTCCAGGGGGTTGCCTCGGGCCATCAGGTCCCGGAGCAGCCCGGTGCTGGGAATCATCGGCAACAGAAACCGTAAATACTGCATGGCTCCAGTGGATTCTTCTAAAGGCGCTGCCAGCAGAAACAGCAGCAGAAACTGAAAAATTCCCAGCACCTGCTGAACCCGCTTGAACACCAGGGCGGCAGCCCCCATCAAAAAGGCCAAACCATAGCCAGCCAGCAGCAGCGAAGCCAGGGGCAGCAGTAGCAACGGCGGAAACGCCAGGCGACTGCCGGAAAGCCCCATAAGCAAAAACAAAATGCCGAGGATCAGCAGCAGTCGCAGCCCCAGGCTGGCCACCGCCCTGGCTAGAAATACCTGGGGCGCGCCGAAGGGCGACAAAAATATCTGCTCCAGGGTGCCCGTTTGGGCTTCAAGCTGGAGGTTGATGGCAATGTCATTGTTGATGAAGAGAATCAGGGTCCACACCACATAGCCCACGACCACGGCGTCAAGTCGGTCGCCAAAGGCAACGCCGGGTCCGGCAATGTACTGAGCGCTGATAAATAGGCCATAGAAGACGGCGGCGGTGATGATTACCCCTGAAATAATTTCCGTAGGATAGCGAATCAATTGAATCCAGGTGCGTTTGAATTCGGCGTAGAGCAAATCCATCATGGACGGAACTCCTGGTTATCTTTGACTAACTGGAGGAAAACCTGGGTCAGGTCGGCGCGATCGCGCTGCACGGAAATCAACGGCAGGGGATGCAGCGCCCCCAGCAGCGTGTAGAGATCTTGAGGATTGCCAGGGTAGGTGATATGACTGCCCTGAATCATTCCCCCCAACTGAGTTACGGTCTGGTGCTGGTGAGGCGATAGGGTGCCCTCCACTTCCAGGCGATAGGTAGAGTCTGAAAATTCCCTGAGCAGGGCTTCGGTGGTCTGCTCGGCGATAATGGATCCTTTGCGGATGATGGCCACCCGGTCAGAAAGGGCCTCGGCCACGTCCAGCTGGTGAGTGGTCAGCAGAATCGCTCGACCTTCCTGGGCAATCTGGCGCACCAGGACTTTGACGGTTTCGCCGGCCTCTACATCCAATCCCAGGGTGGGTTCATCCAGCAGCAGCAGTTGGGGATTGTGGATCAGGGCCACGGCAATAGCTACCTTTTGCTGCATTCCCCGGGAGAGTTTTTGCAAGGGGACATCGCGCTTATCTTCCAGGCCGAACCGGGCAAGCAGTGCTAAACCACGCCGGTGAGCCACCTTGCGGGGCACCTGACGGAGGACGCCAAAGTATTCCAGATTTTCCTCCGGGGTTAAGCGCCAGTAAAGGTTGCGGTTACCCTCCAGCACAGCACCGATATGGCGCAATGCCCTGGGGTGGCGATGGGGATCTTCTCCGGCAACGGCGACCTGGCCGCCATCGGGCCGCACCAGTCCGGCGATCATCTTAATGGTGGTGGTTTTGCCGGCACCGTTGGGGCCTAAAAAGGCCAGCACCTCCCCCTGGTGGAGGGTCAGGGAGACCTGTTTTACAGCTTCAAAGCGCTGTTTGCCCCGCCCGTAACTTTTGCATAGATGGCGGGTCTCCATAATGGGAAGGCTGGAAGTCAGGCCTTGAGGCTGATGGGTCAGGGGCAGGTTCGTAAGTCGCACGTCAGATTAAGGATTCCGGGATAGGGTCAGAGGGCTAGAGATCAGCACTGTCTTTACTTATCTTAATGTTCTGACGCCTGGGCGGTATCCCTATCAACTGTCGTTTGCGGTTGAATCGACCCTCGATGCTGGAGTAGGGCCATTCCCAACTTTTCCATTGAGCATCATCATGGGTAAGCCGGGGGGAATTTTTAACAAACTTGTATCGACTGTTGCTGCTCTTCCTAAAGAGATGACACACAATGTAAAGCGTTGTAATGTTCGCTCTCAATCTGGTTATGAAACTACTCTCTCGTTCTGCCCTGGTGGCTACCGTGGCTGCGGCTGGTCTGTTTGCCGCTACCGCTCCCGCCTCCGCCTGTATGTTTTCTAAAACCTCTGCCGCCTCCGGTGGTACCTCCTTCGACGGGCCTGCTGGTTTGATAGACAATGCTCCTGACGGCAAGACCCTGGGCATTACCCTGGGCGGCTTCGGCATCGTTGCTACCCTGCTGACCGGCGGCGTTGTCTTCTACCGCAAGCAGCGTCTGGCTCGTTTGGCTGCGCAGGAGTCTGCCATCGCAACGGAATTCGAACTGACCGAAACCGTTATTGCAGAGACTGTTGCGGCTACCGAAGCTGACGCTGAAACCGAGCAAGCAGCCATTCTGACCCGGTAGATTCCAACCTCGATTCAAGCGCGTTACCTCGAATCTAAGCGTTTGGGGGATAGGCTAGCCCTATCCCCTATTTTTATGGGAATGCTCTGAACCGCAGCGGTAAACCTTAAGATGTCAATGTTCTGAGCCTCACTGCCCATGACATTGATTTCATTTATTTTGCGATCATCCTGGCAGGCGGTTGCGATCGCCCTGGTTACGGGTCTGATCAGCGGCGGGTTCAGTGCCGGACTGCTGGTCATCATTACCTTTGCCGCGGCTAACCCCTCATCCCCCAATGCCTATGGGGCCCTGGCTTTTGTCGGCCTAGGACTGCTGGTGCTCGTTACCAGCATGATTTCCCGCATCGTGCTGGTCCGATTTTCCCAGACCGCCGTCTTCGTACTGCAGCTTCGCCTCAGCCAACAGATTCTAGCGACGGATCTACGCCAGCTTGAAACCATTGGTTTTCCCCGCCTGCTGGCCCTGCTGACAGAGGATATTCAGGCTATTTCCGAAGCGGTTTCGGCAGTCCCCGTGTTAGTTATTAATACCGCCATTTTACTGGGCTGCATGGTCTACATTTCCTGGCTGTCGTGGCAGGTTTTAGTGCTGGTGCTGCTGCTCACGGGGGTTGCCTCCGTCAGCTGCCGCTGGTTTTTAGTGCGTGGCCGCGACGTATTGGCCCAAGCCCGAACTCAACAGGATAAATTATTCGGCCATTTTCGGGCCCTGGTAGAGGGGATCAAAGAGCTGAAGCTTCACGCCCTAAGGCAACAGGCTTTTATGGAAGCAGAGCTAACCGCGACGGCTATCCAGCTGCGTCGCACCAGCAGCCAGGGGCTCAGCTACTTTGCCATACTCGACAGCTGGGGCAAGTTCATTTACTTCTTTGCGATCGGGGTTGTGCTGTTTCTACTGCCCACCTGGATGGAGTTAACCACCGCCACCCGCTTCGGCTATGTGATTACCTTCACCTATTTGCTGGGGCCCATGGAAAGTTTGGTCAACAAACTGCCCTTCCTCGGTAAGGCCAATGTTGCTTTAGGCCGTATCCAAACCCTGGGGCTGGCCCTGGCAGAAACGGCAGATCCTCGCCAGGCTCAGGAGGTTCAACCCGCTGCATGGCATCAACTTAAGTTCAAGCATTTAACCCATACTTACCGTACTGAAAAAGACGACACGGACTTTACCCTGGGGCCCATGGACCTCACCCTGTATCCGGGGGAAATTGTTTTCATCATCGGTGGCAACGGCAGCGGCAAATCCACCCTGGCCAAACTGATCACGGGGCTTTACATTCCCCAGGGAGGGGAAATCTGGCTAGACAATCAGGCCATTACCGATGACAATCGCACCTGGTATCGCCAGCACTTTTCCACCGTATTTTCTGACTTTTTTCTGTTCGACCGTCTCTTAGGGCTACAGGGGCAGGGGCAGGACCAGCAGGCAGAGCATTACCTGGAAAAGCTGCATCTTGATCACAAAGTTCAGATTCGAGCAGGCCATCTCTCCACCACAGAACTCTCCCAGGGGCAGCGCAAGCGACTGGCTCTGCTCACCGCTTATTTAGAGAATCGCCCGATTTATTTATTCGATGAATGGGCTGCCGACCAGGACCCCAGTTTCAAAGAAATTTTTTACCACCAGTATTTACAGGAACTCAAAGCCCAGGGCAAAGCGGTCATTGTGATCAGTCACGATGATCACTACTTCCCAGCAGCCGATCGCCTGATGAAGCTCAACTACGGGCAGCTTGAATCAGATCAGCGACTGACCCGGTAAAGCCTATGGGAAGCTCTATCGAGCGCACGATGTCAACTGTCTTGGGGTACGTCACGATTTAAACAAGACGAAGACACAACTGAATAGGATTGTATGGATTTTCAACATGCTAAGCACCCCCATTATCTAATTACAGCGACAGCCGCCAGCGCGGCCCTGTTTGTAACTGCAGGAGGAATGCCCGAGCGAGCCGAGGCATCGATGATTTTGGAGCCGAAGATGCCGGCATCGGCGCAGCCGGTGGTCTCATTCTCGGAGAAGTGTTAGGTGATGCTGGCCTGGCCGGAGCTTTAGGGGGAGCCGCTGCCGGTGCTGCCGTCGGTAATGTCACCGCCGACCGGGTGGTGGTGGTTGAACCTGACGAAGTCATCAACCTGTACCGGTAGCAGCGGCGGCAAGAAACTTCGCTACCTGGAGGGGTCTATCTCTGCTAACCTTTGCGGAAGACCTGTTTCTGGTTAGGGTAGTGCCTTCCCCCCTATGAAATATCTGCTGCTGGTTCCCATCATTGCCTTTGCAAAGCTGCTTACCCTGACCCTGAAGGTTTCTGGCCGGGGGTCAGGGACGGCTTTACCAGGTTATTTGGTGGGGAAGTATTTTCCCTTTGCCCTGGATGCCCTGGTATCTCAGATCCCTACCATCATCGCAATTACAGGCACCAACGGCAAAACAACGACTCAAACCATGCTCAACGCCATGCTGGAGCAGAGGGAGGGGGTCAACATTCTGCGTAACAAGGCCGGGGCTAACCTGAGCCAGGGCATTCTGTCGGAACTCTTAAAGCAGAGCAGCGCCTTCGGTCGCCTCGACTTTACCCACGCGATTTTAGAGGTGGAAGAAGCCACCCTACCCCGCATTGCCGTCACCCTGAAGCCAGAGGTCATTGCCGTCACCAACCTCTACCGGGACCAGCTCGATGCCTATGGCGAAATTGACCGCACCGAAAAGCTGATTCGCGATGGCATTGCCCAGTGTCCTGAAGCAGCCGTTGTCGTCAACGGGGATGACCCCCGCACCGCACGCCTGACCAAGGGGTTAGGAAACGTCACTTATTTCATTTCCCTGTCCCAGGATTATTCCAGGTTTTTACCCTACGAAGGCAGCCTCCATCACCGGGAGAAAGGCGAGCAGGGATTGGAAGCGACCCACATCCACATCAACGAAGATTTAACCACAGACTTTAAAGTGGAGGGCACCCTCAACGGCGATTCTGTCCATATTCCCGGGGCAAGAACGGCATCGCCGGGTTTTTTTCATGTCTATAACGCCCTCACGGCCCTGACCATTAGCCACCTTTTGGGGGTAGATGATCACAGGGCTGTACAAGGGCTACAAAACTTTAAGCCGGCTTTCGGTCGCGGCGAAATTCTCACCCGGCAGGTGAACCATAAACGGGTCCATTATCGCCTGTTGCTGGTTAAGAACCCCGCCAGCTTCAGCCTTAGCCTGGAGCTCATGGGCAACATTCCAAATCTAAAGCTGATTCTCGCCATCAACGACAATACCGCCGATGGTAAAGACGTCTCCTGGCTGTGGGATAGCGAGCTGGAACGGTTGAACCAGGCTTCGATTCAGTGGATTATCTGCACCGGCATTCGCGCCAAAGACATGCGGGTGCGGTTGAAGTACGCCCTGGAGCAGGAGCCCGCTGCAGCCATCGCTACGGTAGAAGCCATTCGAGCCGCCATTGACCAATCCTTTGAGCAGGCCAACGATGGCGATACCGTCTTTGTCATGCCGACCTACACTGCCATGCTGGAGTTTCGCAAACTTATGGGCAAAACATTAGATGTTGTGTGAGGATGCCATGGGCCCAAGGGGCGTTCCTGGGCTAAATTTATCGGTTTCATCCTAGGACCTCAAAAGCCCAAGCCAGGCCTGGGATAGGGGGTCAATGAGCCTTACTTCCCCAAACTTCTTCAAGGCGCTGATCCCGTCCACAGCCGGTGCGGTAGTAGTTGTACCGGATTGGATGCTTCAGATAATAATCCTGGTGATATTCCTCAGCAGTATAAAAGGTTTGGGCCTGTTCGATTTCCGTCGCAATATCAGTACCAGAGAATTTTTTCTGGTCGAGTGCCTGCTTAGATGCCTCGGCCAGTTGGCGCTGCTGGTCGTTATGGACGAAAACTTTTGAGCGGTACTGGCTGCCTTTGTCGCAGAACTGGCCGGCGTTATCCAGCGGATCGACGTTTTTCCAGAACACCTCCAGCAGAGTGTCGTAGCTGACCCGGCTGGGGTCATAGCGCACCTGCACCGCTTCCACATGGCCAGTTCCTCCAGCAGAAACCTGGTAATACGTCGGATCTGCCACTGTACCGCCGGTATAGCCCGAGGTAGTAGAAACTACTCCTTCCAGGTCATCAAAGGGCTTTTCCATACACCAGAAGCAGCCCCCGGCAAAGGTCGCCGTGGCCAGGTCGGTTTCCTGGGGTTGGTTGGTTCCTTGGACGGTCGGGGTGTCTTCGGCGTAGAAGGGCAAAGAATCCCAGACCAGCACCACTACTCCCAGCAGCGCCAGGCCGATCAGGATATTTCGGATCGCTTTCATTTTGAGGATATTCCCAATCGCTGACTGACTCTAGCTTAGAGGGTTGATAACAATTTGTGCTGTGGGATTGTCTGATCGGTCAAAAACTTTGGCGGCAAAAGCGATTCGCCTCTGCTGAAATGATGTAGCATGACGGCTGAAATCATCTTACCTTTGGGGACTCGGTTTTCCGCACCGATCGCAGAGGTCAGGGGTTTCTATCGGTGGCCATCCTACGGAGGTAACTGATGTCAGGGCTTGCTCGAAAATCGTCTGCTCTCGTGACCGTCAGTTTAGGTTTAATGCTGCTTGGTGTGGTTGGCTGCGGCAGTCGCACGGCCAGTGATGCTGACGCCGGAAATTCTGCTGAAGAAGTCGCCGCCGTACAGCAAGCCAATCAAGCTGATGGGACTAATTCTGGTTCTGAAGCGGCAGGGCAAGCAGCGGCAGCATTGGGATTTCAGTCAACGCCGATCAAGCCGACCCGGACGGCTTACCTGATGGCCCAGACTGAGGAAGCTCAAATTAATGTGCGATCGCAGCCCACCACCGAGTCCGAGTCTCTGGGGTTCGGCCTCTCAGGCAACGAAGTGGAACTACTACGCCTGGCAGAAGGGGAAGGAGGGTTTAGCTGGTACTACCTGAAAATTGCCGAATCCCAAACCGAGGGGTGGATTCGCGGCGACTTCATTGACACCAGCGGCGAAACGGTCGCGGCGGCCCAGGAGGAGGACCCCGATGCCCCCACCGCCGCAGCGGAGGAAGAACCCGATGACCAGGGGGTCTGCGGTCGGGCTCGCCAGGAAGCCTACTTCGAGACGGACTCCTTATACATTTTCATCTGCAATACTGGCGACGGGCTCAGGTACGTCAGCCTTGACAAAGAAAACCAGGAATCTCTTGTCACCGAAGATGTCAGAAGCGGTCAGGGTACCTACGTTGCCATTGACGGCAATTATCAGTATCACCTCAACAACAACACCCTGGCTGTGTATCGGGTAAATCAGGGAGACTATGAACCCCTTGCGAACGAAACCGTCCTTCGCCACGAGCGGTTTATTTATTAAGTCACCTCAGTTCGGGATAACTTTTGAAAGCCACAGGCTGTGCAAGTTCCCCTCCCTGGAGGGGAAAACTGCCGGGAAATTCTAGCAATTTGCCCTTATCCCGAATTCAGATTGAGTAGCTGTCGTAAATCTTCCTCGCTCAGGGTAG
>CAZPYG010000031.1:0-44717 GCA_964590465.1 uncultured bacterium | reverse complement strand
AGACAAAGCGATCGCGCTTCAGCCAGTCATCGAGGACGTCGAACCATCCTCGCTGAGCCTGCGCGCGTCCCATTGCTATGGTCATGTCAAATCCTCTTTATATGACATCCAGTGCATATTGGGCTGATCCTGGGATCCAGACTTAGTCTGGCAGGACCTATCCTCAGAGCAGGGGTTATATGACTATAAGTATTCCAGATATTAGAGCCAGAGAGAAAATTGATTCTGATGATTCTGACCTAATACAGTGACCTACCTGAGGAATGCAAAAGCT
Organism: uncultured bacterium; assembly: GCA_964590465.1. GTDB lineage: Bacteria > Cyanobacteriota > Cyanobacteriia > Phormidesmidales > Phormidesmidaceae > CAZPYG01. The sequence goes on along the minus strand of CAZPYG010000031.1, from coordinate 44,443 downwards.
GCCTTTGAAGCTGAGCTTCATGAGGCGAGTTTCTATTTATGATAAGGAGTGTTCCAAATTTTTACAATCTGATACGTGATTTCTCAGGAAGTTGTATCCCACGCCTGGGGTCGATTGTGCAGAATGGACATAGCCGATTCTAAACTTTGGTACACAAGAGTTTGATACAATCCCGATCGGCTGTTTGCGGTTTTTGCTGAGCCTGACGATGGTCTAAATGAAGTCCCGACAAGGCTTTCATCGCCTGAACTGACAAGACTCGAATCTTAATATTTCTTTTACCTTTTAATGCCATGACCGCTTCCGCTCCTTCTGCTGCATCTCAAACTCTGACTCGCTCCGTTTTGGGAGCCCGTCGCCTGAGCAATATCTTTTGGGCTGTTGTCCTGCTGTTTGGTGGACTGGGCTTTTTGCTGGCGGGTCTATCCAGCTATCTCAAGGTAAACCTGCTGCCCTTCGCCGACCCAACCCAGCTTATCTTTATCCCCCAGGGCATTGCCATGGGGTTCTATGGAGTAGCCGCTGTGCTGATTTCGGCTTACCTCTGGCTGATCATCACGCTGGATGTGGGCGGCGGCTACAACGAGTTTGATAAGCAAGACGACCGGCTTCGTATTGTGCGTTACGGCTTCTTCGGCAAAAATCGCCGCATTGAAATTGAGCAGCCCCTGGAAGATGTCACCGCCATTCGCGTTGAGATTAAGGAGGGCCTGAATCCCAAACGGGTGCTGTATCTGCGGATTAAAGGGCGTTCTGATATTCCCCTGACTCGAGTGGGGCAGCCGATTCCTCTGTCTGAGCTGGAGAATCAGGGGGCTGAACTGGCGAGGTTTTTGCAGGTGCCGTTGGAGGGACTTTAGGGGAGAGAGGAAGAGAGGGGGGAGCAGAGAGGAGAGAGGGGTGCCGGTAGGCGAGCTTCTCACTTTCGTTGAATCTCAGGCAGTCCTGGTACAGGTAGGGTGCATTCTCGGCCCTCTCAACCCAGCAAACCACCCTGGGCTAAGCTTTTGGGCTGAAATGCACCGCTCACTCTATTCGATTGCTTGTACGGCTCAATCGAGACAACCTTTGCAACGAAAGTCCTGATTGAGCAACCGTATTAAATAACTGAATTTCCAAATTTTCTGGAGCGAAATGGTAATGGGATTAAATATTCGCTTATTTTCTGTGGTGCTGGCGGCTGTGTTTGGCCTCTGGTTGGGGGGCTGTGCCTCATCGGAAGTGGAGACTGCCCCAGCAGATTCCGCTGCTGCCCCCCAGGAGGTTCAGGAAGATGTGCTGGCCCAGGCACCGGCAGCGGGTGAGAATTTGCCCGTTTTGGAAGGGCCAGCGACCGTGGAATTTATCGTCAATGGATCTCCCATTGTGGTGGGAGTGGATGGCAACAACGCCCCTATCACTGCAGGCAATTTCGTGGATCTGGTCAACCGTGGAGTCTATGACGGAGTCTCCTTCCACCGGGTGGTTAAAGAGCCTCAGCCCTTTGTGGTGCAGGGGGGCGACCCTCAGAGCACGGACCCCAGCGTTCCCGCCCAGCAGTTAGGTACCGGGAGCTTCATGGACCCTGACACCAATGCTCCCCGCTACATTCCTCTGGAGATCAAGCCTGCGGGTGCTGACGAGCCGATTTACGGCGAAACCTTCGAAATGGCCCAGGTGTCTGAAGTGCCGGAACTGAAGCATATTCGCGGGGCCGTGGCGATGGCTCGCTCCCAGGCGGCTGATTCCGCCTCGGCCCAGTTCTACTTCACCCTGGCCGACCTGCCCTTCCTGGATGGCAGCTACGCCGTCTTTGGCTATGTCACCGATGGCATGGATGTGGTGGACAACATTCAACAAGGCGACCGGATTGAATCGGCTCGGGTTGTTTCTGGCCTGGAAAACCTTAAAACAGCGGAATAACAGCAGAATCCATTAGACTATCCTCAATGTTTGGTGTGTTGTGCGGCGCAAAGCAGCAGCTGATAGTTAATCCAGATGCGGCATCCCTTTTTTCAACGGATATCCCGTGGGGCAAACACTGTTTGCCCTGACCAGCAAGGGAATGTACTTAGGGTTCGTTAGGATGCTGCAATGCCCTGATCCATAAAGGAGTGAGTCAAATGGGAATTCATCTACAGCAGGCGTTGTCGGTCGGGCAATACCTGGTTACCCAGCGCCTCAAGGGACGTAAAAAGTTTCCCCTGGTGCTGATGCTGGAACCGCTGTTTCGCTGTAACCTGGCTTGCTCAGGCTGCGGCAAAATTCAGCATCCCACCGAGATTCTGAAGCAGAACCTGTCCCCGGAAGACTGCTTCAAAGCGGTGGAAGAATGCGGTGCGCCAGTCGTGTCCATTCCCGGTGGCGAACCCCTGCTACATCCCCAGATTGACGAAATTGTTCAGGGCCTGGTAGACCGCAAAAAGTTTGTCTACCTCTGCACCAACGGCATCCTGCTGGAAAAGAGCCTGCACAAGTTCAAGCCTTCCCCCTACCTGAGCTTCAGCGTTCACCTCGACGGCATGCGGGAACTCCATGATGAGTGTGTAGACCGCAAAGGCGTCTTCGATACGGCCATCAGCGCCATCCGTGCCGCCAAGGCTAAGGGATTTCGGGTTACTACCAATACAACGGTCTTCGACGGCACTGACCCCAAAGAAATTCAGGATTTGTTCGACTACCTGACGGAACTGGAAGTCGACGGCATGATGGTCTCCCCCGGCTACAGCTATGAGTGGGCACCGGATCAAGACCACTTCCTCAGGCAGGAGCAAACCCGCGCCCTGTTCCGGGAAATTCTCAGCCCCTTCAGATCTGGCAAAAAAGCCTGGAACTTCAACCACAATCCCCTGTTCCTGGACTTCCTCGTTGGCGAAAAAGACTACGAATGCACCCCCTGGGGCAGCCCCAGCTACAGCGTCCTGGGCTGGCAAAAGCCCTGCTACCTGCTAAACGAAGGCCACTACGAAACCTTCCAGGAACTGCTTGACAAGACCGAGTGGGAAAACTACGGTCGCAAGAGCGGCAATCCCAAATGCGCGGATTGTATGGTCCACTGCGGCTATGAGCCCACAGCGGCAGTGGATGCCATGCAGCCGCAGAATGTGGCAAGGTCTTTGGGAGCGGTGTTTAGGTAAGGGGCGAAGGGTGAAGGGTAGTTAGGTTTCAGGTTTTAGGTGCTAGGTGTTAGAACGTCGGCACAGAACTTGTTGCACTCTCGTTCCAATGCGCTGCATTGGAATGCTTCCTGGAGGCTCTGCCTCCGAAATGAAGCGGCAGATCCGCAATCCCAGGATGCCCAGGCAGAGCCAGGGCACCAGATTAGGGATACTGTACCGGTGCTCTAGGTTTTGGATCGTGATAAACCCGACACCCTCTACCCTTCACCTACCTCACCCACCCATCCACTCCCCACCCAACGTCCCGCGTCACCTATGCCCCAAAATCAATACCCCACCCGTCCCGTCGCCGAATCCTCGTCGGGAATGGTTGCCTGTCCCCACTACCTGGCGTCGGAGGCCGGGCTGGAGATGTTGCGGCGGGGAGGCAGTGCGGTGGATGCTGCGATCGCAACCAACGCTGCTTTAGGCGTCGTCTATCCCCACATGACAGGGCTGGGAGGGGATGCCTTCTGGCTGATTTACGATGCCCAATCGAAACAAGTGTTAGGGCTGAATGGTTCGGGGCGGGCGGGGCAGCAGGTCACCCGTAAGGCTTATACAAATAAGGGGCTTTCCGCCATTCCCCAACGAGGACCGCTGGCGGCAAACACGGTGCCCGGTGGAGTGGATTCCTGGTGGCAGGCCCACCAGCGATTTGGGTGTCTGCCCTGGGCAGAACTGCTGCAGCCTGGGATTAATCTGGCGGAGCAGGGGTTTCCCATATCTCACTCCCAGCGTTACTGGACTAAAGAGAACGCTACCCCGTTGATGGCATATTCTGGGGGAAATAATCCGTTTCTGCCCAGCGGTGAACTGCCAGAGGCTAAGGGGATCTTCAAAAATCTGGCTTTAGCGGCTGCTTTGAGGACCTTAGCGGCAGGAGGCGTGGATGAGTTCTACCGGGGCAAAATCGCTCAGGAAATTGTGGCCTATCTCCAGTCCCATGGAGGACTGCTGACTGAAGAGGACTTTGCCAGCCACACCTGTACCTGGGTAGAGCCGATTTCCACCAGCTACCGGGGCTATCGCGTTTACGAAATGCCCCCCAATTGCCAGGGGTTTACGGTGCTACAGATGCTGAATCTGCTGGAGCCTTTCGACCTACAGCAACTCGGCCATGGCACGGCAGATTACTATCACCTGCTGGTAGAGGCGACAAAGCTATCCTTCGCGGATCGGGACCGGTGGCTGAGTGATCCGGAGTATGTGGAAATTCCGCTGGCTGAGCTGGTGTCGAAGGACTATGGCGATCGCCGCCGGGCCCGCATCAATATGGCTCTGGCCCAAACCTATCAGGCAGGAATTGTGGGGGGAGATACCACCTACTCGGCCTTTGTAGATGCTGACGGCAACGCTGTTTCCCTGATTCAAAGCCTGTACTTTGACTTTGGTTCTGCGGTGGTGTCGCCCAAGCTGGGCTTTCCCCTACAAAACCGAGGATCCTTTTTCTCCCTGGAGCCAGGGCACATTAATACTTTGGAACCCGGCAAAAGAACGTTTCACACCCTAATGCCTGGCCTGGTTACGAACCAGGGCGGCTCTCTCTATCTCGTCTTCGGCACCATGGGAGGAGAGGGCCAACCCCAGACTCAAATGGCCATGCTGACTCGGGTGCTTGACTTTGACTTTGACCCCCAAACCGCCATTGACCTGCCCCGCTGGCTTTGGGGCCGCACCTGGGGAGAAGAGACGACCGGCCTGACGCTGGAAGGACGAATTGCTGAATCTGTCTGTGCCGAGCTGCAAAAGAGAGGTCACGAGATTAAGCCTGCCCCCGACTGGACGGAAAAAATGGGCCATGCCCACATGATTCAAATCGATCCTCAAAGTGGCTGGTTGAGAGGCGGCAGCGACCCCCGCAGCGACGGCGCAGCCATTGGTTTGTAATTTTTACCTATTCCCCTTACTCCCCCGCTCCCTTGCAAGAAGGTCCTACCGCAAAAGCTGCTTCACAGTACCGATCATATCTGTGGGTCGAAACGGCTTGGTGATGTAAGCATCGGCTCCCTGCTTCATGCCCCAGTAACGGTCAAACTCTTCCCCCTTAGAAGAGCAGATAATTACAGGAATTTCTTTAGTTGCAGGGGTGTTCTTGATCCATCGGCAAAGCTCATAGCCATTCATATGAGGCATGACAATGTCGAGCACCACCAAATCAGGCGGGGCGGCCTCGATCATCTTTTGGGCTTCTAAGCCATCTTTTGCTTCCAGTACAGTCATTCCAGCCTTGAGCAGTAGTCCGGCAATCATTTCCCGGAGAGTGGAACTGTCATCTACGATCAAGACCGTTGTCATAACCTGTGCCTCGTTGGGCGCCAATCGTTGCCCTTTGCTTCGTTGTTATTATGGCCAATTTGGGCGCACACTAACAGGGCAATTTAAACGAATCTGAAACTCTTTTCGAGGAGGCTTCAGATATTGCCAAACCAGCTCCCATGGGATAGCAAAGTGACTGGAACGATGCCATCTAAAGCATTGGGGTCTATGACTTTAGCACCTGGTCAAGCAAATCTCGGGCGGGCTGCGCTTTTTGCAGAGCCTCTTGGTAGTCGCTGTAGAGCTTCATAAGTTTTGATAAACCGCCCACGCCGGCCTTCACTTCCTCAAGTTGCTCACCGGCCAGCAGCTCGCCATCCAGCAAACGCACCAGCAGAGGCTTAATGTCGCCAACGTCTTGACGGGCCTTCTGGAGTTTTTCCACGGTGCTGAGCAGGGTTTTCAGCTCTTTAAAGACTGCGTCAATTTGCTCGGCATCAACCTCTGGGGGTGAGGCTGGTTGAGTTGCGGCATTTTCTTCAGGGTCAGGCACGACTGACAGAGGTTTTGTGGGAGTTTCCATGGTTCGTACATTGTTTCTGGCCATTGTTCTTCCTTAGAAATTACTTCTGGGTAGGCAGCCGAGACACCATTAATATGGATCAATTGTACTATCCCGCCCCAGGCATCTTCTAAGAAAGGTTAAGAGATATATCCTTGAATGTTCTGAATTCAGGCTGGTGGGCATTGCCCCTATGACGGATGAAGATTTTTGGCCATCGAAAAAAGCTGATTTCAAAGCGATCAATGTACCCGCAGCTTCAATCCACCGGATGCTGCCCATAGTAAGGTACCACTTCCGGCCAGGAAGGGCGTTGTCCTGCCTGCCATTCCTGATAGGCCAGCTCTAGGACTTGAGGTGTCGTTGTAGCAACGTCATTCCCGGCTGTTACTGAAAAAATCGGAGCATCGTACGTTTGCAGGGTTTCATCCCAGGCTTCGGGGGTAACGACCTGGTCGGGTTGGAGGGGAACCAGGTGATCGCCTACCTGCTTATAAATCGCGGTAAACCGCATGTTCCGCTGGGCGCGCATATCCACAGCGATGGCGGGCACGGATTCCATGGTTAGCAGGTTCTGCTGAACCAGAGCCGCCTGGGCCACTGCAGCCAGGGTCGAGATGCCAAACAGGGGAATGTCCAATTGCTGGGCCAGGGTGCGAGCCGTTACCACACCGATGCGGGTTCCGGTGAAACCTCCCGGTCCCCGGGCTACGGCCAAAAAAGAGAGGTCTCCCCAGGCGTAGGGACGAATAAAATCCCCTAGGGTATGGTGCAGGTGAGCCGATAAATCACGCCCAAAGTCCCAGGTTTGATGGCGGTCTTCCCCAGCGAAGTCGTTGAGGGCTAAGCCCAGGTGAGGGCTGGCGGTGTGTATGGCCAATCCGAGCATGGTCGTCACCAAAAGTCAGAGGCCATCATGCCACAGTTTACGAGTTATGAGTATGACCGTTAAAAACACCATTTTTGTCACGCTATTGGTTTTTGTCCCCCTTTCTGTGGCAGCTCGATGGCTGCAGTGGGGGGAGTTAACGATCTTTATCACAGCGGCCCTGGCGATTTTGCCCCTGGCCGGGTGGATTGGAGAAGCGACAGAGGAAATTGCGGTAGATCTCGGCCCCTCCTGGGGGGGCCTGCTGAATGCAACCTTTGGCAATGCGACGGAACTGATCGTTGCCTTCTTTGCCCTGAAGGCGGGGCTAATTGATGTGGTCAAGGCCAGCATTGTCGGGTCAGTGATTTCGAACCTGCTGCTGGTGATGGGGCTATCGATGTTATTGGGAGGGTTGAAATATAAGGAGCAAACCTTTCAACCGCTGATTGCGCGGGTGAATGCCTCGACCATGAATCTGGCGATTATTGCGATTCTGGTACCGACCACCGTAGGGCTGACGGCAGATACGATCAAAAATTCCACCCTGCAGACCCTGTCCGATGCGGTGGCGGTGGTGTTGATTGTGGTGTATGGGTTGAGTTTGCTGTTTTCCATGAAAACCCACTCCTATCTGCTGAATGTGGGGATGGTCGACTATGAAATTGCCGCGGCTTCTTTACCCGATGCAGCATCCCAACAAGAATTTTCTTCCCCTTCCCTTGGGAATGCCCCTGAGCAGAAGGAGGGAGATATCTTCCCTGTACCGAATACCACTGCATCCTTAGACCATGAGCCAAAGCGATTGTGGTTTTGGGTGGGGGTGCTGCTGGCCGCGACGGTGGCGATAGCGGTTGAGTCGGAGCTTTTGGTGGCTAGTCTGGAAGTCGCGACCCAGCAACTGGGACTGACGGAACTCTTTACTGGAGTCATTCTGTTGCCGATCTTTGGAAACGCCGCAGAACATGCCTCGGCCATTACCGTGGCAGTGAAAAACAAAATGGACCTGTCAGTTTCAGTCGCCATGGGGTCGAGCCTGCAAATCGCCCTTTTTGTGGCTCCGGTTTTGGTGTTGGCGGGATGGTATTTAGAGCAGCCGATGGACCTCTACTTTGGCGCTCTGGAACTGGTAGCGGTAGCGATGGCGGTGCTGATTGCTAACTCTATCAGCGGCGATGGTCGTTCCAACTGGCTGGAGGGCGTATTGCTGATTGCGGCCTATGCAATTTTGGGCCTAGCGTTTTTCTTTTTTCCCGTTGCTGGTTGACTAAATGTATTGAAGGTTAGATGACAACCTCAGTAAGGTCCTGGGAAGACTGTAAGGAGACCATAAAGGGTAAGCGGATTTACCTTAATAATTGCTTACCTAACGCCAGTAAATTCTTGCAAAGATAGAAAAGTCCATCACAATAACAAGAATGGGTTATCTCTGCATTTAGCCTGTCTTGACCCTCAACCCGGCGGCGATTTCTAGTTAGAGCCCTTCAAGTTCAGCCCCAACATTCGACCCGGGGGATTTGCTTTGCTACCCTGGGCGACTCGACGGATCTGATGTCAATGTGTAAACACCGCGTTTTCCTGAGCACCGCTGGGCCGCATCTGTTCAAAACCCTCGCCCTAGTCTGACTTATGAACCCTGTCTCTCGCCTAAAAGAAAAATTACCCACGCCCCTAACTCGCCTGGCGGATCTGGCTTACAACTACTGGTGGAGCTGGACAGAAGACCGGGTTTCCTTATTCAGCACCATTGATCCGGCGGTGTGGCAGGCCTGTAGTTTTAATCCTGTGGCCCTGCTAGAGGCAGTACCTTCCGAACGCCTCTGGCAGGTGGCTGAAGATCCCCATTACCTGAATCGCCTCAACAGCCTGGCGCGTCAGTTCGATGCCTACATGCGTGAGTACGACACCTGGGCCGGACGGGTGGCGCCAGAAATCACCCCTGAGCGCCCCGTAGCCTATTTTTGTATGGAGTTTGGCTTACATGAATCGCTTCCCATTTATGCCGGGGGTTTGGGGGTACTGGCAGGAGACCATTTGAAGTCTGCCTCAGACCTGGGGGTCCCCATGGTTGGCGTGGGCTTGCTCTTCAAGCAAGGCTATTGCCGTCAGCGCCTCAACCGCAGTGGTTGGCAGGAAAACTATTACATCGACAATGTTTTCCAAACCATGCCCATGGAGCTGGTGCGGGATGAGTTCGGCCAACCGGTAACCATCAAGGTCAAGATTCGTCAGCGCATTGTGCGAGTACAGGTGTGGAAAGTTCAGGTAGGACGCGTCGAGCTGTACCTGATGGACACCGACCGCAGCGACAACGACCCGGTGGATCGCTGGCTGACCGGGCACCTGTACGGCGGCAACCAGGAAACCCGCATTGCCCAGGAGGTGTTGCTGGGTATTGGCGGAGTACGGATGCTCCACGCCCTGGAAATTGAGCCGGCAACCTATCACCTGAATGAGGGCCATGCGGCCTTCGCCCTGCTGGAGGTGGCCCGGTTGGAAATGGGATATGGCGGCGAGACCTTCTACGATGTCGATGAGCGAGTACGGGAACGCTGTGTCTTTACTACCCATACTCCAGTTCCAGCGGCAAAGGATGTGTTCTCTGCCGACCTGATCGACTCCTTCTTTGCGGAATACTGGCCCCAGCTGGGCCTCTCGCGGGAACAGTTCCTAGCCCTGGGAGCGCGACGTCCCGGTGACCCGTGGGAGCTGTTTTCCATGACGGTGCTGGCCCTGCGCATGACCCGCAAGGCGAACGGAGTCAGCAAAAGCCACGGTGCCGTTTGCCGGGAAATCTGGCAGGCCCTATATCCAGATTTAGAGGTCGAACAGGTGCCTATTGGTTCAATTACCAACGGAGTTCATGCCCGCTCCTGGACGGCCCCCCTGATGATGGACCTGTATACCCAATATCTAGGGGAGGACTGGTCTACTAAACTGGCTGATTCAACGGTTTGGAGCAAGGTCAAGGATATTCCCGATGCCGAACTCTGGCGGCGGCACTCCATCCTGAAGGAGCGGCTGATTGCCTATGCCCGGTCTAAAACCCGATCTTCCCGGCTGGGGCGGGGGGAAGCGGCAGATGACATCAAGGCGGTGGATCGCTTGCTTGATCCGAACGTCCTGACTTTGGGATTTGCCCGCCGATTTAGCCCCTACAAGCGGGGGGCGCTACTGTTTCGGGATCTGCATCGAGCCATTCGGATTTTGTCAAATCCGCGCATGCCGATCCAGATCATCTTTGCCGGGAAAGCTCACCCTGCCGATGACGAAGGCAAGCGACTGATTCAGCGGCTGATGGAATGGTGTCGCCATCCGGCCCTGCGCGATCGCATTGCTTTTATCGAAGACTACGACATGTACCTGGGTAAGCTGATGGTGCAGGGGGTGGATGTATGGCTGGACCATCCCCGCCGCCCCGAAGCCTGCGGTACCAGCGGCCAGAAGGTGGCCCTGAACGGCGGCATCAACCTCGGTATCCACGACGGCTGGTGGGCTGAAGCCTACCAGGAGACTCCCAACGGTCAGCCCCTGAACGGTTGGCTGATTGGGGAAGACGCCCAGACCAGCGACCAGACGGTGCAGGATCAGATCGATGCGGAGTCCCTCTACGATTTGCTGGAGCACTACATCGCGCCCCTGTACTACAATCGCGATCGCGGCGGACTGCCCAAACGGTGGATTGGTATGATGAAGGCGTCCATACGCACCAACTGTCCCCAGTTCAACACCGACCGCATGATGGCCGAGTACGTCACCCAGATGTACATGCCCGAGGCGGTTATCACCATGGAGCCGGTGATGGCCAGTGCGATGTCGTAGGGTCTGAGAGACTCCGGTTTTTGATGATAACCTGGCAGGCTGACCTCCATCGTCCTCCCCTGACTAACACCCAGGGCCAACCCCTGTGGGAAATCTTGCTGTGCGACCCCCAGTTCAAGTTCAGCTACGGGGCCACGGTGCCCCAGGCTCAGCTCAACAGCGATTGGGTTACTGAGCAGTTAAAAACGGCGATTGAGCGATCAGGAGAACCTCCCCATGCCCTGCAGATATTTCGGCCCCAGGCACTATCGCTGCTTAAGCTGGGGGGCGAATCCCTGGGCATCCAAGTAGACCCTACCCGCCAGACGCCAACTCTTCATCGCTGGCTGCTACAACGTGCTCAGTGGTACCCCTCTCTGGAAGGTCATACCGGCACAGGCTACGACCCGCTACATCTGGATTCCCCGCCCCCCCAACCCCTACCGGAAGAACTCTGGGGCGAACAGTGGCGCTTTGCCGGTATGAAAGCGGGAGATTTCGAGCAAACTCTGCCCTATGAACCGATTCCCATTCGCCACCTGCCGCCGGAACTGATGCCGGTGAATTTTGGCCTACCCAGCACCAATCCCCTACCGGGTATTGTGATCGACGCTGGTCGGCAGTCCATGGCCCTGTGCCGGTGGCTGCAGTCTGCCCATCCGGCCTGGCTCACCTACATACCCGGCGATCCCGACGGGCTGATCCTCCACGCTGGCCTGGTGGATCGCTGGGTGATGACGACTTTCTCAGATCCCGAAGTGGCGGAAGCGGGGCAATTATTTGAGCAACGCAAGCGCCAGAGCGGCGGTCTCCACTTTTTGCTGGTGCGTCCTGACGATTCAGGGATGACGAATACGGGGTTGTGGCTGCTGCGGCAACTGCAGGAATGATGCTTCTTGGTATGGCGTTCACCAGATCCCATCATCAGGCTGCAGCTTTAGTTAGCCGCCGATCAATGGCTTTGAGCTGGTGGTAGAGCATCTCGATTCTGGGCACCTCAATGTTCGCCTGTCGAGCTGCCTTCAGAGGATTACCAAAAATCGCTTCGACCTCCAGGGGACGCCCCTCATCGAAGTCAATTTTCATACTGGTACGGTAGGGGGTCATGTTTGCTGTGTGATCCAGCATCTGGGCAACCAGGTCTGTCGGCAGGTAACGCCCCTGTCCTGGAGAGAGACGCTCTCCATCCTCCCGAGCCGCCGCAACTACTTCGGTCATCAGCTGCTCTGCCAGTTGACGGATATTGGGATCAGCGATCATTTCGTCAGTCGTGGCATTCATCACCACTGAGAGACCATTGAAGGGGATGTTCCACACCAGCTTGTGCCATCGGGCCAGGCGCAGGTCAGAGGTGATATCGACCGCAACCCCGCCAGTTTTGAAGTCTTCAGCGATGGCTTGCAGTTGGGACGAAACACCTGCCGGTTGATGATTGGAGCCATGTTCTCCCAGCAGTACACGACCGTAGTCCAGATGGCGAATCGTTCCTGGCCCGATTTTGTTGCAGCAGATAAAACACAATCCGCCAAAGATGGGCCGAGGACCGAACCAGCTCTCCAGGCGGTCCTCCAGGGCAAAACCATTTTGTAGGGTCAGGATGGCGGTATGGTCGGCTAGAAGAGGCTTGAGCAAGTCTGGGAGCAGATGGTTTTGAGTCGTTTTGAGGGCTATTACGACCCCATCCATGGGCGGCATCGTTTCGGTGCTGGCATGGGCGTAAACCTTGGGTAGGGTGAAATCCCCCTGTACCGAGTCCACGGTGATGCCGGAGGTGTTGACATGGTCATAATCGCTGCGGAGCAAAAAATGAACCTCTGCACCGCCCCGTTGTAAGCAGGCTCCGTAGTAGCCGCCGATGGCTCCAGTACCGATGATGGCGTACCGTCGCGCAGCCATAGGTAAATCTCCAGTCATAAGCAAGTACTGGGTTTACCCTAACCGAAAGGCCGGTAGGCCGTCCGAATGATTCCTTAATCCAGGATTCCTTAATTAGAAGGGGGCTTCCAGGGTCTTATCTGCCGCTAAAGTGGGGACAAAGATGGGCCGTGGCCAGTTCGTAGGTGATCTGATGTCGGGCTCTGGCTTCAGCAGATCCGTTGTAGGCTATCAGGCCTGCTAACCGTCGCCGTCCAGCGTCAGGGCCACCATAGCGGATGGCTCGACACACAGATTGTCCCGAAGCCAGGGCACTGTCACCCTGGGAATGGGTATATTGTTGCAGATCCTGCTGAATGGCTGCGGGATAACCTTCGGTGGCCTGGTCAAAGCCCTGAAGGAATGCCTGTTGAGGCGATAAGGCACGGTTAGAGGACTGTCCACCGCTACACAGGTAGGTGAGGTCAACCACACTGCCATCCGTGCGCTCAAGGAAGCATAAACCTTGAGCCAGGAACGCTTGGTGATCCCTTTGGCCTGCAGCGGGTGTTCGGCTTTAAAGCAGGGATTGATCAGGTCCTCCCCGAACTTGCGCTGGCGGTCACATCCCTGGGCAGGCAGTCTACCAACAACCTACAAATTCGTTTGCAAAAAACTCTAACCCTGGGGAGCCGAACCTTTCGTCGAGGTAGCCTGGTGAACACCGGGCTGGATAAGTTGAAGAATCGCCCTTCTGTTCTGGGGTTTGACCTTACCACGGGGGAAATTACCTGCGCCGTCTGCCACGTCACCCTGACCCATGAGGGCGACCAACTCCCTGGGGTGCCCAATGGGGATATCAATGCCGCCTTTTTGATTGCCCTGGCGACAAACTCAACCGCTGGCTTCGTGCGGCTCAACATTAACCCCCTGGCCCCGGCCCATCAGGGCAACGGAAAAGTCATCCTTGACAGCAACAACCAGCCCTTATCATTACCTGACCCGATTAAATTTGAGCAGGTGGTAGATGATGCCATTCTGGATGTGCCCCAGTCTCTTTACCTATAACGGTCTGGTGTTTTCCCCTGATACCGACGACGCGGACGACATCGCCAGTGGCACCTTTCTAGAAGCGAATAACGCCATGGCCGCCTGGCAAAACAGCCTTTCTCCCCCGCCTAACCGCACGCCGCTGAATGCGATCGCCCTCAAGTCTCGCTCGGTCTCTGATCTTTGCCCCGGGCTCATGATGGCCTGGGGCTTTTGTTTGCGTATCGCCATGATTAACCCCCTCCTGCCCCTCCCAGGAGGGGATTAGAGGAAATCTAGATTTCCTGCGAAAAACTACCGAAATTACCCCCGAGAATTTGTAGAGTTAGGGGATACCCAGCCCTGTAACGGATCGTGCCCTTATCCGGCACTCAACCTATGCAGCGTTACCAGAAAGCCCTGAAAGCGGTCGAGAAAAAGTACAAAGCTCAGCTCCAGGCTAAAGACAAAGAAATTCAGATTTACCGCCAGCAGAGTGCCGACATGGGCAACATTGCCGAATTGCTGGCCCAGCGACTGATTAATGTACAAGCAAACGCCATTTCGGGGAGTAAAGCCATGCAGGGAGACGACAACAGCCGCAACATCCACGTCGGCGGCAACGCCACCGGCAACGTCTTTCAAACCGGGGATGGTAACACCGCATCCCTGGAGTTTCAGCAGGTGACCCTGCCACCGCCGGAGCAGGTCAACATTCGGGCCGAACTCAATGCCGTGGCGGAGGTGTTGACTTCCCTCGACGACCCCATAACGACCGGGGTTGCCCTCAAGCTGGAGGAAGAAGCCCACAAGCCCAACCCCGACAAGAGCGTGGGCGCAAAAACTTTAGAAACCGGGCTGAACTACGCCCAAAATCTCCAGGGTTTTGCCGAAGCTATCGATAAGCTACGTCCCCACGTGCAGAATGCCGCTGGATGGCTTGGGGAGCATGGCCATAAGCTGGTGGGGTTGGCAATGTTTTAGAAACAGAATGATGAAACAATTGCAGGAATCACAATCTACGAAATGGCGATTTGTGCTTGCGCCCGATCAAGAAACGGCGATTGGGCTGTATGGTGTCCAGAATTGCCTCTTGCTGTGTATCGCCAGGCCATACACAGCAAGAGGCCCTGGCAAATATTCGAGAGCCGAATGAGCTTTATTTAGAACATCGTTAAAAGAAGCGATGAAAAATCTATGCCCAGAATCGCCAGCTCGGTAAACGGTGTTGCTATCAGGTTAACTGACGAAAGATGGCAGCATATTATTTCTCAACACCCAGAGTTAAAGGATAAACAGTCCCTCATTGTAGAGACTGTGGAAAATCCAGAACGAGTCTTAGACGGTGGTCATGGCCAATTAATCGCTGTACGATCGATAGCTAAGCGGAAGTGGTTATTGGTTGTATATCGAGAACTTAAGACCGGGGGCTCTATTTTAGACGGCTTTATCGTCACAGCCTTCTTTAACAGTCGATTACGCTATATAGAGGATAAGAAGCAAATATGGCCATAGCGCAGGTCAATACCGATAGTTATTTAAATATTGCAAAAGCCCTTCAAACAGTAGAAAAACGAAACTGTTGGATGTCATTTGATGCTGAAGCAGATGTTTTGTATATTAACTTTCATCAACCTGCTAAAGCCGCCACTGATAGCATCGTTACTGATGATGATGTAGTCATTCGATATGATGGGACCGAGATTATTGGGTTAACTATCTTATCGGTTAGTCAGCGCTAAACAAACTGTTCGAGTCTAGAGGTAAAGCTTGGCATTCAAGAAAACTACAGGTCTTGAACAGGACTTGGTATGGAACGTCAGTTCGGGTTAAGCGGATTGCGGAAGAATCCACTCTGGATGGATAGCGGGTTTCTTGGGCTGGTGACAGTAGGCAATCAGGCCACAGATGATGTTACAGAAGCAGTTGACCGGGCTGCGATGATGCGAGTGCTCAATTTGCGAAATGTTTTTGAGCTGGTCGATGACCGTTTCGATGATGGCGCGCTTGCGAGCCAGAAGCTTTTCATTCAAGCGCATCAGGTGATTCTTCATATTGCGCCGAGGCTTAGCAAAAAACTCGATGCCCCAATTCTCGCGCAGCTCGGTAGCCAGCGCTTTAGAGACGTAGCCTCGGTCAGCAAAGACTTTACCAAACAGACCCTCTAGCAAATCAACCACTGGTTTGCGATCGTCGGTATTACCCGGCGTTATCTGAATGTTGAGCAACTCGCCGTGCTCGTTGACCACCAGATGCAGCTTGAAGCCAAAAAAACAATCGACTGACGTTTTGCCACGAGCCGCTAGCCCGTCAAACACCTTGTGCCCGCTGATGCGTCGATTGTGGCAGACCTTAAGGCTCGTGGCATCAATGAAGCTGATGCCCGTGCATCGGCCAAAGCAGTGTTTCAGGTAGGCGCATAGTGGGATTAGAGCTGATGGTATCCATTCCACAAAGCGTTGGTAGCTCACCAGCTCTGGAAATGCCTGTTGCCACTGCTCTTTGAGCTGCTTGAGATAGAAGTGCTTGAAGTTGCGATAGCTGGATTGGTGGAATAGCACCAGAATCGTCATAATCTCGTTCAAGCTCAGGCTGCGACGCCGCTCTCGCCTGCATGCACCACAATCGAGCAGACGGTGCTTCCACCACGGTTCGAACCGCTGGCAGAAGTCATCGATATGGCAGAAGAGTTCTTCTAGACTGAACATAGCTGGAGAGGTCTTGCTGAAACGGTTTTGTTAGTCTCAGCCTACCTGACCTCTCCTTTCCTTATCCCGAACTCACGTTATGGATGAAAACCTGGCGCACCTAGAAGGGTAAGAGCATAAGGCAATTTAATTGTACTTCTTCAAAAACCGGTCCAGCTGATTTGCAAAGGCTTCCCGATCGCGCCTACTAAACGCCGCCGGTCCCCCTGTTTCCACCCCGCTGCTGCGCAACTCGTCTAAAAAATTGCGCATCGACAGCCGTTCCCGAATGTTGCTTTCACTGTAAAACTCACCCCGTGGATTCAAAGCAAAAGCCCCTTTCTCAATCGCCGCCGCCGCCAGGGGGATATCCGCCGTCACCACCAGATCCCCAGGGCTGAGGTGCTGCACGATGTAGTTATCGGCAACATCCAGACCTGACCGCACCTGCACTGTGTCGATATAGTCCGACCCAGGCACCTGCAACTCCTGATTCGCCACCAGCGTGGTTTTCACTTCTACCCGTTTGGCAGCGCGAAACAAAATTTCTTTAATCACAACCGGGCAGGCATCGGCATCAACCCAAATTTGCATCGTGAACCTCCCAAAAGCAAAAAGCCGGGAGTAGCCCACAACCCACTCCCGGCTTTTTGAATTCTAAATTTTGAATTTTGAATTCAAACCCTAAACCTTCTTCAACCAGCTAAACATGGCCCGCAGGTCTTTACCCACTTCCTCGATGGGGTGCTCAGCTTCCCGGCGGCGCATGGCGGTAAAGCCCGCATTGCCGGACTGGTTTTCCAGCACAAATTCCCGGGCAAACTGACCAGTCTGAATTTCCTTCAGAACTTTCTTCATTTCGGCCCGGGTTTCGTCGGTAATGATGCGGGGACCCCGGGTATAGTCGCCGTACTCAGCGGTGTTGGAGATGCTGTCCCGCATGTTGGCGAGGCCCCCTTCTACCACCAGGTCAACAATTAGCTTCACCTCGTGGAGGCATTCAAAGTAGGCCAGTTCTGGCTGATAGCCCGCTTCTACCAGGGTTTCAAAGCCAGACTTGATCAGCTCGCTGAGGCCACCGCAGAGCACCACCTGCTCGCCGAATAGATCAGTTTCGGTTTCTTCCCGGAAAGTGGTTTCAAGGATACCTCCCCGGGTGCCGCCGATGCCTTTGGCATAGGCCATGGCCAGGTCCCGAGCTTTACCAGAGGCATCTTGCTCAACGGCAAACAAACAGGGCACCCCCTGCCCTTCGGTGTAGGTGCGGCGCACCAGATGACCAGGCCCCTTTGGGGCAACCATCACCACATCCACATCGGCGGGAGGCACGATCTGACCAAAGTTAATGTTAAATCCGTGGGCGAAGGAGAGCACATTGCCCGCCTCCAGATTGGGCTCGATGGACTCTTTGTAGATGGTTCTCATGACCTCGTCGGGCAGCAGAATCATCACCCAGTCGGCCAGCTTAACGGCATCGGCCACAGGCTTGACGGTCAACCCCTCGGCTTCGGCCTTGGCAATGGAGCGGCTGCCTTCGTATAGGCCGACAATGACGTTCACACCACTATCTTTCAGGTTGAGGGCGTGGGCATGCCCCTGGGAGCCATAGCCAATGATGGCAACGGTTTTACCGTTCAATAAGTCTAAATTTGCGTCACTGTCGTAATACATGCGAGCCATGAAGGTTCTCCTTATCTATTGCCAGGGGTATGCATTGCAAGCTCTTGATCTTACCAAACTAAGGGGAGTGGGGGAAGCAGGGTGGAGAGTAGGTGGGTGCGGGGCATTTAGGACCAGGATGTACGGCTTAAAGATGCCTTTTACTAACCGGCTCACCTAAATGTCCGGGCGTTCTGCGTCCCGTTGCTGCTGGTATCCCCAATAGAGGGCCTCCAGGAAAGTGAGGGTCGTCATTTCCGTGGGCAGGCTGTTCAACTCAAGCTGATCCCGAAATCGGCGGGCGAGTTGATCACTCACCTGTTTGCGGGCTTGCGGGCTGAGGGTGGAGCGACGCTGCAGAAAGTCGCGAATGGTGGCAAAGTCATCGGGGGCAAGGGCGTTGAAATTTACCAGTGCCATCAGGTCGCGCCCGAT
Organism: uncultured bacterium; assembly: GCA_964590465.1. Taxonomy (GTDB): domain Bacteria; phylum Cyanobacteriota; class Cyanobacteriia; order Phormidesmidales; family Phormidesmidaceae; genus CAZPYG01. The sequence continues at coordinate 26,152 of CAZPYG010000031.1, read as the reverse complement.
GGTTTGGGCTCGTTCAGGAATGTGAATTTGTTCGCCCACCACGTTGGGGTCGTTTTGGATGACGAGAGTGCCGGCTAACCAGTCCCCCAGGCGTTTTTCGGTTTTGCTGAGGAGGATACAGAAAAAGCCAATGAATAAGGTGTCATCCACGGGCCTGAGTAGGGCTCTGAGGGTAGCTTGAGGCAGTCTCTCGGGTTGACCATTATCACGAATGACACGAATTTTGGTGTAGCGTTTGCCGGGAGTCTGACCGTACCAGAGAGTTTCAAAAATAACGAAATAGCCGATATAAAGGGCAAAAGATAGGACGAAAGAAATGGCTGTCATCCACAGGCGAATTGTGGAGATATCAAAGGGTAAATTTTCGCCAATATTGAATAGTTGAATGGTTAAGAAGCTGTAGGTCAGGGCAATCACCAGTAGCCCTACCCCAAGCAGAACATAGTCCACCAGTAGAGCCACAGCGCGACTGCCAATGCCGGCTAATACAAACTCAAGTTCAACACTTTCGGGGGTGCGGATCTTGATGGTGTTGAATAAAGCCATGACCGGGATGCTAATTTAATGGTTAAGTCAGGGAATCTCCAGGACGATTGCGGAGTTCTAAGTCAAGCCCTTCCCGACGGCTACGCAGATCGTAATAAAGCACACCTTTTACGGTCTGCCAGAGGGGTAACACAAAAATGCTGCCCAAAATGCTTAAAACCAAACTCAAGGTATAGATAATGGCATAGGCTACGGTCCCCAGGGGTAAGACCCCAAGCAAAATACTGGGAATGTAGTTAGTCACTGAAATAATGGGCAACTGAATCATAAAAGTTGCTAAAAACACAATTTGAATGCGCCAGATGGCCGCATTTGTCAGGACCCAACTGCGGCCAATACTTTCCGATGCCTCACAGTTGGGCTCAACCGCTAAGACCACATCGGCAATAAAAAGTTTAGAGAATATCCAGACTAAGCCAACCACCAGCAGGGCGACCCCAAGCAGGCTGCCCAGCAAAATACCAATGACATTACCAGCGGTAGTGTTAATCAAGGCAGAAAAAATACCAGCGGTGAGGAAGCCGATGGAGCCTCCCGCAATTAAGGCGACCAGGCCAACGACGATGTAGGTGCCAATGTACGCTAACCCTAATAAAATGCCCAATAATAAGAACTGCGCCAGTTTCGGAGCAACCTGTCGACGAGCGTCCAGGGAGGTTTCAGGATCCTGGATCAGGTCCTGAAAGGAAAGTCTGCCGATGACGCTGCTGACGGAGTAATATTTAGCTGAGCTGTAGATGAGGGCGGCCATACCGACCAAAAACCCAATGAAACCGCCAGCCAGCGCCATGATGTCGCCGCCGATGGTGCCGAAGATGCCCGCGAGAATTGCGATCGCCAGTATCAGTGCTATCACACCGCCCACGATCCACAGCGTGGCGATCAGCGCCAGCATAAAGAAGGTCTTGAAGCGATCCCGATAAAGCTTGATAGCTGCGCTGACGACATCGCCAGGGTTAAGCGGTCCGAGCTGACTCCCAGGGGTGGCAGAAGAGTCCATGGGTACAGTCTCCGGGGAACGATAATTGGGCATTTTTTCGAGGTTACCCTAGACTTCTGGCAGACTTATCGATTTTCCTGATTTGCTTCATGAATGTTCAGCGTTGGATGGCGCGGCGAGAGCCCAATTGGCGACAGCTTGATGACTTACTACAGCAGGCTGAAAAAAAAGGGCTGAAATCCCTTAATAGCGAACAAGTCCGGCAACTGGCCAGCCTCTATCGTTCGGTCACGGCAGATCTGGCCCGGGCCAAGACCCACAACATTGGCCGTTCAGTAGAGCAGGACCTACAACAGCTCACCAGCCGCAGCTACAGCCAGATCTACCAGGGTTCCCGACGGCAAGAATGGCAGTCTCTATGGGACTTTGTCCGCTATGGCTTTCCGAGTACCGTGCAGCAAAGCTGGGGCTATATTGCCCTGGCGACGGCCCTGTTCTTGCTGGGGGCTCTGATGGGTTGGTGGTATTCCTGGCAAGATCCCAGCTTCATGGCCATGATTTTGGGGCAGGAATTCATTGAAACTGTGAAACAGTCTCAAGAGCTGTGGACCATTTCCATTTTGGGGGTAGAGCCTATCGCCTCCAGCGCCATTATGGTTAACAACATTGCTGTGTCCCTGGGGGCGATGGTGGGCGGCATTGCCATGGTGATGCCGGAAGTTCCCTTAATTACTCCCCCGGGAGGGTTTACGGTTTATCTGCTGATTTTCAATGGGCTCATGATTGGGGCTGTAGGGGTACTGGTCGCCCAGGCCAATCTGGCCTACGATTTGTGGGCCTTTGTATTCCCCCATGGATCCCTAGAACTGCCGGCTATTTTTATGGCAGGAGGGGCTGGCCTGCTGTTAGCCAAGGGAATTCTGCTGCCGGGACATTATCGCCGCCGCGACGCCCTGAAAGTTTATGGTGTGCAAGCCGCAAAATTGCTGTTTGGGATTATTCCTTTATTGGTGCTTGCGGGGGTTATCGAGGGTTTCTTTTCCCCTCAGGTTTGGATTCCCAACCTCGCTAAGTATCTGGCCGGGTCGGCCCTATTCCTGGGTTTGGTGCGATACTGCTTAAGCCAGAGACCCCAATCCTAAACTGCGGATGCAGCCCTTGTTACTGGCCCATCCCCCTGAACCACAGCCTTATGAGCCAGAGGACTATAGCCCCCTGTCATACCAAGGAGTATGAGAATTTCAAAACTTAAGGAACAACTTGACCAAGCATCGGGCGGGTTGGGCAAGTGTTGGTATCCTGGCATGGTCACAAACCACCAATGGTTACACTAATGATTAACAATCTTTGCAGTTAGTGGTGTCTTCTTTTTTGCAGTTATGGCTAAAGCGGCGATAGATCCTAGCTCTGGCATTACCGATCCGACCTGTCTGGAGCGATTGCGAGAGTACTGCCGTTTAGCTGCTCAACCCCGGCTCTCTGAAACGGATAGTATCCGGATGGAAGAATTGCTGGCTTTAGCTGAACAAGACGGACGCTTGGATTTTTGGATTAATGAAGCCGACCACTTCATCGACCACATTTTAGGCTTGGGCAGCGCCACCAAGGTCTACGCCCTGGTAAACGAAAACCTGAAGGCCCGGCTGCGGGAAATGCTCGACCTTACAGAAGAAACCAGGGAGTCTCCAGAAGATGACGCCCTGGCGTTACTCTCCGAACTGCGGGACAGCATGACCGGAGAAAATGCGGCCAACCCTGGCTAACCGGTTCAACCCTGTTGGTCGTCCGGCTGGTCCTGTTGATGATAATTCTGCCTGAGCCGTTCTAAGGCCCGTTGTCCTCGCTTGCGCAGGGCCGCCAGGGAAACATCGGCCTCTCCCTGGGCCACTAGACGGTCGTGAATGGTTTTCCAGGACAAATTTTCAATAATTTTCCATTGGATCAGGATGCGATCGCGCCCATCCAACCTCTGAAATGCCTCAATCACCCGCTGAATGTTCTCCTCGATCCAGTCACCGGCTTCCCCCGGGGGAAAGTCTTCGTGGTAGCCCACGGTGCCCTGCTCCAGCAGTTCATCAAAGGCCACATCGCAATATTTGGCCCGATCCCTCTGCCATTCGCGAATGATGTGATAAGCCGTCTTGCGCAACCAGGCGCGGGACTGGAAAATTTGCCTGCCGGTACTGCGGGTATAGTTGACGCCGCGCAGGTAAGCTTCTACAAACACATCAACCTCGGTGATATAGCCTTCCAGGCCAAATTGTCGAATGGTCCGGTGGATGAACGCCAGCAGAGAGCGGGCATCGGGATTTTGGGGCTGCAGCAGGAACTGTACATCATGGTTAAACTGACGGGTCTCAGGGTGGGGGGTAGAAGCCATGGCTGTTGGTAGATGACCAGCGTTAGACAGGGAGCAAGGGGAATGACCTTCGGTGGGTAAGCGACAGAAGGTTCTGCAGCTTTAGAACCCATCAACAAACATTGGGGTTGCTATTGGGGAGATCCCTTTCAGGGCTCTGTACCAAGTCCAGAAGGAAAACCGGAGCTTTCTTCGGGGCAAAACTCCACTGCTGGAACTGGAATAAGGATTAATTGGATTTGTTAAGTCTCAATGTAGGAGTATTAAGGAACCGTAAATGTGATGCTTTTTCAGTGGTTTCCGTGATTCTGCAGAGAACCCGAAGTGACGGAGATCACCCGACGGGTTTAACCCGGACAAAACTACGGGAAAATTTTCCCGGATTAAGTGTTTTGCCCGGGATCAGAAAGCCGGGCCAGGAAGGGTTTGATGCCGAGAAAAATCTGCCATCCAGTTGCCCAACCCTGACAGCTTTAACTACAGGGCCACTCAGGGAAGTTACGGAGGCTGCCGCTAAATGTCATGGAATCTCAATCTGCCTCAGGGGAAACTGCAGCAGATCTCAGGGAGTTCTCAGGGATTTCAGGGTTTCTGGAAAATGCTCACGGCGCACATAGCTGACCAAATAATCGTGCACGAGCTGATAACGGTCGGTGGGAGCGTCAGGAATCATAAACATCAACCCCGACCCCACCAGAATGTCCAGCACTAAGTCAAGCTGTTCGAGGGAGTAGGCGATCTCCATCAGGTCCAGCTCTTCTTCCAACGCCTCCCGAGTTTTTTGAGGGCGATAGAGCCGATTATCCCGATCTTCGTCGGTCATCAAAACCAGCACCAAATTGGCAAGCTGGGTATTTTCAGGGCCGCAGTCGTTTACCACATATTCCAGAAAGCGCTGAACCAGGGTTTCTTTGGGGCGTTCCCCCAGGGCCAGGTACTGGTCCAGGGTTTGGATCAGATCCCGCTGCAGTTGCGCCCCCACCACCTGCAGTTCAATGGGGCGAACCTCCCCCAGGTCTGTAGCCAGGTCACTGACCAGCTGATCCACCAGGTCGGCTTCCAGGGAAAAGTTGGCTTCGTCCGTGAGACGGTAAATTAAGCTGCGGGCGTCTTCCGCCTGGAAATTCCCCAGGTAATAGCGGTATTCCCGGGCCAGAATGTCGTCGTTGATGATATCTAGATCAAAGCCCCGCTCCACTTCCAGCAGGTAGTGCAGATAGTCTTCCCGCAGGGACAGCACCACTTTGACAAAAGGGGCGTTGAGACAGCCGGTCAGGAAGCGATAAAAGTCATACCGCTGAGCAATATCGGTGGCTTCGACAAACAATTCCTCAAACTGGTCAAACACCAGTACCACCTGCAAAAACTGATTATCCACCAGGGTTTGCAGCCGTTCCAGCAGGGCCTGGGGGCTAATGGATGGAGTCAGCAGAATGGTCTCATCAGGTACCTGTCCCTGCCGTTGCAAAAGCGACACCTCCAGAGCCTGATTCACGGCATCGGGCCAATCGCGGTAGTTTTTAACCAGCACTGGCAGGGTTGAACGGCCCTCTGGAAAAGACCGCCACAGGGCTGGTACCAGTCCGGCGAACAAAATCGAACTTTTGCCCACCCCCGAAGGACCATGAATGATGACCAGGGGAAAACGGGGCTGCTCTAACCGTCGCGTCAGGGCACTGACATCCTGCTGGCGGCCAGAGGCGCGAATTTCCGTGGCTAATAGCGCCTGGGTAGGATTCTCGACGGTCACCGCCAGGGGAGACTCGTAGGGCTGAATTTGCCCGGCCCCCACAAAGGCCCTGAGCCGAAAGCGGGTTTCTACCTGGCGCTGTTCCAGCTTGATCTGAAAAGCGGCACGATAGTCCCGCTGGTTGTAGTACTGCTGCCGCAGGGTTTCCAGAATCCGCCGGTACAACACCAAGTCCCGCTTGGGCAGGGCCAGGTGCCGGGCCGACTGCAGCAGCATAATGGCCCGATCCCTCTGGCCCAGAGAAATTTCGACCCGGGCCAACAGATACAGGTACCAGCTTCTTTGAAACTGGTTGGCCACGGACAGATCAAACACATCGGCCCATTGCTCGCCTGACCTCAGGGCATCGGCCACTTTAAGGATGGATAATGCCTGTTCCGCCTCTTGTTTCGCCCCTTGGGGAAGCTCCTTTGCCAAAGCCACCTCGGCCAGATAGCCGTGGTCCCGCGCCAGCCGTACCGGATCTCCCCGATGCAGGGAAATCCCCTCCCGGGCAGTCGCTTCCAGGGCATCCCAGCGCTCCTGCTTTTCGTAAACTTCCGCCAGGGCATGGATAAACTTACCCAGGACATCCCACCGTTCTTCGGTTCTCAGCAGTCCGAGACATTGCCGAAAATAACCCCCGGCTCGCTCCAGAGACTCGTCATACACCACCCGCTGCAGGGCCGCCAGGCTCCGCCAGGTTACCCCCAGGTAAAACAACAACACCGCCTGCTTTTCACGGGGAGTCGGCGACTTTGGCAATAACTCAGAGCTAACAGCTTGGAAATTCGCAGTTTGAAAATTCACAGTATGCATTTTCGAGTTTGCATTCTGAATGTCTGCCCCCAACTCCTCCCCCAAAGATTCTGCCGCTTCAGGCGGTACCTGGTCTGCCCCCAACCCCTCCCAATAGGCGAGGCTGGCCTCAAAGTGGAAGCGCGCCAGCACCATATCACCTCGACCGAAGGCATCTCGTCCCTTCAGGAAGTTGAGGCTGGCGAGTAGTTCACCATTCAGAACATCATGGTCCTGGATGATGTCTTTCAGGGCAAAGTCTAACTCTGTTCTCAGGGCAGACCCCCGCTGGTACCGGGGCGCACTTTCCGGATAGGAGCTTTCATCCCCCAGGGAAAGCATCGTATTAAAGAGGTCATTAGCCCCCTGATGCAGGGAATAGATCAGTTCCCCCGGCGGATACTCGAACTGGATGGGAGTTGTGGCAATGCTTTTCAGGTCGGGGGCATGACGATTAATGATCTGGAGGACATGGTCGTTAACCCACAGCACCAGGGGGAAGGGCAGGCGCTTACGCAGTTCGTCCCGGCCAAAGTTTGCCGCTTTAATGATTTCCCCCACATCATCCACAGCTTCTAAACCACTAATGATCAGGGCCGGGGGGAAGGGGGGCTGGACGTGGTCCACAATGGTCTGGCGCAGAGACCCCATCTGCGGAGGCAAGAACAACTCCACTGCCCCCGTCTGCTGTTGCAAATGCTGGGTCACCATCTGGCGCAGGCGACTGTAGTTACACCGGGCCAGAATTAACGAAAATCGACCCGGCCGCAGCCCCATCGCCCGCGCCATTTCCGTCAGGGCAGATTTATTGTGGGCCAAAATGTCTGCCTGACTGTAGGGCCCTGTCATCGGTTGTCCTGGTGCGCCTGCCAGGCTCGGTAACGGTCAGTTTCCGCCAGCAGAGGATTAATGCCGAACCAGCGCCCCTGGGCATCGCGATATTCGTACAGAAAAAGACTGCGGACGAGAATGTTGTAGTCATCATCACCCTGCACATCTTTGCGGGCCACCGCCCGCAGCAGTAGTTCCCACTCGGCAGCGCTGATCAGCCCCATCAGGCTGTCGCGCTCATTGCGGATAACGGCCTCCAAGGTGTCTTTTTGGAAGGGCGGATCTTGCTTGCGCAGGCAGCCATCCAACAGGCGAATCAGGTTACGCATGTGCCCCCCGCTGACCCGGCAAAGACGATCCAGGGTCGTCACGGTGTCAAAAACTTCACCGACATGGTCGAGCCGTTGGTTCACATTCAGGTCGGGGAAGGCACGAATCAGCACCATTTGCTGCAGTAACGCCAGCCCCTCGGGGTTAGGATTACCGTTGCGATCCTCAATGGGCACCATGGGCAAGACCAGAGGGTTGGTGCCAAACCGGTTCGATAGCCTGACCAGGTCGTTGGAAAACATCAGCTCCAGGGGAATGGTGTAGACCAGATGGCAGTCGAGCTGCTTCAGCTGTTCGCCCCGATCCACAAAGATGTATTCCGACTGCAGCCTGCCCTCGGTTTGGGGAACGCTGTCGATGCGGTCGAGGTTATCCATAATCACCGCCAGACGATTTTTTCCCTGCTTTTGTAGCTTCTCGTTGGCCGGGGAAAGGAGTTCTTCATTGATGGCGTTGATGATATTTTTGGTGCGCGGTTCCAGATACTGGCGGAGCTGACTGCGCATGTCAGGGCTCTGTTTGGCCGATGCGGTGATGTTGGCAATGCCGGCCGAAAAGCTGACGTTGGAAATTTCCATGGGCGTCCGCAGGGTGCTGGCCAGGTCCTGAAAGAGTTTCTGCAGATAGCTCGGCTTAGAAACAATGCCGATGGCGTCCAAATGCTCGGTGACATTGTGGGCAATGCTGAGCAGAATATCGGAGATTTCCACATCCGCCATTTCCAGGTCCCGGTCGGACTCAAAATAGACGACTTCATAATTTCGTCGTTCTAACCCATCCTTGAGGCGAAACAGTTCCGTTGACTTGCCGCAGCCAATGTGGCCGGTGAACAACTGGGTCGTCGGGCGATTGCGAGACAGGCGGGCAATCTTACGCTCCAACTCCTGCACAATGTCGCCACCCCGTACTGTGGAAAAGTCAATGTAGTAGCGCTTTCCCCGCAGCGGTTGAGTCGGGTCGCAAGCTTCGTAAAACTGCTGTAGGTCCAGCATGGGGGAATGGGGGTGGGTTTCTTTCAGGATATCTCACTCAAGGGAGGGGCATGGGATGGGTCTTGAGATTTCTGCCTTCCGCCTAACGCCTCCGGCGAGGCTCCGCGAACAGCCTTCTATCTTCGTGATCCACCTCAATCTTGGGATAGAGGCAAATTGCGCCGAATTAAGGCTAATGTCTGGATACTCCTGAGGAAAAGCTGGCCGAACAAGGTTGTAGCTGTTTCTAGGGCACATCTGCTGATTTGGTTAATGAAATCCCCTGGAGGGGGATGTTAACCTGTAAAAGAAAATTAACGACAAAAGCGGCAAACGGTATGGTTGCAACTCCCGAGGTCATTCAACCCTCTGAATTTGAAACATCCCCTTCAGGGGACAGCAAGGTGGCTGTTTTGCTGATGGGATATGGAGAAGTCGAGAGCTACGAAGACTTTGCCAACTACAACGAGCAGGCTCTGAATCTTTTGACGGCTAAATTTGCCCCGGTGCCAACCTGGGTATATCCTCCTTTAGCCAAAGTTTTAGCCGCTTTTGATTTGCACGAGTGGAGCCACCAGCATGGCAACTTCATTTCTCCCCACAATGCCATTTTTGAGCAGCAGCGGGCGGGCATTGAAGCCAATTTGAAAGAACGCTGGGGCGATCGGGTCAAGGTATTTAAGGCATTCAACTTCTGTAAGCCCTTCCTGCCCGATCAGGTACTGGAGCAGGTCAAGCAGGAAGGGTACGACAAGCTGCTGATCTATCCCCTGCTGGTGGTGGACTCCATTTTCACCAGCGGCATCGCCATTGAGCAGGTGAATGACGCCTTAGCCAAGCTATCCGACGGCACCGATCACTGGGTCAAGGGAATGCGTTACATTCCCTCTTTCTTTGACACAGAAGACTATATCGACCTGCTGGCAAAGATGGTCGAGGAAAAGATTCAAAAAGATCTGGCCGTAGCTCACCTTCCCTCCCAGACCGGCATCGTGTTGATGAACCACGGTTGCCCCCATGAGGCGAAGGGCTTTACCTCCGGTATTGACGAAAGCCAGAAGCTCTACGACCGGGTGCGGGATCAGCTGATCAACAAGTATCCCTTGATTTCAGTGGGCTGGTTGAACCACGATACGCCCTTGATTAAGTGGACCCAACCCAATGCCATGCTGGCGGGTAAGAACCTGATGGACCTCGGTGCAACGGCTCTGGTCTTTATGCCCATCGGTTTTGCCACAGAAAACCATGAAACCCTGCTGGATGTGGAGCACATCATTGAGGCCCTGCGCCGCAAACGCCCCGATGTGACCTACGTACAAATGCCCTGCGTCAACGATGATCCCGAATTCCTGAGGATGGCTGCGGCCTGGTCTGACAAGCACATTGCCGACCTGCTGGAGGAAGATGCCCTGGCAGTGAATCCCTCCCTGGCGGCGAACCAGGCGACGAAGTTCCATACTCACAATGGGCATTCCCATGACCATGGGCATTCCCACGGACACAGCCATAGTAGTCATGGGGACCATCATCATTAAGGGATAGGCCTTTGATGTGACCTTAGATCCCAGGGTTCTGCGAGAACCCTGGGATTTTTCATTTTTCTATTCGGGAATGGGGATTATATTACATCCAAGTTTTGTAGGGCAGACATCTTGCCTACCTTTGGACAGCCGAGACGGCTATCCCCCATGTTTGAATTTCCATCATGGACTACCAGGCCAGTCTGTTGATTGACACCGAGTACAACTCTGAAGAAGTGGCGATGGCTCTGGCTGGTTTGTCGCCGGTGGCTGAGGCTACTCCGCCCTCAGTTTGCGCCGTTCGCTGCGGTATCGCAGGTACTCTGCCAGGGCCGCCAGCAGCGCGGAACCGAGAATCAGCACGACGCTGAGGGCGTTAATATCGGGCTTAACGCCGGTACGAACCCGGCTGAAGATCTCAATGGGTAGGGGGTTCGCTCCCCCGCCAGCGGTAAAGCTGGAGATCAGCAAATCATCCATACTCAACACAAAGGCCAGCAGGCCGCCGGCTAAGATGCCGGGGGCCAGTTGGGGCAGCAGCACCTTGACCAGGGCTTGAAAGGGGGTTGCACCCAGGTCTAAAGCGGCTTCCTCCAGATAGGGATCCAGGTTCTGCAGCCGACTGGAGACGACAACAGCAATATAGGCCAGACAGAAGACCATGTGGGCGGCGATGATGGTCCAGATACTCAGGGGAACAGCCATGGAGGCGAGAAAGACCAGGGTGGCCACCGCGATCGCTATATCTGGAATAATCAGCGGCAAATAAGCCACCCCTTGATATAAAGCCTGGCCTCGAAATCGATACCGTGCCAGGCCAATCGCCATCATCGTCCCCAGTACGGCAGAGATACCTACGGCGACAAAAGCGATGGTGAGACTGTCCTTCAGGGCCAGAAAAATTCGCCCATCGCTAAACAAACTGCGATACCAGCGCAGGCTGAACCCTTCCCAGTTGGCGCTAAACCGGGAGGCATTGAAGCTGTAAACTGCCAGCACGATGATGGGGAAGTACATAAACCCATACATCAGGGCGGTAAACAAGCTCTGCCAGGTCATCCTTGAGGACGTTTGTGTCATTCGTGCCACCGCCCAGTCGTGCTCTCAATCACTCTCTGCCCCTTTCCTGGTACAACGTTTTGACAGTAAATAACATACCCTGCCCCCCCAGATCCCCTGTCCTTTTTGCATCAGGATGTTGCAGAACTAAGAAAGCTTTGTACTAGGTCAAGCTCTCCCGATACTCATTCAGCACTGCTAACACTTGATTCAGTTTCTGTCGGCTTTCATCCGATGGGTCTGCTAAATAGTTCAGGAGTGCAAGATCTCGTTCAGTTTCGATTCGAGTTCGGCGAGTCGCCTGTTCTTTCTCCTCAACTCTTCGTTGTTTTTCTTTAATTCTTCGTTGTTTTTCTTCAGCCAGGCGATCTGTTTCTCGGTTTCGACGGTCCCACGCTTCGCGCGAGCTTCGCTCTACAATGCCGAAATTAACCAACGCCACCAGGATGGCTACCACAGTGAGTCTGTTACTCCAGAGTCTGGGGTTGGTGAACTGTCCGAGGAGCTGGAAATCGGTTTCATTGTAGAACCTCAAAAAGGCGATGCTGATGATCAGGATAGTGAGGGTCGTTCCAGGGATGAGGGAAAGAAAGTTGACCCAACGGGTCATTGGCAATTTGCAGTTAGCCCATTGTCAATTATTTTATTGCGAGGTTTCGGTCATGGAGCTTTTGTCACCGTATTTGAGCAGGAGGGCAATCGCCAGGCTCACCGCCAGAATCAGCACCATACTCAAAGCTGAGCCGAACCCCCAGGCCCGAGTCGGCCCCAAAAACTGGTTGTAAATCAGGCGAGCAATATTCATGGAGGATGCCCCCCCCAACAGGGTCGGCACCACAAAATCGCTCAGGGTAGTAATGAACACCAGTAGACAACCGGCAGCGATGCCCGGCATGGTCTGGGGTACGGTAATTTTCCAGAAGGTTTGCTGGGGGGTTGCTCCCAGGTCAGCCGAGGCTTCCAGTAGACGGGTATCCAGCTTCTCGAGGGAGGCGTACAGGATCAGGACCATGTAGGGCAAAAAGCTATAGGTCAACCCTATCAGCACCGCCGTTGAAGTGTGGAGCCACTGTTGGGTGGGCAGTTGGAAAAACCCGAGAATCGTATTCAGCACTCCCGTAGATCGCAAAATGGTGGTCCAGGCATAGGCCCGCAGCAGGGAAGACGTCCACAACGGCAGCACAAAAGCCACCAGCAGCAAATTGCGCCACTGTTTCGGCGACATTAACGCCAGCCAGTAAGCCACCGGAAACCCCAGCAGCAGGCACAGCAGGGTAGAGCCACAGGCGAACAGCAGTGACCGCCAGATCACCCGCAAATACACCGGCTGTAAGATTTGCAGATAATTCCCCAGGCCATAGCCGCCGCTGGGTTCTCCCAGCCGCAACCCCGGCACCAGGCTAATTTCCAGAATCAGAAAAGTGGGAATCACCAGCAGCAGCAACAGCCATACCCCCGCAGGACCGAGCAACACCAGGCCCCCAAGCCACTGTTGCCCCCAACCTTTCCGAGAGAACCAGACCATCAGCCTATTCAATGGACCTGCCGTTCTAACAGGGGGACTCGCCATAGCCCTAACTCCCAACTCCCAACTCCCTACCCCTAAGCACTCGTTACCTGGGTCCAGTACTGGTCAAACAAGTCATCGGCAGCACTGTCTACAGGTTCAATGCCTTCACACTTGGCTAAAGTATCCTCAGGGGGATACAGGTCATCGTTAGCCTTCAAATCGGCGGGCAGCAGTTCGTAAGCGGCCTGATTAGGAGTGGCAAAGAAAAGACGTTCGACGGCAGCCTTAGACACCTCAGGCTCCAGGATGAAGTTGAGCCACTGGTAGGCGGCGTCTACATTGGGAGCCGTGTTGGGAATCACCATCGTATCAGTCCAAAGGGAAGAACCGCTGGTAGGGATGATGTATGCCATGCGATCGTCCTCTTGGGTGACGGCAATGGCATCGCTGGAGTAGGCCATCACTACATTCAGGTCACCACCGAGAATTTCGTCCTCAAAGCCGGAGGATTTAAAGGTTGCCAGGTGGGGTTTCAGTTCCAACAGGCGGTTATAGGCTGCTTCCAGTTGAGCCGGGTCGGTGGAATTGTAGGAATATCCCAAGGACTTGAGCACGGCTCCCAGGGTCTCGCGCATATCGTCAAGCAAAGAAATTTGACCTGACAGAGCATCCTGATTTTCCCAGAGATAGGTCCAATCTTCGGGATTGCCAGGCACCGCTTCCCGGTTGTAGAGCAGCCCGGTGGTGCCCCAGCTGAAGGGAATGCTGTGACGGTTCTGGCTGTCGTAGGCAGGGTCGGCCCATTTGTCTAGCAGCCGATCCAAGCCTTCGAGACGGGTGGGGTCTAGCTCCATCAACATTTCCAGGTCAATCATTTCTGAGACCATGTAGTCGGAAGGGTAGATGATGCTGTAAGCGCTGCCACCCCCGGCCTGCATCTTGGTCAGCATGGTCTCGTTGGAATCGTAAATATCGATGACCACCTTGATACCGGTGCGTTCGGTGAATTCCTGGGAGAGGGTATCGTCGGTATAGTTGGCCCAGGTAAAGATGTGCAGGGTATCTGAGTCGCCGGTTGCGGTGCCTTCAGGGGCGGAGGTAGTCGTATTATCAACCGCCAGATTTTGACGGCAGTTAGATAGCGTTACCCCAGCCAGGGCAGCGGCAGAACCCTGAAGAAATCGACGGCGGGTGGTTCCCAGGGTAAAGGGCCGAGTGGAAAGGATGGGTGGTTTACGAGGCACGGTATTCTCCCCAATTTAGCTAGATGCGGTTAATGGTCTATTTTCAGATGTTTTAGTGTGGTGTGCGAACGGTTCAAAGGATGTCAATGAAGGTTAGCAAGCGTAAATAATATCGGGAGGCTTTTGGAATAGATACTTGAAATCAGTTACTAAGCTTGTAGCGCCAGGCAGTCGTCTTTATTCCAGTGGACATGGACAGGGGTGTCAACGGCCACGGTTGAATCCGATCGGTTGGGTTGCAGAACCGTCAGCATATCACCTGACGTAAGGCGCACAACACAGTGGACATGGGTGCCCAAATACATAACATGACTGACTTGTCCTCGATAGCAATTAGCATTATCGGTGGGCGCTGCCAAACTCAGATGAATTTTTTCGGGCCTCACGCTCACCACCACAGCCTGGGACAGGGACGGAGCATTGTCTCGCTGATGATCCTTCACTAAAACCTGAAGCCCGCTTTGGGTCATGACTCTGAGGGTGGTAGCATCGAGCTGCTGCACCTGCCCTGATAGCAGATTGGTATCGCCGATAAAATCTGCCACAAAGGGGGTGCGAGGCTGATCGTAGATTTCGCTGGGAGTGCCGATTTGCTCGACTTCCCCATTGTTCATCACCGCGATGCGGTCTGAGAGGGATAGGGCCTCTTCCTGGTCGTGGGTGACCATAATGAAGGTGATGCCCAGCTGCCGGTGCAGGTTCGAGAGTTCCACCTGCATTTGTTTGCGCAGCTTCAGATCCAGGGCTCCCAGGGGTTCGTCCAGCAGCATCACTGCGGGTCGGTTCACCAGAGCCCGCGCCAGGGCTACCCGCTGTTGTTGTCCACCGGACAGCTGAGCCGGATATCGATTGGCAAAGCTTTCCATTTTGACCAGATGCAGGGCTTCGATCACCCGATCTTTGACCTGGGCTGCCCCCATGCGCCTAATTTTGAGGCCGAAGGCGATATTGTCTTTGACCGTCATGTGGTCGAACAGGGCATAGCTCTGAAAAACCGTGTTGACCGGACGGCGAAAGGGCGGAACCCTTACCATGTCGCTATCTCGAATTAAAATCTCTCCGGAGGTGGGGCTTTCGAAGCCAGCAATTAAACGCAGAGTGGTGGTTTTGCCACAGCCGGATGGCCCCAGGATGCTGAAAAATTCTCCCTGCTGTACTGCCAGGTTAAGGTTACGCACTGCGATGTCAGCGCCAAAGGACTTGAAGACTCGTTTGAGTTCAACATCTGCAGTGACCATGGTCGCCGTTGTATTGGGCGAAGAGCGAATCATCTGAGACATGGCAGGCATCCTCGGAGTAACCCCAACTTTAGCGGTCGAAAGAATCTTATACAAGTCAGCAAATTATGGTGCCCTGAACGTGCAGGATGTTGTGCCCAAAATGGCTTTGATTTTGCCAAATTTCAGCGTTGAGAGGTAATTTTGGGAATGGCCTGGGATTGGGTTATGGACCTGGACAAAGCCATAGTGCCCACAAAACGAGCCTAGAACCATCATCGGAATAGAAGGCAGAACAAGAAAGTATGTTCGTTAACAATTCCTTCCCCAGGTCTGCTGGTTTGAAATTCTATACCAAGTCCAGATCTCGAGTTGGGCTTGGACAAGGTTTGCCATTGTCCTGATATGTAGCATCTGAGGGAGTTCAATAGGCTACAACGTTAGCTATCATCTCTACATTGACTCCAGAGCCCAGAGATGGACTCGCAATCTTACGATAAGCTGCGTAACACAACGTCTTAGTGGTTTTGTCGGATGCCCATTTCCAGATTTATCCTGGCCAGTTTCATTGCTCTGTTATCTAGCGGCAGTTTACTGCTAGCGAGTTGCCAGAGAGACACCGCCACCAATGGGCCGTCAAACACCGACATCGCCCCTGAGACCAGCGACCCCGAGGGAACTCCGACCCAGAACAATACATCTGAAACAAAACCCAGTACCAACCAACCGAAGGATCCCCCTAAACCTTCCGCCGAAACTACCACCGAAGAGCCCCAAAATCCCCCTTCAGCCCCATCCAGCGCCTCCCTACCCGACACCCTGACCCGCCAGTGGGAACCGGCCAGCAATGTGCTCTTTACCTTTGGCTCGATGACCATAACTCCTGATCAGGTGCAATGGAGTAGTGGTCAAAGCAGTCCTTACACGGTGGTTAGCACCGAAGACGGCTATCTTCTCCAGTTGGAGTCCAACCCAACTTTTTACGAAACTCAGAACCCCTACATCAAACTTCTCCCCAAAACCGATGAAACCGGCGGAACCACTTCCGTAGACGTCGCTTTCTACGAGAGCCGCGACAAGGCCGCCAGCGACGAGTACATCATGTACGGGTCATACTTTGTGGAATAGTTTGTACCTCAAAAAGGCATCAGGTCGGCAGGCGACCGACCAACTGGTCAAACTCCGCTTATAGCTGCATCGTTCGTTTGACTATGGTCGGCAAAAGGTGGCGCGGCCAGGGCTTCCCCATGGCCAGAGGACATACATCGTGGCAGCCAATGTCTTCCTCAGCCATGAGATTGTCTTAAAGAATGCCCCTCAGGAGAAGACTGCTCCCTCAGGGCGACATAACGACAGATAAAAGTTCAGGTACCCGATGCCTGGGTCCAAAACCTGTTTGACCTGCCAGCAGAAAAGGCCCCCGGTACCTGCGGGCTAAGCCTTAGCCTTGGCTTCCAGGGTCTCCAACCGACTTTTCAACTCCTGGTTCGACTGCTTCAGCTCATCGATTTCCTGCTGCAGCTTTTCCACCGCCTGGTCTTTGCCGATGGCTTTCTGCACCTGCTGTGCCGCTTCCTGGGCCCGGCGGCGGACCCGGCCATCGGGAGTGTGGTCCGCCAGGGATTGGAGGATGCCCATGGCCCGGGGAGTTTCCATAGACCCCAGGGCAATCACCGCCGAAACCTGGGTCAGGAAGAAGCTCTCGTGGGCGATGGTGTCCAGCCGGTCCAGAATGCGCTCCACATTGGGCTTGCTCTGCCCCTTGGAGATGGTACCCAAAGCGCGAATCGCCGACAGTCTTAAGGCTTGAGGAACGCCCGGTTCCGTGTACTTGAGGATGATTTCCAGCGCTTCTTCCGAAGATTTGAAGTGGCTCAGGGCACCGATAGCGCCAGAGCGGACCATTTCGTTCCAGCCTTGCCGCTCCTTGAGGATGCCTTCCAGCAGCTTCAGGGTTTTCTTTTCTTTGGCGTTGCCGTCGAAGTCGGCGGCACCCACTTTACCCAGGGAGCGGATGGCAGCGGACTCCACGTAGTAGCTTTTGTCGCCCTTGTCGGCGATGGTCTTCAATGCCTTATAGCTTTCGGCAGTCTTGATGTCTCCCAAAGCTTCCGCAACGGCGCGACGGACTTTGGATTCCTTATCCTTCAGTCCTTTCAGCAGTCCTGCCACCGCCTGATCAAGCTTCACAGAAGCCAGTTGCTCCGCCACTTCAGCCCGTACGCCCCAGAAGGGATCATCCGTCAGGGCTGCCGTCAGGGCGTTTACCGCTTCCAGACTACCCTTCTTGGCCAGAGCGGTTGCCGCTTCAATCCGGGACAGCGGGTCTGGATCATGCTTGAGCTGAGCCTTGAGTTCTGCGACGGGATATTCCAGCTCCACGGTCTTCAGGTAGTTGTTGCCCACATCAAAGCTGATGAAGTCGGGCTTTTTCTTCAGGGGGAAGAAAAAGGCCTGCTCCCGCTCGTGGATGCGCACCGTGAAGGTTTCTACAGTCACCTTGGCGGACTTGCCGCTGCCCACGTAGCCGAAGCCGATGGGGATGCGCAGGTCAAACAGCCCGCTGGTGCTGCTGGTGTCGCCGTCCTTGGCCTGGGTTTGGGTAATGGTGAGCTTGGCCAGGTTGCTGTCGCCATCCCAACTGTAGGCCACTTTGTAGTCGGGGTGTCCGCCCCGCAGCACGTACTGGTCGAACAGGAACCGCAGGTTGCGTCCGGTGGCCTTGTCGATGGCCCGCAGCAGGTCGATGGTTTCCACCGTCTGGTGAGCATGGTCCTGCACGAAGGTATGGATGGCCCTCCAGAACAGCTCATCCCCCAACTCGGTGCGAATCATGTGGTAGACGCAGCCGCCCTTTTCGTAGATGTGGCGGTCGTACAGCTCGATGGCCTCCCGATAGATATGAGTGACCATGGGGCGACGGTAGCGGCTCTTGTCTTCGGAGAGATAGCTGCGGATTTCGCCCAGGCGGTAGTAGGCGGCATCGTCGGCCCCGTACTCCTTCTCGGTCCACATGACTTCCGAGTAGGTGGCCATGCCTTCCTTTACCCAGGCGTGGCTCCAGTGATTGATCACCAGCAGGTCGCCGAACCACTGGTGGGCCAGCTCGTGGGCGACGAGGGATTCAGAGTTGCGGTTGTCCAACGCCGCCCGTTCATCCAGCAAACAGCGGTCGGTGAGGATAGTGACGGAGGTGTTCTCCATGCCGCCAAAGATAAAGTCAGCGGCGCACACCTGGGCGTATTTGGGATAGGCGTATTTGTAGCCGTACTTTTCGCTGAAGAACTCGATCATCTGGGGGGTTTTGCCCATGGTGAGCTGCCCCTGGTCCTGGCGGCCCTTTTCGACGTAGTAGGTGACGGGGATGTCCTGCCACTGGTCCTGAATTACGTCGAACTCGCCTACCGCCAGGGCCATCAGATAGGTGGGATGCACCTGCTTCTGGTGCCAGTGGTGAATTTTGTCGTCGCCGTCTTCCTTCACCTCCACCAGCTCGCCGTTGGAGACCACCTGGTACTTGCCGGGCACTCGCACCTTAATTTCCGAAGTGGAGAGCTGCCCCGGATAGTCGAAGCAGGGGAACCAGAACCGGGAATCCTCGTCTTCCCCCTGGGTCCACACCTGCACGGGCCGGTCGGGGTAGTGCTTGTCGGGACCGATGAAGTAGATGCCCCGCTGGGGCTGGTCCAGCCGGTAGGCGATGGTCAGGGTCAGGGCTTTGCCTGCTTTGGTGGGCTGCTTAAGGCGGACGTGGAGCTGTTCGCCATCGTAGTCAAACTCCTGTTTGGTGCTGCCCACTTTGATCGATTCGATCTGCTGATCCACCGCGTCCAGGGTAAGTTTGTCGATGCCGTCGCGCACCGGCATGATGCGAATTTTGCAGGTGCCTTCGCAGATTTGTTTGTCCAGATCCAGACTCAAATCCAGCGCAATATGCTCCACCTGGCCCGGTCGGTCAGGATTATAGTGGGGTTTTGCCCCCGGCATTTCAAAGGATTTATAGCCGTTGTTATCTTCGTCAAACCAATGGGCGTTAAGCATAGGAGCATTGAACCTTTCTGTGAGACAAGCCTGAGTGCCAGAGTGCTTTTTTGCAAACCATCATAATGGCGAGAGATGGTATAACACCTTAATAAATAAGATTAACTCGTTAAACTAATTGGATAGCGCCATCCTTAACTTATGGTAGAACTCTCGCCTTTAAGACTGGCAGATTTGCCGCTAAAACGATGGACCGTAGATGATTACCATCGCATGCTGGCGTCTGGTATTTTGACGCCGGAAGACCGGGTTGAGCTTTTGGATGGCCAAATTGTAGAGAGGGTACCGCAAGATCCTCCCTATGCCTCGCGGATTGACGATGGAGGTGACTACCTGAAAGCTCTGTTCGCCCGTCGAGCTAAGGTGCGGGTACAGCTTCCCATCACCCTTGCCCCCGGCTCTGAACCTGAGCCAGATTTTGCCATTGTGCGCCAGGATGAGACCCGGTATCGTACCCGTCATCCCTACCTTGAGGAGGTGCTGCTGTTGATAGAGGTGGCAGACTCCCCCCTGAAACGAGACCGGGGCAGCAAATCTAAAATTTATGCCAGAGCAGGCATCCCTGAATACTGGATTGTCAATTTCAAACAGCGGCAGGTTCTGGTGTTTCAAAATCCCCAGGATGGAGATTATCAAACTGAGCAAACCTTTGGCGAGCAGGACCGTTTGGCTCCCCTGCTGATGCCTGATGTTGCCATTGATTTGCGGCGGCTGATTTTGTAGGTCCAGATCAGCCAGCAATACCTTTCTACAGATTCCTTCTATCCAATGTTGCGTCTACCACATAGTTAAGACTTAAATTTAGGATTTGTAGCGTAGTGTCGAGTTTACGTTTGTCCTACGGACAGGCTTTGCCCTAGCGCTAGCCATGCCCGAAGGGCTATACGCGCAGCGTCTCCGCCAGGAGAAAATCCACGGTTCCCAAGGCTCTCGTGGGTCGCACTTTGTTTGACCCATGCTACGGCATACTTAATCAGCTTCTCAGTTGGACGCTTAATTTCATTCCAAAAATCTAAAACCCAAAACCCAAAACCTAAAATTGAAATCATGACCAGTCAAACCTCCGCAGCAAGCACAACCGATATCCAACCTCAGATTGGGGGAACCGTCGCTACCTACCCCTGGCAGTGGCACAACCAGCCCATTTCCGTTGCCTACGAAATCCTGGGAGAAGGTTCTCCTGTCCTGCTTTTGCCGGCCCTGAGCACCGTTTCCTCCCGGTCGGAAATGGCGGACCTGGCCCAGGGGCTGGCGTCACGACATCAGGTAATTGCCCTTGACTGGCCTGGCTTTGGCGACTCCAGCCGTTTGCCCCTGGACTACCGCCCCGACCTCTTCTACCAGGGCCTGAGCGACTTTGTGCAGAGCCAGTTTTCTGAACCCATTGCCGTCGTTGCTGCTGGCCATGCCGCTGGCTACGCCCTGCGGTTGGGGGCTCAAAAGCCGGGCGTCTGGTCTCGCATGGTGCTGACCTCTCCCACCTGGCGCGGTCCCCTGGCGGTGATGGGGGCACCCCAGACCATGCGGGATGGGGTGCGGGAGCTGGTGCGATCGCCCCTGGTCGGCGACGCTCTCTACACCCTCAACACCGCCCCGGCTTTTCTACGGTGGATGTACCAGCGCCATGTTTTTGTGGATGAGGGCACCCTGACGCCGGACTTCATGGCCCAGAAGTATGCCATCACCCAAAAAGAGAACGCCCGCTATGCCCCGGCGGCATTCGTGACCGGAACTCTGGACCCCGCTACCTCGCGGGAAGAGTACATTGGCTGGGCGCAGTCCCTCTCGGTGCCGCTGATGGTGGTGATTGGGCAGCAGTCGCCAGATGCGTCTAAGGCCGAGATGGAGTCGCTTTCAGCATTGGCGGGTGTTGAGACAGTATGGATGCGAGGTTCCCTGGGAGTCCATGAGGAATCGGGGGATGACATTGCTACCGCAATCCTTAACTGGGAGGATGCCGATCAGCCTGAACCACAATGCTGATCAGGCCACAGGGTCGAGCCGACCAGCCCTATCTAAGGTGGTCGAAAAAGAAGGAAAACCACTCCATCGAACTTACCAAAAGCTTGATGATGTGTAGGGTGTGTCCCGGCCTCAGGTTCACCAGGCGATGGGGCAAAGCACTCTGCTCTGGCCGGAACGCACCGTTTGCGTCCAGCGAGAAGCCCAATACTGTAAGCGATGCGTTACGGCCCAAAGTTAGAGTGTGTGTGACTTTGCGTGGATTGGTGGGCCGATAACGCATCCTACGCTGGTCTGGAATCTTCGCATCCTACACCGATGCTCTAGTTCACCTTGATTTCAGAAGGGTTGTACTCAAGCAACACCTTGGATCCATAGCGAATGTACGTTATCGGCTGAACGATGACCTCCAAAATGGAAGGGCTTTGGAAGTTTCGCTTCTTAGTTTCAGGATGGGGGGAGTAAATCCAGCCTTCGTAACGAGATCCCTGGAACAGGACTCGACAGCGGGAGAAGGAAAAATCTTCGGGAGGATGGCGATCCGTCCACTCCACCTGGCGGAACGTGAATTCGGGCTGGTTTAGCTGAAACGTCTTAGGGGCAATCGAGATGTTCAAAGTGCCTGGAAAGTATTGCGCCAGGTCCAGGCCAAGGGTTTTGAAGAATGGGGTCTGCATGGCGATGGTGCCGCTGGAATAAGGGCTATCAGATGCTGTGCCCGAGGCGACTTTGTGGCCAGACTCGACAATGCCTTCAACCTGTTGCCATTGGATACCGGTGTTCAAATTACTCACTCCCTTGAGCAATCGGCTGCATCAGGGACCGGGTGCCTTTGAGATAAATCAGGTTAATTCAGCAAGCCCGATAGGCACCCAGTCCCTAAACCCCATTATCCAACTTCGCCAAATTTCCTCAACACTGCACCGTCCAGGGATGCTCAGCCTCGGGCTTAGGGAGGATGCCATCCAGCCTTAACCCAATTGCGACGAACGGCTTTCGCCAATGAATTATTGAGCCTCAGGGCTCCAATTGTTGCCCGCCCACAAGAGCTTCTACCTAACACTTCAGTCCCATCCTGACTCCAAACGAAGTGCTCATGCCATACCTGGTGACGCGGATTGAATAGCGGGGCGGTTTCGCCCGTTTGGGGATCGGCAGCCTCTGTCTTGGTCAACTTGTATTGGTTGCATAATTCACAAGCTAGACAGAGATTATCTTCTCCATCCGAGCCGCCCTTGGCGAGGGGCAAAACATGGTCAATCTGTAACCTGCCCATGACCAGTGATTGGGGACTCAAGCAGTATTCGCAGCGATTTCCTGCTCTCTGCCGAACCCGCGCTCGGATGGCTGCAGAAATTGTACTCATTGAGCTACAGGTTCAATCAATCCTCGCTTCACGGCCTCTGCCAGAGCTTCGGATTTTCGCAATTGCCCCAGCTGATAAACCTGCAGCAAGGCCAAAAGTTCGTACCTTTCGGGCTCGCTTAACCCTTCGGCTTTACCCACGCTTTGTAGCTCACCTAGCCGAATATTTTGAGACTCCTGCATTTTCCCCATGGCGAGAGTTAACACCTCATGGTCCTCAAGCCCCGATATGGCAGGGAAAAAAGCCTCCTCCGAAAAGTTTTCCAACGTGGGCCAGAGCTGTTCGAGGGCTTCTGTCAGCACGGTCGAGGCGTCTTTGCTGGTGGCATCACCCAAACGTTGAGCGTCTTCGACCAGACCATTGGGGAGTTTTAAGGTGACTTCGATGGTCATAACCCAGATGCTCACAGCGATCGTGATTTAAAGATAACCCACCCGAATGCAAGCCTTGACGCTGCCTCATGGTTGTGGGCTTAGACTCCATATTATTTTGAGAACGTTCCTGACATTTGCCCAATCTTGGGGCGAGAGATGTCCCAAGCAACGGTTAACCGTACTTTTCTCCAGAGTCGCAAGCTTATGCAGCCGTACCACTGAAGGCAGCAGCAAGCCTGCGTCGGAATGATCTGAAAGAGCAACATCAAAAGCCGTTGTGTAAGGCTGACTGGTAATCCTAGCCACCACAATATCTGGATCGCCGGTATCCAGCAGAACCAGGGCTGGGCGTTGTTTTTGGCGAACGCCATCCGTAAAGGGAAACGCCAGTAACACCACATCACCCGGCTGATAGATGGCCATCGCTACAGCGTGTCGTAGATTGCATCAGCTTCGCTGTAGCCCGCCAAAAACTGCTCAGCCGCCATAACGCGCCATTCAGCGTCTTCCTCATCTTCGGATGAGTCTTCTACCAGCACAATAACTCTAACAGCATGCTGCCCCGCCAACTGCGCCCTGGCTGACTCTGGCAGTTTAAGCTGGCCATCAGGCAGAACTTCTCCTGCAAACTCATAGGCTTTCATACCTTTTTACCTCCCTCTTCGGATCGGTAGAACTCTGGCTCTGGCGTTATTCTCGTTAATCGTAATGAGAGCACCTGTTGCCAGCTCATTGGCAAACTGTTGAAAGTGAACCGCCTCATGTCCGGCTGCAGCAAGAATAGGCATCCAGTCAGGTGACAAGTTCATGTCTAGAACGATCTTCATATTGAAGCGAGAGGTACTTCAATCTCATCGGCGCGCCAAGCCGCGTAAGACAACGCTTCATAGATGTCTTCAGCTTCTAAATAAGGATAGGCCCTGAGGATTTCGTCGGTAGAACGCCCACTGGCTAAAAGCCCTACGATGGTGCCTACCGTGACTCTAAGACCCCGGATACAGGGTTTTCCACCCATAACTTCGGGGTTCAAGGTAATTCGAGTTAGCGGTTTCATAAGCCCAAATTGCTCCTTGAACTACTCGATAGAGATGGGATCATACCTCTTACAGGAGCCGACCCAAAACCAGATGCCCCACCACTCATCCACTCATCCACTCATCCACACTACTCCCTACTCCCTACTCCCCATTATCCAACTTCCCCAAATTCTCCCGACACCGCACCGTCCAGGCATGCTCAGCCCCCAGCCTGGGTTCGAGGATGGCCAGGGCTTGCTGGTAGAGGGAGCGGGCTTCTTTGGTACGGCCCTGGGCGGCGCGGAGGGTGGCGAAATCGTCCAGAAAGCGACCGTTTAGCTCGTGATCCTCTGGCAAGGCTTTTTGGGCGATGGCTAAGGCTTCCTGGCAGAGTGCTTCAGCGCAATCGTAGTCAGCGGTTTCGCGATAACACTTGGCTAAGTTGTTGAGGCTTACAGCTAAATTGGGATGCTCATTGCCCAACAACTGTCGAAACAAATTTACAGTTTCTGTTAAAAGAGGTTGGGCATCGCCAAAACGGTCTTGCTGTTGGTAGAGCGTCGCCAGATTATTGAGGCTAGTGGCGACATGGGGATGCTCGTCTCCCAACAGCCGTTTATTCATCGCCAGGGCTTGCTGGTAGAGGGGTTCTGCCTCCCCATAGCGCCCTTGATTGTGGTAGAGCGTCGCCAGATCATTGAGGCTAAGGGCGACATCGGGATGCTTGTCACCCAACAGCCGTTTTCGCATCGCCAGGGCGTCCTGGTAGAGGGGTTCAGCCTCCCCATAGCGCCCTTGATTTTTGTAGAGCAAAGCCAGATTGTTGAGGCTTTGGGCGACATGGGGATGCTCCTCCCCTAACAGCCGTTTCACCATCGCCAGGGCCTCCTGGTAGAGGGGTTCGGCTTCCCCATAGCGACCTTGCAGCTCATGGGATCTAGCAGCTCGGTCTAAGCTGGCGGCAATATCTTCGTGTTCACCACCTAGCAGACTTCGCCGTAATTCCAAAGCCTTCTGCAAAAGCGGGTCAGCCAGAGCATACTGCCCTCTTTCCAGCAGATAAACGCCCATGGCATGAAATACATCAGCCGCTTCGGTAGAGGCGATGTCTTGCTGCTGGCAATGGTTAGCCAGTTCCTGCACATGGTTTACCAGCGGGGCCAGGGTGGGCCAGTCTTTGTAGTCAAGGTCATCGTCTTTTTCGGGCAGCACCTGTTTTGCCGCCTTGAACAGCGGTTCCACCCAGTTCTGGCACCACCCATCCCCCAGCTCCGCCCGTATCACCTCCTGCACCAGGCGATGCAGGCTCAAGCTCTGGCTTTCCGACTCCACCCGAATCAGCGAATAGCTGCACAGCGGCTCCAGCAGGTCGTAGAGTTCCAGCGGGTCATCGGCAGCGTCAGCCAGGGCCGTGGCCAGGGGTTCCCCCAGTGCTGTCGCCCCCTGGGTGAATAGGGCAAAGGGAATGGCATCGGGGTGCAGAAAGGCGCAGTAGTTCAGCAGGGCCGCAGCGGCGGGGGTATCTTTTTGCACTTCTTTGAGGTTCAAGGCCCAGGTGGTGGCAATGGAGTCGGGGTAGTGGCCCAGTTTAGGTCTGGCTTTTTCCAGCCGTTTTAGCCGCTGTTTGCGGTAGCTGGCCAGGTAGGCGGCAAAGGGTACCCGGTTGGTGACCAGGTAGGCGGCGGCCTGTTCCAGGGCCAGGGGCAGGTAGCCCAGTTCGGCGGCGAGGTCGGTGGCGGCCTGGTATTCAGAGGATTCCGCTACATCCAAGTCCTTGGATACCTCAAAGCCCCCAGTATTGGGGGGTTGGGGGCCAGAACCCTGGTATTGAACCATCCGCCCATCTGGATTATCTTCTGAGGGTTCCATTCCCTGCATTGGGCGCAGGGAATGCGCCCCTACAAGATCCGTTCTGCCGGTGCGGTTTAGCAGAAAGGCGATGGCCTCCTGGGGGCTGAGGGTTTCCATTTCCAGGGGTTGCACAATGCCGAGGTTCTGAAAATCCTGGGCGCGGGAGGTGACGAGAATATGGCCTTTGATTTCATGGGGCAAAAAGGGCTGCACCAGTTCGGGGCAGTCGGCGTTGTCGAAAATCAGCAGCCAGCCTTCCTCGCGGCTCAGCCACACCCGCACCGACCGCACGGTTTCATTCTGGTTTTCGGCGTTTTTGAGGGGCAGGTTCAGGGTCTGGGCAATGGCCACGTAGCTGGTGGTCAGCTCCAGTTCCGTATCGGCGCGAAGCCAGAACACGTAGCTGTAGTCGTCGCGGTAGCGGTAGGCATACTCCACCGCCGTCTGGGTTTTGCCGATGCCCCCCAGCCCGCTAATGGCCTGGGTCT